>JBGTKQ010000172.1:0-9318 GCA_041744555.1 Pyrinomonadaceae bacterium
CCCGACGGCGAAGAAATTCCTCAGAAGGCGTAAACGATAAAACGGAAGGCTGAAGTGGAACAGGACTTAATCGAAATGGATGGCGAGCTTACGGACGAGCAACAAGCTCGCGTCGATCAACTTACCGAGGAAGATCTTCATTGGTTCGATTTGGACTTAATATCAACCTGCACTTATGAATACAAAAAGGTCGCTCGGGTCGTCGGAGAAGTGATGAATGATCCGTCGTCCGCTTTCCGAGGTATTCCTGATATCTTTTATTCTCAGCGCATTACAAAATTAGCAGAAGACGGCTTGTTAGAGCATCAAGGCACCTTAGGATCGATGCGGTCCTGCGAGGTCCGGCTTTACCGGCCGAATAAACCTCTGGATGCGGATGCCTTCCCTGACGGCGAGGAAGTCCCGCAAGAGTCAGAAAGACCTGTCGATCCAGATTCCTCCGATTCTTTAAGTCACAAGATTGATAGATTTATCCGACGCGCTTGCATCGTTCTGGCTTCGCTACCGCTTTTCTTCATACTTCTGCCGGTTCTTCTCCTATTCGGCACGAGTATTGGTATGCGGTCATGGTATTTTATGGTTTTGAGTGGCTTTTTCGGCTTGTTTCTTAGTTTCGTAATTACAATTGGTTTCGGTATAAGAACTTTTAGTGCAAGCCGCAATAGCCAACCGACGAAATTCTGGAAGATTTTGACCCTTGTTGCCTCCGTGCCGATGATCTACTACGTCGTAGGCAGTTTCCTGATGCAACTCTGGTATTCGTAAGAATAAAAGCAATGCTTCGCAAGCTACTTAGGTCTTGCGGCTTGCCGCTATGTTGTGCGGCGAAGCTTGCTTCGCCGGCAGGCTGACCGAACAGCCGGGCTTGCCCGCGATCATCGGCGGCAAGCCGCACAGATAAATGGAGAGCAAGCCGGAAAAGTAAACTTTTCCGCACAACGTGGCGGCAAGCCGCAAGAATCAAGACCAAAGGCAAGAGCCGTTTGGTTAGAGGCTGGTGCTATTTGCTTTAAGGCGTGTGCTTCCTTTCTGAAAGCGGGTGCTTTTTCTTTTAAGGCTGTTGCCTTTTTTAAAAAGGCAGGTGCTTTTTGTTTGAAGGCTGGTGCTTTTTCTTTTGAGGGTGACGCAAAAAATGTTGCGGGCGTCAGCAAAATCTTTGAGGGGCATCGTCTAAGACTTGCGTCAGTTGCTCCCGCAATCACCGTATCTGCTTGGAACTACTGGCCTAAATCAAAAAAAGGAAGGTACAAAGTAATGCCAGATTCTTTAAGTGCAGCTTCGGATGCGGAGCTTATCACAATTGCGCAGCAGGTTATTGCGGCGATGACGCCGGACCCGACGGTTTATGCATCGACGGCGGGCGTGGTGACGGCGCTTTCGACGTTGGTGACGACGTTTGACGGCGACCTGACCGCACACGTGGCGGCACAGGCGGCGGCGAAGTCGGCGACGAGCACGAAAGAGGCCTCGCGAATGGAGCTTGAGGCGGCGATCAGGAGCATTCGGAACATCGCGAACGCGAACAAGGTGAAGGAATCGGACATGTCGAATCTCGGGATCCCGGCTTCGAGCGGAGCCGCTCCGTCAAACGCGACAGGTCCCGCCGGTGCTGTCGATACGAGCGAGCGTCTGCGGCACACCATCTCGTGGACGGACGCGGCCGCGTTAGGCAACAAGCGAAAACCGCGTGGCGTGATGGGCTGTGAAATTTGGGTGAAACTCGGCGAAGTGCCGCCCGGAAACGAGAAGGACTGCACGTTTCTGACGCTCGACGCCAAGACGCCGTACCTGATGGAGTACGATCCAGCCGACGCCGGCAAAATGGCCCATTATATGCTCCGCTGGCGCTTCCGCGACGGCTCCGTCTCCGCCTTCGGCGAAACGGAATCAGCGACGATCACCGGCTGAAACCTGAGCGGTAGCGAGGGTGCCCTGTTGCGATCGGGCGCACTCCCTACCGGTCGTGTTTCTGCCTTGTTTCGCTTACTTCCGATCCTTGAAACTATCAAACAGATCAGTGTGGCGGCTCGTTAGCGGGATCAGGCGACCCGCGATGAATACGTGTTTGACGTTGGTTCGCGGATCGAGGATGTCGCCGTCGGTAACAACGACGTTCGCCATCTTTCCGACCTCGATCGAACCAAGCTGATCAGCCACGCCAAGTATCTGTGCCGGGTAAAGCGTAACGGCCTTTAACGCTTCCTCCTTTGGCAAACCATATGCACCGGCGAGTCCCGCATGGTACGGAAGATCGCGGTTCTCGGCACCTGTGTCACCGGTCGCGATCGCAAACTTCACACCTGCTGCCTGCAATTTGCCCGGACCGGCGAAAAGATAGTCATACTCGTCATCTTCGCGAACCGGCAGACTATAAATGTGTGTGAAGATAACCGGAACATTCGCCGCTTTTAGTTCACTTGCGACCTTCCAGGCTTCTTGTCCGCCGACAAGAATTCCCTTCACCTTCATATCGGTGGCGAACTTCAAAACGGCTTTAATATCGCGCTCGCGTTCGGCGGTGAACACGATCGGTTTAAGCCCACGAACAAAGGGAAGCATCGCTTCGAGTGCGAGATCGGTCGCCGGCATCGGCAACGACTTGTCCTTCGAATAAGCTTCCATCGCCCGGCCATGGTTCATCGCATCGGTGAACTGTTTCTTCAACGTTTCTATCTGAGTGTCGCGACGTTTGATCGCTTCGTTGAAATCAACCTGCGGGCCGCCAAATCCGCCAAATCCACCGCCTTGAGTTATTCGCGGAAAATTAATGACAAGCGCCGCTTCCGGCACGATCGCCATTTCGCCTTGCGTCGCACCGTTGAGGTTGATAACCGTTCCTTGTCCGGCGATAATACCGCCGCGGGGAGCGGACATCACCGTCGTAACGCCATTTACGCGGGTGACGTTGATATGCGACGAATGCGGATTTACACCAAGGAACGCCTTTGCGTTTGCGTTATTCGCTGCGATCTCGGCGATATCAACCGTTGCGTTCGCCCCTTGGCCTATTTCAGCAAGGCCCATTCCGGTGGCTGAGTCGATCATTCCCGGATAGACCGAAAGGCCCTTACCGTCGATCCGCTCGGCACCGCCGGGAACCGACGCTCCTGCACCGACGGCGGTGATCTTGCCGTTTTGTATAACGACAGTACCGTTTTCGATAACAGCGCCCGATACAGTAACAATCCGTGCGCCGACGATCGCAAAGGTTCCGGCTTTTCCGGTTCTGTTCTGCTGTGAACCGTCGGCCTGGGCAAATACGGAAAACGTCAGTCCACAAATGAACACAGATAAACACAGATGAAGAATTCTATTAATCATTGATGTAATAGCTTTTGAAATTGTCATCGGTTGCCTCCGATACCATCAAGCTCATGTTCATCGCGGTCTTCGACGCGTCGTTCCGCCGGCCGAGCCGGAGGAGTTCCGCCTGAACCAGGAGCTTTGTTCATTTCAAGCTTTTCCAACTCTTCGCGTTCCTTTGCGAGTTGCTGACGGAAAAGAATATCCTGTGCACGATCAAAAAATATCTCGCCTTCTATCATCGTTATATCCGGCCGCGAATATGGCGAAAACGGATGTTCGGTCCAGATAACGATATCGGCATCTTTGCCCTGCTCGATCGAACCAGTCCGCTTGTCGATCCCAAGATGTTTCGCCGGATTCAGCGTGATCATCTTCAATGCTTCTTCTTCCGGGACGCCGCCGAACTTCATCGTTTTAGCCGCATCCAGATTTAGCCGTCTCATTCTTTCATCGGAATCAGAGTTGATCGAAACGACCACACCATTTTTCCACAGAATGTACGCGTTGTACGGCGTGTTGTCGTAGGCTTCGAGTTTGTAGCTCCAGCTATCGACAAAGATCGAAACGCCGGCACCATGTTTCGCGACTTCCGGTGCGATCTTGTATGCCTCAAGCGCATGCTGAAGAGTACCGATCGTAAAGCCGAACTCGTCAGCGATCTTGACGATGTTCAAATGCTCATCCGATCTATAACCGTGGCAATGAACGATCCTCTTCCCTTCCAGTATTTCGACCAGCGGCTGCAATTCTTCATCAACACGCGGCGGCACTTTTGTTTTCTTCGCACGGAAATCATCCCAAGCCTGTTTGTAATCGCGTGCTCGGCGAAAGGCATCGCGGATAACCTCCATCGTGCCCATTCGGGTTCGCGGATATCGGAACGATTGGCCGGGTTGGGTGATCACCTGGCTCGAACGCTTCACGTTTTCACCAAGAGCGAACTTAATTCCCGGGGGTGCGTCGGCGATAAGGAAGTCCTCCGCCGGACGGCCGTATTTGAACTTGATCGTCGCACTTTGTCCGCCGATCGGATTCGCCGAACCGTGTAAAAGCAAAGCACTGGTAACACCGCCCGCAAGAGCCCGCTTAATAGCAATGTCCTTCGGGTCGAGCATATCCTTAACGTCGGTCATCGACGTTACGGCAAGCGAGCCTTCGTTGATCGCGCTCAGCATCGAATGCGAGTGAGCATCAATGATCCCCGGCGTGACAAACTTTCCGGTAGCGTCAATAACTTTTGCTCCGGCGCCGACCGGGAGATTTTTCCCGATCCGTGCGATCTTGCCATTGCGGATGCTAATGTCGGTTTCGGTTAAGGTTCCACGAGCCGCGGTCAAGACGGTTGCGTTCTTTATAACCACTTCGCCGCTATTCTGGCCGAAAACGAACGTGCAGCAAGCAATGGCTGCGATCAAACTGAAAATTATGCGTTTCATAATCACTGTTCTCTAATTCGTAAACACTATGGATTCTTCGTGCCGGTTATCGGGATGGCTCCCTGCGGCGAATCGACTGTGCCGGAAAGTGTGCTTCCGGTAACGGTTGCCATTACCGTGAAATCGATCGCCTGGCCGCCGAAGTTCACCGAACCCGCGAAGCTGATCCCTGTCGCCGTAACACGACCATCCTTGATCGTCGTGGTCCCAAGTTCCGTGACCATCGTTCCGGTCAACTCACTGCCTTGCTGGGTCAAATTCAAAGTTCCGGTCAGCGGTTGGCCCGGAGCCTGTATCGTAATTGAATAGGTTCCACCGACAATCGGTAAGGCAGATGGATTTGCTCCGCCGCCAGTTCCCTGTCCGCCGGCGGGGCGGCTTGGCGGCGTTGGAGGAGCCTTGATCTCAAACATTTTTCCGTCGATGAAAACGTGCGAGATCGACTTGTCCTTACTGAATAGATCGCCTTTTACCAATGTCAGATTCGCGATCTTTCCGACTTCGACCGAACCTAACCGATCGGCAACACCGAATATCTCGGCCGAACTGAGCGTCATCGCACGAACAGCGGCGTCTTTCGACAATCCGTTTTCTGTAGCTTTTACTGAGTTCGCCAAAAAGTCGTTATTGGTCGCGGCACCACCGCTTTGGAACGCGAACTTCACGCCCGCCGCCGCAAGCTTGCCCGCGATCTTCGGCACTTCCGCACGAAACCTCAACGTTTCCATCGACTCGGGATCGGCGTCCGGCGACACGGCAGCGGTCCGCTTTGGAAAGTTCAGCGAGAAAAGCACCGGCACATTCTGTTCCTTCAGACGGCTGATGAACTGCGTCGCACCGTGTCCGCCCGCGATCATAGCGTTCAGGTTGTATTCTTTGGCGAGGTCGAGTGCCCTACGTATCTCGTTCTCATTGTTCGCACTAAATATCACCGTCATCTGGCGATTTACCGCCGGGATGATCGCTTCGAGCGACTTATCCGCCGCCGGACGCCGCATTCCTCGCGGGTCCTTTGCGTACATCTTCAGCATTTCGTCGTGGCGTTTCGCGTCGTTGAACATCTGCCGCAGAGCCGAAAAAGTCCCGAGCAGCGAACCGGGATACGTACCCGGGATCGTGCCAAACGAAATGTGTAGAGCGACCGGACTTCGGACGGTCATATCCGAAACGTTTTCGCCCGCGAGGTTTATCAACGCGGATTGTCCGGTGAAGATACGCTCGCGGCCCGTTGTCAGAACGGTTGCGAATCCGGCGTTTCTCACCGAATCGAACTGCGTTTCGCCTGCTCTTAACTCATCGCTGACCGTATATTCCGGACGAAATCCCGCCGGATAGTTCGAGTTCGAGGGGTTTGCCTGGGCGACAGCGGCCGCAGCCGCTTGACCGCCGCCAGGGCCACCTTGTCCGGGAGCCGCCGCAGGGCGTGCCGCGAGCCCGAGGTTAGTCAGCGAATCAATAAAACCGGGATAGATCATCAGGCCTGTACCGTCGATAGTAAAGGCATCGGCCGGAACCTTGGCGTTCGCGCCGACCGCTTCGATCAAACCGTCGCGGATAACGACCGTGCCTTTTTCGATCGCCACACCGGACACCGTGACTATCCGTGCGTTAGTAATCGCCATAGATTGCCCAAACGCGGAAACCGAAAGGAGCAAACCGATTGCCGCAAAAGCGTACAAAACGAGCTTTATTCTCATAAACAAGACTTGAATGGTGAAATTAGGAACGGAATCTTTACGCAGAGGATAATAGAAAAGTTTCATCAGCGCAAAACGGACCGCCCGAAGTTTTGAATTCATTTACAAAAACTTACAGTCGATCGAAAAGTTCAATTTCCCAATTCGCCGGAACCTTCGGGAAAACTCCCAGGACCTTTGGGAAAACTCCCAACACCGTCGGGAAAGCTCCCGACGCCTTCAGGAAACCTCCCAACACCTACGGGAAACCTCCCGATGATCGCGGGCAAGCCCGGAACTATTAACGCAAAGCGGCGAAGCAAGCTTCGCCGCACAACGTGGCAGCAAGCTGCAGAGAAAAGCGTCTACGAATTTTCTTTGGCGATCAGAGCTTTCTTTCTCTCGACGCCCCATTTGTAGCCGGTTAGTTTGCCGTCTTTGGCGACGACGCGGTGGCAGGGGATGACGACGGCGATGCGGTTGTTGGCACAAGCTTGGGCGACTGCACGGACCTTATTTTTGTCGCCGAGCTGTTCTGCAAGCTGCGAATAGGTGATCGTTTCGCCGTAAGGTATCTTTCGCAAAAAGTCCCAAACACGCATCTGAAACGCCGTCGCCTGAATATCGAGCGGCAGGTCGAGCCGCTTCTTTTCGCCGGAGAGATGCTTGAGTATTTCGTCAACAAAACCTTTCAAGACGCTCGCGTCCTTTAAGATCTCGGCGTTCGGAAATTCGTGGTTGAGGTTGCTCACAAGCTCGTCGTCATCATCGGCAAACGCGACGTTGCACAGGCCCTTTATCGTGCGGGCAACGAGTATCCGGCCAAGCTCGCAGTCGGTGATCGTGTAGTTGATCTTCATTCCCTTTCCGCCTTTCTTGTATTCGGTCGGCGTCATCCCAAGCGTTTCGGAAGCTTTCTCGTAAAGCCTGCTGCTCGAACCAAACCCCGCGTCGTACATCGCCGTTGTAACGTCGCTGCCGTTTTTCAGTTCGTTCTTAAATCGTTCCATTCTTTTCAACTCGGAATATTTCTTCGGGCTCACGCCAAACACATCTTTGAAACTCTTTTGCAGATGGAACGGGCTCAGATCGAGTTCCTCTGCAAGCAGTTTCAGATCGATCGCATCCTCTTTTCCCAGCAGTTCGCACGCTTTCAGGAGCTTCACGATCTGTGGGTCAACGCCTTTTATCTCTTGCGGTTTGCAACGTAAGCACGCACGAAGTCCGAACTTCTCCGCCGATTCCGTCGTCGGGAAAAACGCCACGTTCTCACGCTTTGGAGTTCTCGCCCGGCACGATGGCCGGCAATATATTCCCGTCGTCTTTACGCCGAGAAAAAAGACTCCGTCAAACCGTGCATCGTTCGCCGTAACCGCTTTCCAATATGCTTCCGTTTCCATCTCTTGGAGTTTATCCGCACCCGAATCTGAAATCTATCCGAAAATTGCGGTAGAATTTTAATATGGGAGCGATCGTGCTATTTGACGGCGTGTGTAACTTTTGCAACGCTTCGGTAAATTTCGTTATCGAACGAGACAAGGCCGGTTATTTTAGATTCGCACCGCTGCAGTCGGAGATCGGCGAGGAATTGATCGCGAAACACGGCATCGATAAAGCATCTACGGATTCGGTCATCGTGGTCGAGGGCGAAAAGGTTTATACATATTCGTCGGCAGCTTTGCAGATCGCAAGAAACCTCGATGGCATCTGGAAACTGGCATACGCCTTTGTCGTCGTGCCAAAGCCGCTTCGCGATCTGGCGTATAAGCTGTTCGCGAAGAACAGATACAGGCTCTTTGGCAAGCAAGACGCGTGCATGATGCCGACGCCAGACGTACGAGCAAGGTTTATAGGTTAAATTATGAAAGCAACATGGAATGGCGAAACTATCGCCGAAAGCAATGACACGATCGTGGTCGAGGGAAATCATTATTTCCCTGCCGATTCGATCAAGAAAGAGTTCTTCCAGCCAAGCCAGACGCACACCGTCTGCGGATGGAAAGGCACCGCCAGTTATTACGACGTCGTTGTAAACGGCGAAACCAACAAAGACGCCGCCTGGTATTACCCGGAAACGAAACCCGACGCCGATAACATCAAAGGCTACCTGGCGTTTTGGAAAGGCGTGAAAGTAGGCGAATGATATCAAGAACCGAATGGTGGTTAATGACATGCAGCTTTCCGTCATTGAACTGGGCCCGAATGCGGGTCTATGAAGATGGTACCGCCGACGTTTTTGATATGGACGGTCGGCTTCTTAAATTCGCAACGGTAGAAGAAGCTCAAGCAGACCTTTGGGAAGACGAATACCGCGAACTCAGCCAGCTTGGTGAGGATGATGAGAAGGACCTCGGAATTCCGCTTTCGGAGATCGAAACGCCGTCTGCTTCAACGGATTCGGAACTTCTGCCAAGCATGTATCAAGTCCGGAAATCCGAGTGAGAGAGTGAAGTGGCCTTTTCGTTAGAAACGTTGGAATACGCAAAGCTCCTTGAGCTGGTCAGCCGCAATGCACAGACGCCGATGGGCGTTGAGCGGTTCGCTGACCTGCGTCCGTTTACGAGTCGGAATGAGCTCGAACGCGAACTGCGAGCTGTTTCGGAAACGATCACGCTCAATGAAGAAAAGCAGGTGACGTGGTCGTTCAGCGGATTGGAAGATCCAACGGACGCGGTTGCGATTCTCCGCATTCGAAACGCGGCACTCGAGCCAAACCGCATGCTTGAGATAGCAACGATGTGCAACCAAGCGATCTATGCACGTTCGTCTATACAACCCGAAAAAGAAACGACGCCGACGCTTTGGTCGATCGTCGAATCTATCCCGCCGACGCTTCTAGCTGCGGTAAATAACATCACGCGAAAGCTTCTTCCCGGCGGCGAGATCGACGATTCCGCTTC
>JBGTKQ010000173.1:0-13244 GCA_041744555.1 Pyrinomonadaceae bacterium
CAGCACCACGTCTGAAACCGATCTTCGGCCTGTTCAATTGATCAAAGTCATCAATGGCGTTTTTCAGGCACACTATTTCCGGCAAGACGCAAAGACATACACACTCAGCAACCAGACCGATCGCGTCAAAACGGTTTACATCGAACATCCTTTGCGAGACCGCTGGGGACTTTCGGAAACTTCGGCAAAGCCGGAAACCGTGACCGACCGCTACTACCGTTTCCGGGTCGAACTTCAACCGTTTGCGACAGTGGCCGTGCCGGTGATCGAACAGCTTGGCCAGATGGACGCGTATCAGCTTTCATCATTTTCGAGAGAGCAGTTGGATCTGTTTATCAGCCGCCGGTATATTGATGCGGCAACCCGTCAACGGCTTGAGAAATTGCTCGAGCTGCGCGGAAGTATCAATCTGGTCGCGCAAAGAATGCAAACGCTTACTGTCGAAGTCGCTTCGATCACTCAAGACCAAGCAAGATTTCGCGAAAACATCGAAGCACTTTCAAAAACCGCTGAAGCCAAAACTCTGATCGCAAGATACATCGCAAAGGCGAACGATCAGGAATCGCGGCTGGAAGCGATCGAGACCGAACGCAAGACGGCACAAGCGGACAAAGAACGATTCGAACGCGATCTCGCGACCGAGATCAAGAACTTTGAAGTTCGGTGAACATATCAACTCAATGAACGAAAAGGACACGCTCTGCATTTTGCAAAAGCGTGTCCTTTTCGTTTTAATCAAGCCAGCAATTAGGGCCGATCGTTCTTACCTGACAAACGCGCTCGGAACGGGCTTATCGCCGGTTATTCCAAAGGTTGTGATCAGCGTTCCGGCGGTCGAACGCTGCATAAACCACGTATTCGTTGACGGCCGAAAGACAGCACTGTCATACGCACCGTCGCCGTCGTAATCGCCCGGAATCGGCACATCCCCAGCCGTTCCGAATGGGAAACCGAAAAACGAATTGTCCTCGCTGCGAAGTATGTACCAGAACCCGGTCGAAGGCCGCCAGATAGCGGAATCGGTCTTGCCGTCCCCGGTGTAATCGCCCTGAACTACGCGATCAGTCGAGGAGCCGAACGGAAATGCGATAACACCCAATAAACTTCTATTGATCCACCATTCGCCGCTTCCGCTACCGCCATTTGGCCGATAGATCGCAACATCGGCAAGGCCATCGCCGTCGTAGTCCCCAACTGACGGTAAGTCGCCCGGGATTCCGAATGACTGTACTTGAACTCCTCCGCCCGATATCTGAATGAACCAAGTTCCGCTACTTGCACGGAACAGCGCGTGATCCGCACGCCCGTCGCCGTTAAAATCACCGGCTGAAGGAACGTCACCTGCAGATCCGAACGGGAAAGCAAAATATGAAAGATCTTCGCTGCGAAGCACGAGCCATTCGCCAGTCGCGGGACGGAACAGAGTGAAATCTGTCTTTCCGTCGCCGGTATAGTCGCCGGGAACGATCACGTCAGTCGGCGTGCCAAACTGAACAACACCGCTGCCGCCGCCAGCCTCGGTCGAGCTATACCACCATTCACCCAATGAAGGACGATATATGGCTAGATCGGTTCTACCGTCGCCGGTGAAATCATAAGGAGCAGGGGTCGAGGTATTCGGTTCGGCGAAGTTGTATGCGACCAATGAAAAATGCTGATCGGTCGCATCCGCGTTCCCGAGAATGCCATCGCCATTTAGTGCGGTTGCGCCGATCGTGATCGTCACCGGCGTTCCAGCCGGAATTCCTGTTCCAAGGAAGATATTTTCGACGTTGTCTATCGTACTGTTTGCTCCGCCGGTCACTGATACGCCGGAAGCGAAAACATTTCCGCGATAGGTGTTTGCTCCAACCTGAACGGTTAAGTCGAGGTTATTGACCAACGCCGGATCAGCAACGCCCGGTGGGTCAGACCACGTCAGCGTGAATCGAACCGGTTTCGTTGGATCGGACACATTACCCGAATAGACCACTGATTGCCCGGGCGTAGTGAACTCATGCGATTCGTTTACGTGCTTCATCGGCACGCCTGTGTTCATCATCAAACGCATGTTCATGCGGCCCCAGCCTTCGTTGCCGTTAGGGATCGAAAGAAGATTTGTCGTCAGGCCGTTCATCTCTTGACCGCTGCTGATGATCGATGCCTTTATCAAAGACGGCCGCGGATACTGCCCCGCGTTCCGTTCCTTCCAATACTGCGTAAACAAGGCAGCCGCTCCTGCTACCTGCGGTGCAGCGAACGAAGTTCCGCTTCCGGAACAATGAAACGCATCGATATTGCATGTCGCCGATGTCCCGTTTCCACTCGCAATTGCAGTTCCTGGGGCGGTTATATCTGGTTTTATTCGACCAGCAAAAGCCGGCCCTCGGCCAGACGAAGATCTCAAGTCTTCGATGTTGTCGGCACCAGTGCCCAATATTTCGCTACGCAAATTCTCGGAGTTACCAACGGCAATCGGATTCTTAGCCATCTTAGGCCTTGTCATCCCGGCGGTACCATCGTTCCCAGCTGAGAAAACCACAAGTAACGGGTCTATACTTTCTGCGAAAGAGGCGTCAAGGACAAAACCATCGTACTGAGCGGCAAAAGAATCATAGCTGTTGCCGTTCAATCCCGACCCCCAACTGTTATTTGATATTGATCCCCGGATACCGTTCGTCCCAAGTGTAGTTACGGTATCATTTGAAGTTTTAGCAGCATTTCCTCCATAACCTGAAAGAAGATAGGGGATATTGATGAGGCTAGTCTTCGGAGCCACGCCCATTGCATAGGCATAGCCTTGGCTATCCAGCGTTCCAAATGGGAGCGATCCAGCGATCATCGTAGCCACACTATGACCGTGACCAGTTGAACCAGGCGAAGCTCCGCCAAGGTCCGCATTGATCGTATTCGTTGATGTAATATAGAAACCACCAGCTCCGGGTATCGACACGCCAGTATCTACAACGGAGACCGTTACACCCGATCCATCAACGCTAAATTGACCAAGTGGGTTATAACCAGGGCCGTTAAGCATCGTCGAACTTGAAAAATTTCCCGCAACTATTTGTGCGGATCGTTCATCCTCGGCCAGCGGTGTTACAAAAGGGTCAATTCGAACAACACCGGATAAAGCAAGCAAACTTGCAATATCCTCAACCGTAACCTCTACCTGCAAAACGTTGAAGTAGTTATTTGATAGAATGCTCTCGTGTAGGATTCGACCATTGACAATCTCGCGAAAACGATTTGAAAACTGTCCAACTGACTCGCGCTTGAACACCGCTATGTCAAATCTGGCCTTTTCACTCTTATTTTCAATCACGAACGCTTCTAAGGAACTCGAAGCCTTCTGTTCCGGCAAATAACGGCCGACCCAGCGAACCCGCGAGTGACCGGCGACTTTGCTGATCGCTTCACTATCGCCGTAAACGAAGAAAGCTTGATGGGGAACATATTGGATCACTTCGACGCCCGCATCGCGGAGGCTGTTCAATAGTTCATCCGAAGTCGTCGTTCCGAACTGAACTACGAAATAGTCGCCGCCACCTTCGAGCTCCGCTCTAGGAGCGATAGTCTCAGCCGGTGGTGTCGCGAGCGGATCAAATTTTGCACCGGGTAGATTTATCGTCGTCTCCAGCCTAGTGAATTCATAACCCGCACGCGAAAGTTCAGCCGAACGTTTTGTCGAAATGATCGCTGACGAGCCGAGGTCCTCGATCACCTTTCCAAAACGGCCGACCATTTCCATCTGTTCGAAGTTCTTGAACTTTACCCTAACAACTTCGGACGAACGACTCCGTATTTCGGCGGTCAAAGAGTCTGGCTTCGAGAACTTCTCAAACGAGCCTTTGTAATTTGGAGCCTCCCTTTTCGGATCCGCTTGTGCCTGCTGGGGTTCAGATAGGCTGATGAAATAGCCGCCAACGAGGGCGAGAGCGAGCAAAATGGCAAAACTTATGCGTGCGGAAAATATTCGTCTCATTCGCGTTGCTAATACTCCTGATTGGGTTTGGGTTTTGGACTTGAAAATTAAGAATATCATATACGGTACTCAGGCGGGTAGAGTTTTAGTTTCAATTTGGCACAGAAAACCGGTCGAAGTCATCGAGACTCACGACCGGTCAATTTACTGTTAGCTTCATACTAGCTAGCCGGAACAAGTATTACTTGAACACGACGGTTCTTTGCCCGATTTGCGTTCGTCGTGTTTGGGGCAACTGGGATACTTGCACCCATACCCCGCGGTTCGAGCCGAGTGTTTTGCACGCCAAACTCGGAAAGCCTATCCGCGATCACTTTCGAACGTTGTTGGGTAAGTGACTCCAGTTCGGTTGCTTCACCTCGATCATCAGTGTGCGATTCGATCGTCACACGATAGTCCGGATTGTTAGAAAGAAGTTCGCCGATCGCCAGCAGTTTTCCGTCCGAAGCAGGTGCGAAATTCGTCGTTCGTATCGCCGCCCAGAAGTTTTCGGGAAGCGTTAAAACGATTCCGCGTTCATTCTTTGCGACGGTTCCATATTTACGAAGGGCGGCCATCAACGCCGGCTGACTGGCCTCGATCATCGCCTGCCGCTCATCTCGCTGACGTTGTGATTCGACCTCACGCTGCTGATTTTCGTAAGCAGCCAATCGGGTCTTTGCATTGTTTGCTTCGACCTGAGTTCGGCCAAGCTCCTCGCGCAGGCGGCCATTTTCCGTTCGCAGATCACGAATCTGTGTTTGAAAATTCTGGACGTCGCGTTGCGAAAGCTCCTTGTCGCGAGTCTCAGCCGAAACTTGACCCTTCAGATCCTCGATCTCACGCCGGGCATCGGTTAACTGATCTTCAAGCTGCCGCATTTCGGCGTCGGTTCGCGTTTTCTCATTCCGTGCTTCGCGGGCTTCTTTACGGGAAAGGGCAACGGACTCTGCCTTAACCGCAGTAGATATTGCGCTTCGGGCGGTCACATCAACCGCCTCCTCGGGCCGACCCGCCCGCCACGATTCTTCCGCGTTCTGGAGCAACGCATCAGCCGCATTGATCTCCTCGGTTGCGTCGCGCTCGGCGCCGGCAAATCTCGCCAGAGCGATCGCCTGTTTTGCCTGCAATAGCGTCGAAGGAGTTTTTGAGTAATCGATCTCTGCGATCTCAGGTGTCCGCGAATCCCGGAAGTAATCGCTTGTGTTTCCGAAAAATTGAACGACCGGAACGGTCTGGATCGTCCTGCCGCTTCGTGCCGTCGGATTTAGATTCTCGAGCATTAATTCTTGGCTCGGTCGTCGGACAAGAAAATGCGGTTCCGCAGTAATGATCAGGGAAAACGTCTGCAACCTGGTCGTTACGCTCATTCGCGAATCGAATTCAAAAAAACCTCGGCGCTTTATCTCGCCAAGATTATCGACCTGACCTTCGGGCGAGATCGCCCAAAGTACGTATGTTGCAAATCCACGGCCGAGTTCAAATGGCCTCGGCATCTTCGAAACAGAAAGTTCGATCTCGGTTCCATTTCGGGTCGTACGTTTGATCTTCGCATCGCCTTTCATTCGGGGAAAACGTGTTGTACCGCGAAATTGGACGGTCACGATCTCATCCATCGGATATGTGATGGCTGTCGTTCGTCGGCCAATATCGACCTGGCCAAATCCAGTTCCCACAAATATCAGCAAGAATAAAGTCGAAGTGAAGCGCGTAAAAGTTCTGGAAATATTCATAATTAGTACTCCGAGAGTTCGGCTTACTCTGAAAGATGCCATATTTATTCAGTCCGTTGCAAATATTACGGTTTTGGACATCGTCAAAGTGAATAACGTATAGTCATGTTTTCCGGCTTGCGATGAACGACTTTAAACGATTGTTGAAATATGTTCAGCCACATTGGCTGGCTTTTCTGTTTGCATTCGTAGCAATGGTCTTCGTCGCGTTCTTTGAAACCGCAACCGGAGCTCTACTGATACCTATTTTTGACCAGTTTATGCCCGGACAGGTTAATGAATCGAAAACGCTTTTCGATATTCACAGCTTGATCCCGCGTGATGACTGGTTCAGGGCGTGGCTTGTCATTTCAGGATTGCTTCTGTTCATTACGATCGGCAAAGGGATCGCGGAATATTTTTCGTCGTACCTAATGGCAAAGATCGGACAATCTGTAGTTCTCGATCTCCGCCGAGAGCTTTACTCTCACTTACTGAGCCAACCTGCAGCTTTCTTTGAAAGACATCGCACGAATTATCTCGTTTCGCGTATCGTCGTTAGCTGTGCGGCGATCGAGCAGGCAGTTTCGAATAATCTCCGCGATGTGCTCCGCGAACTTTTGACGCTGATCTTTTTATTGAGCGCGGCATTTTATTTGAATTGGCGAATGATGCTTGGAGCGATAGTCGTCGCGCCGATCATAGCCGGCATCACATCGCTTGTCAGTAAATCACTCAGAAAGCTCGCGGACGAGGCTTACAACGGCAATAAGCTCTTAACAGACACCGCACAAGAAGCGCTCTCGAATAGCACGATAGTCAAAGCTTACGGTGCGGAGAACCGAGAAAAGGCGAGATTCTCGGGCGTCGCGGAGCTCATCGCTAAAGCCAACCTGCGTTCCGGTCGTATCTCGGCACTATCCCCGCCGACGATCGAATTTATCGGCGCTCTCATGCTGCTTGGACTTTTCTATTTCGGGCTACGCGAGATAAATGCTGACCGACTTGAAGCTGCGCAATTCTTTGGGTTCATCTATTTTCTCTTCAGAAGCTACGACCCGATGCGAAAGATCTCGCGCCAGCATAACGAGATCAGCAAAGCCTTTGCAGCGGCAAAAGACGTTTGGGACGTGCTCGACGAAGATGTAGAACTTCCGGAACTTGAGAACGCGGTCGAACTGACTCCGCTACAAGAAAAGATCGAACTTAAGAATATTTCGTTCTGCTACCAGAACGACGATAAGAAGATTATAGATGACCTTTCCCTGGTGGTTAAGAAAGGCTCCGTAGTCGCTCTCGTTGGTGAAAGCGGTAGCGGGAAATCGAGCTTGATAAAGTTGGTACAGCGTCTCTACGATCCGAATGAAGGAGCGATCATTTGGGACGGAGTTGATCTACGAGACGCCAAGATCGAATCTCTCCACAAACAGATCGCTTTGGTCACACAGGAAACAGTATTATTTAATGATACTGTTCGGTATAACATCAGCTACGGGAACCCGGACGCGACCGACGCCGAGATCGCTGAAGCCGCGCGCATCGCATTCGCAGATGAATTTATCGACGAACTGCCCGAGCGATACGAAACGCCCGTTGGTGAACGGGGGTCGATGTTATCGGGCGGACAGCGACAACGGATCGCCATCGCCCGGGCCGTGTTGGTAAACGCTCCGGTATTGATCCTCGATGAAGCGACATCGGCACTTGACACTGAATCGGAACGGCTCGTTCAACAGGCGATCGAGAATTTGATGGAGAATCGGACATCGGTCGTGATCGCACACAGGCTTTCGACTGTCCGAAAAGCCGACAAGATCGTCTTAATGGATCGCGGTCGGATTGTAGAAACAGGAACGCACAATGATCTGATCGAGCAGGGGGGCAAATACAAACGGTTGTACGATCTTCAGTTCGCAGACAGCGATCCGCAAGCGGGTACAACCAAGTAGAGACAACAATATGAGATCAATGACCGGCTTTGGCCGAGGTTCATTTACCGGTAAAGACTTTTCGATCAGCGTCGAACTAAAGACGGTTAACAATCGCTTTCTCGATATTTCACTCAGACTGCCGAGTGATCTTCAGGCTCTCGAAAATATCTTCAAACGAACGATCAGCAGTCGCTTGTCCCGCGGCAGAGTCGAGGTAAATCTTCAATTCGAGCGCACCGATGAGATCGCATATGAACTAAATCGTCCGGTCATCGAAGGTTACCTGCGGGCATTGAATGACATGCGGTCGGATTTCGACCTTAAAGGCGAACCGGAGTTAAACATGATCGCACGACTTCCAAACGTTTTTCAGGTCAAGCGTGCAGAGTTCGGTCCTGAGTTTAACGCCGGCGTCGAAGTTGCCCTTGCGGGCGCTTTAGATGATCTCGAAACAATGCGTGCGGATGAAGGCAAAGCGTTAGCAGACGAGCTTGAAACGCGGCTAGCTGAGATCGCTACCCGAATAGAGCCGATCGAAAGTGAGGCAGGGAAAGTTGCAGAAGAATTTTTAAACCGGTTAACTAAGCGGATCGGAGAAATGCTCTCGCGAACCGATACGCAACTCGACATCGATCAGGCACGAATGACTCAAGAGGTTGCGTATCTTGCCGACAAGGCCGACATTTCCGAAGAGATCTCGCGGCTTCGAACGCACGTCGATCATTTTCGATCGATAATGAAGGACGATAAAGAAGTAGGTAAACGTCTCGACTTTTTAACGCAGGAACTAAACCGCGAAGCGAACACGATCACTTCAAAAACGAACAACATGATCGTCAAGGAAAATGCTTTGGCGATCAAAAGCGAAATTGAGAAAATAAGGGAACAAGTGCAAAATGTGGAATAGGAACTTTTAGCCACGGATAATACGGATCAGAACAGATAAGGCGATGAAACATGAAGAGTTGAGTAAGCAAATTATCGGCGTCTTCTATGACGTTTATAATGAGTTGGGTCATGGATTTCTGGAATCTGTTTACGAGAATGCTATGTTGTTCGCATTACGTGAAAAAGGACTTACAGTTGATAGCCAATATCAGATTCCTGTTTGGTTCCGGGGAAACAAGATCGGCTCGTTCTGTGCGGATATGGTTGTGGACGGGAAAATGATAATTGAATTGAAAGCCGTTCGAACGATTGACCCTTCACACGAAGCACAATTACTCAACTACCTCCGTGCCACCGAGATCGAAGTAGGTTTGCTTTTTAATTTTGGAATTAAGCCGGAAATGAAGAGACGCATTTACGACAACCCAAGAAAAACTATCCGTGAAAATCCGTGTATATCTGTGGCAGAACTTTCTGAACTATGAAGGGAAACCTCATCATCATCAGCTCACCGTCCGGGGGCGGAAAAGGCACGCTCATTAGAGAGGTGCTTGCCTCAGTCCCCGAGATCGAATATTCGGTCTCGTACACGACCCGTGAACGACGCTTCGGCGAGGAGGACGGCAAACATTACAACTTCATTTCAGTCCCTGAGTTTCGCGATAAGATCGACGAGAACGAGTTTCTCGAGTATGCCCACGTTCACGGCAATTTTTATGGAACTTCACTGATCGAGACTGAACGCAAGCTGAATGACGGCCAAGACGTGATTCTTGAGATCGACGTTCAGGGAGCCCTGCAAGTAATGAAAAAAGTTCCGGGTGCAGCGATCAGCATTTTCATTCTTCCGCCGTCATTCGATGTTCTGAAAGCACGATTAACGTCTCGAAACACCGAGAGCCCTGAGGACCTCGCTCTGCGTTTAAGGAATGCATCCGGCGAGATCGAACAGTATCCGAAGTTCGACTTCGTAGTTGTAAACGATGAGATATTTTCTGCGGCAAGAAAGCTGGCATCGATCATTATCTCAGAAAGACAACGAGAGGTTAGACAAATCGATCGCATTAAGGGTATTATTGGAAGTTTCGAGCAATCGAAACAGATGAACACCGGAGAATAGCGATCAATTATGGCAGAAGAAACGCTCCTTAGCGGCGATGACTTTGAAAATAACGAAGAAATTATCGACCCGCCCGACATCGATTCCAAGTACCGAATGATAATTCTTGCCGCCCAACGCAGCAAACAATTACAGCGTGGAGCAATCTCTCGTACAGAGATCGATACTCGCAAAAGCAAAGCTACTCGTGTTGCGATGCGTGAACTGGAAGAGCATAAAGTTAACTTTCAATTTACCGATCAGCAGGATGCCGGCGACAACGGAAAGATTAGTTAGTTGGACAGAAATTTGGAAAAAGTTAAGCCGCCCTTTTGAGGCGGCTTTTTTGGGCCGAATTATTGATTGATCTTTTTTCCGACGTCGCTCAATGCCTCACCGGCCGAATCTACAGCATCTGATACCCCGCGTTTAACCTTTCCCCAACTTTCCTGAGCTTCGCCCTCTGCATGCTGAGCTTCGCCTTCGGCCTCAAGGCGATCGTTTCCCGTCCACTCGCCCACCTTATCCTTTACAGTTCCTTTGGCCTGTTCAAACTTGCCTTTTGCTTCATCGTCATTATAAATCGCCATATTTCCTCCCTAAGATCGTATTGAATTCGTCCAATTGAACGGACTCAAACAGGATTACGGCAATCGCTGTGCCTGTACACAAATTACGTTTCTACATTCCCTTATAATTAGGACCGCCGCCACCTTCAGGCGTCACCCAGTTAATGATCTGATACGGGTCGGCGATATCGCATGTCTTGCAATGAACGCAGTTCGAAAAATTGACCTTTAATTCCTTTCGTCCGGACGAGGCATTCTCTTCCATTTCATAAACCGCCGCCGGACAGAACCGTTGACATGGATTTCCGTATTCCTCCGCACACTTGGTCGCACATATCTCGGTATCGAGAATGTGCAGATGCGAAGGTTGATCTTCGGTGTGCGCAACACCGGCATGGAAAACATCTGTTACTTTATCGAACGTGGTTTCCTTATCGAATACAACGTCTTTATATCGATCGCTTTTCAAATGGTCGTTCGGGCCAAGGGCTGATTTGCCGTCACGAGCGAAACCACCGTTCAGAATCTCCATGCGTAGATGCCCGGCGACGTGATGTTCCTTCGGCAAAAATCCCCAAGCGAAGCCGCCCGTCAAGAACTGTAGTCCGCTATTGATCAAAGCCGACCAACGCCCACTCTGGAACGAAGCGTGAAAGTTTCTGACGGGATGTAGCTCATCATAAAGCCAGCTCATGTTCACTTTTTCTTCGTAATGCTTCAAATGAGCAGACGTAAAATCATTGTGGGCGAGTGCATCGACGATCGTCTCGGCGGCAAGCATTCCCGACTTCATCGCCGTGTGAATGCCTTTGATCCGCTGGCCGTTGAGGAACGAAGCAGAATCGCCAACCAGCAAAACACCGTCCGCAAAAAGCTTCGGCATTGTCCAATAACCGCCGGCGTTGATGCTCTTCGCTCCGTATTTGATCATCTTGCCGCCGCGTAAGACTTCGGCCACTTTCGGATGTGTCTTAAACTTTTGAAACTCCGCGTGCGGATCGATAAGCGGATCTTTGTAATCGAGCCCGGTGACATATCCGATGCTGATCACATTTTTCTTCATTCCGTAGATCCAACCGCCGCCGTAGGTCTGTGTATCAGAGGGAAAGCCAAGTGTGTGAACGACTTTGCCTTCATCGAAATTCCCTGCCGGAACTTCCCAAAGTTCCTTAACGCCGATCGAAAATACCTGAGCTTCCTTGCCTTCCATCAACCCCAATCGTCCCATCAACTGCTTCGCCAGGCTTCCTCGCGACCCTTCGCCAAGCACCGTAACCTTTGCAAGGAGATCAACGCCGGGCTCGAAATTGTCTTTCCGCTGCCCTTCCTTATCGATACCTTTATCGCCGGTTCGGATACCGATCACACGGTCATTCTCGTCATACAGAATCTCCGACGCTGGAAACTCAGGAAAGATATTAATGCCAGCTTCTTCACACTTTTCGCCCAGCCATTCGCACATCTTCGAAAGGCTGATGATGTACTTCCCCTTGTTCTTTAATGGCGGCGGAACGATCGGAGCATTGATCGCTTTGTTCTTTGTTAGATACCAAGCGGCGTCTTCGGTGACCGCCGTATCGACTGGACAGCCTTTTTCGAGAAAGTCTGGCATCAGCTCGCGGATGGCGATCGGATCCATCACCGCTCCGCTCAAGATATGAGCGCCAACGAACGGGCCTTTTTCAACGATTCCGATCTCTATCTCACCGATCTTCGTTCCCTTTTTGAACCCTTTGTCGATGAATTCGTCATGCTCACCGACCTTCTTCTTGAGCCACAGGGCAGCCGCCAAATTTGCCGGTCCTGCACCGACAAAAACCACGTCCATTTCGATCTGTTCACGTTCGATCATAATTAATAATTGCCCGTTAGGAATGAATGCATGTTCAGTAGAAGTAAAAGTATATCAAACGAATTCCAACGTGCGAACGTGACAACACCGGAACAACAGAAAATTCTCCGTGTTCCGGTGCCTCGTCCAAAGTTCAATGTATCTCTAATTTACTGCGTTCGACGTCAGAGTCGCAGGACGAGCTTTCACGTTCGCATAGATCTCTTGCAACGAGATCTTGCAACCGATCGCGTCGAGCGAGATGACATCGTCGCGTTCGTTATAAATTCGATAGATCCACTGCTTTTGATTCTGTTTCGCGTAGTGCTCGACTCGCATCTCGTCCTGCTTGATCAGCAAACATTCCTTAATGCTAGGAAGAGCCAGAAAGCTTTCGAGCTTCTTCGTCTTGTCGGATGAATCGGTCTCGTTCGAAAATATCTCCACGACGATCGTCGGATTGAGCAGCAGATCGGCCGCTTGATCGGCGAACGACGGCTCGCCATTTACGAACACAATGTCGGGATAGCAGATCAGCGTATTCTGCAGCTTAACGCGCATATTGCCGATGTAGATCTCAGCTTTGTGGCCATGCAGACGGCTGCCGATGCCGATCACGGTGTTGGATACCAACACATTATGATGCCGGTCTGAGCCTGAACGGCCCATCACACGTCCGTTCACAAATTCATTTTTCGTCGCGCTTTGTCTTTCTGCCATGATGTAATCCTCGGGCGTGGCGGTGCGGAATTGCGGCCTTTCGCTCATATTTCGTTAAGCTCCTTCCTTGGCGGTTTTAATTCTTGTGGGCTAAAACGGTGGGCGTTTTGCTTCGGGGATCATGTCTGTAAAAATAGTGTTGCACAGCGGACGAACTTTTATCAAGGACTTTACTATGAAACTTTCCGAACTCGCCCAAAAGACTTTCTCTACCCTCGATAATGGTTCACCGGAGCTAGAGATAACGTCCGCGGCCGGCCTTGACCTTGCCGAAGCGGGTGACATCACGTTCCTTGCGAACCCGAAATACACTCCGCAGATCGCCGCTACGAAGGCTTCCGCGATCTTCCTTAATGAAGGCGCCCAAGCCGGCCGAGACGACATCGCGATCCTTCGTGCAAAGGACGCGTATCTCGCTTACACGCGTACACTTCGGCTGTTTCATCCCGAATCGAAGATCAAGCCGGGCATACACCCGTCAGCAGTCGTCGATCAGACCGCGATCGTTGCAGAAGACGTCGAGATCGGAGCAAATGTCGTCGTCGGGGTTG
>JBGTKQ010000174.1:0-6525 GCA_041744555.1 Pyrinomonadaceae bacterium
TATAACCTTCTATCCTAACCGGTTTGCGGTTGAGCTGTTTCTTAAGCTGTTCATTGATCTCGTCGGCAATCGCTTGAACCTGCCGCCCGTTCGCTCCGGTCGCAATAATAAAAAACTCCGTAAAGCTTGCGATCTCGCGTAAGTCGAGGGCGACCATGTGCATCGCCTTTTTTTCGGATGCACAATGGATCGCAAGACGAACGTCTTCGTCAATGTCTTCAAATTTCGTCTTCGAAACGGTGAGTTCGATCTTAACCTGTTCGCGTTGAAGCGATTTTTCCTGAAGTTCTTCCATTACCTATAAAGTTCGTACTTTTCGATGTATTTTGCAACCTCGACCGGAAGGTCGTCGTCCCGATCAAGTTTGCCGTCGCTCAGATCTTCGCGAAGGTCCGTTGCAGACGCATCATATTGAACAGCATCGGTGATGTATATTTGTCGATCACTCGTCGTCTCGAAAGTTTTTCCGCCGCGAAGGTCAATGATCCGTTCGCGAACAGGATCAGTAACGTGATCAAACGAAATATCGTAGCCCGGCCGTGTCACAACGATGTGGTCGGAACCGAGCAGCACATCTTCCCAGTCGCGCCAGGTTCGAATGTCCGCCCAAGAATCCGCGCCCATTACGAAGAATAGTTGATTACCTGGGTGTCGATCTTTCAATTCCGGAAGAGTATCGATTGTATATCGTTTCTGTTGCGTTTGGAGTTCGAGGTCCGAGACGGCGAGAGCTTCGTCATTCTGCGTGGCGAGTGCGAGCATTGCGAACCGGTGGTACCCCGATGTCGGTTTTCGATCAGGTTTATGCGGAGCGTGGAACGCGGGAAGGAAGAAAAAGATATCAAGGTCGAAAAGTCTGACAAGCGATCGGCCAATCGTCAGATGGCCGTTATGAACGGGGTCGAACGTGCCGCCAAAATATGCGATGCGTTTCATTCGTGGGCGGCGAAAGCGTCTTTTTCAGAGGCTGCGGCAAATTCTCCGAGGGCGTCCGCAACGGCGGAAACGAGATCTTTGACCCCAGTATTCGCCACAGATGAGATCGCAAAAAAAGACTTTCCATCTTTCTTCGCACGCCTTTTAAGTTTTGCCAACCGTTCGGGCTCGTCAAGCGCGTCAATTTTTGTCGCAACGACGATCTGCGGTCGTGACCCCAAATTTTCATCATAGTTTGAAAGTTCGCGGTTGATGATCTCGTAGTCCTCGATAGGTTCACGACCGGACGACGAAGACACATCAACGAGATGCAGCATTATTTTTGTCCGCTCGACGTGCCTTAAAAACCTATCACCTAGGCCCGCACCATCCGAGGCTCCCTCGATAAGTCCGGGAATGTCTGCGACAACGAACGTCTTAAAATCGCCCATATCGACAACGCCTAGATTTGGCTCCAGCGTAGTAAATGGATAGTCGGCAATTTTCGGTTTTGCTGCTGAGATAACGCTGATCAACGTTGATTTGCCGGCGTTAGGAAATCCGACCAGGCCGACATCAGCGATCAATTTAAGCTCAAGCTGCAATTCACGTTCGCCTCCAGGTCGCCCTGTGTAGTGAAACTTCGGCGCACGCCGCGTCGGCGTAGCAAAATGAGCATTGCCCCAACCACCTTTTCCACCTTTTACTGCCAAATAACGTTGACCGGGTTCGGTGAAATCGAAAAGAAGCTCGTTGCTTTCGGCGTCGAAGATCTGGGTCCCAACCGGCATTTTTACGGTGATCGATTGCCCGTCCTTGCCTGATTTGTTCGAGCCTTCACCGTGGCGACCGCGTTCTGCCTTGTGCTCGGGGTTATAGCGAAGATGAAGAAGCGTATTGTAGCCCTCGTCAGCTTCAAGCCAAACATCTCCTCCTACGCCGCCATCACCGCCCGAAGGTCCGCCGCGGGGAATGAATTTCTCGCGCCGAAATGCGGTCACGCCGTTACCACCGTCACCTGCTTTTATTCTAATTTTGACTCGGTCGAGAAACATTTTCTAAGCCAAGTTTAGTTTTGTGCAGGGAATTGAGCAAGCGGCTTAAGGACAAACAGGCGTACAAAAAACAAAAGCGTCGTCTCGATTGCTCAAAACGACGCTCCTGATTTCCATAATGACCACCGAAGCGACCAAAATGAGGTTGCAGTTCTCGCATGTACACGTTCGAACTGCGATTTGTATCCCGAAGCGTCTCTGCGGGGAGCACTTTCTCCGGTCAGTATCCGAAAGGCCGAAGCCGTTCGCTGCGAACTAACGCTTGATACCGTTAGGTTTTTTGTTTAGTGGCTTTTCCTCCACCACCGGTTACGTTTCCGGCAACGAGGCCCAGTGTCCGAAGACACGAGCGACTAAGCACCGATCGAGCTGATCATTTCCCGATGGCATCATCCGTTTTTATCCAGACGACCAGAAATTCCGAAGAACTTCTTGCTAAGCCTTTCGGCTTCAACTCCAAGCGTACAAGCAACTGATTTTCCGCTTCTGTTGCTATCGAACGCGAGCGTCACCGCTCCCATTCCACCTCTTGGTGCCGGTCAGAAAACCCGTAAGCATTTCCGACTGTGAAATCATCTTACACCCGATATTTTCGATGTCAAGTAGAAAATACTTTAGGTTTTTAACAAAAGTGTAATAATCGTTTCAGTCGGTTGTGGAAAAAAGTACCCGGCCCTTGTGGATAAATTTGTGGAAAATCCACGTTCCTAAGATAATCTCTAACTCTTACGACGAAGTCCGGCTCACCGAGCGGCTCGGCCTGTGGAAAAGAAAATTTCTGGGCTTAAAAATTATTTTTTATTAGGCAGTTCGAAGGCTAATTTCTTCACTCGGAAATGATTTCACGAACTGCTCTTGAAAAGGATTTTGGGTCGATCGCGGGGTATTTGTATAGAAAAGGCTCGATCGCTTTGAAAAGTTCTAACAATTTGTTCGGTTCAATCAAACCATCCCCCAACATTGATTGCACATCGCGAACATCTTTTTCATGGCCTCTTTCGATCTTTGAAAGTGCCTGGCTGTAAATGTCGTAATGGAAAAAATCCACCTTTCCTTCGCGACATATGAATTTAGAGCGGTCTACCCATCCCGGAAGGGCCGGAATAAAGTCTGACGGAGCAGCCAATTCTACGTTGATCTTGAGTTTTTCCTTTATTTCCGGGATCGCCCTGAACAATTCATCACGTTCGGGCTCAAACGAAAGATCGATGTCAACTGTATTTTCACGCCAGCCATTGAGCACTGCGGTTGCTCCACCCGTCAGATAAACACGTGTTTCCAAACGAACCGGAGTGCCGAATGCACGGATGAATTCCATTATCCGGTTCTTTGTGGCTAGATCCCGCATTCTAATGCCCTTTCAAAACTCACTAGTCGTCGTATGAAGGCGTTGTATTGGGAATGGGCGCCGTCTGGGTTTACGGCCGAAAGCATTAAATACAGCCTGTGTTCGGGATTCTCGAAAAGGGTTTCAGGCAATTTTAGCCCAGCTCGCTTAAGCCGTGGCGCTCCGATCGACACCAAAAGAGAAGGAATAGATTCTCGCCCGGATCTAAGATCGGCCAAGCCTTGGCGTATCAGATCTTCCCCTG
The DNA here is from genome assembly GCA_041744555.1 of Pyrinomonadaceae bacterium. Taxonomy (GTDB): domain Bacteria; phylum Acidobacteriota; class Blastocatellia; order Pyrinomonadales; family Pyrinomonadaceae; genus OLB17. Next base: position 3,563 of record JBGTKQ010000174.1, read on the forward strand.
GTTTTTTCATGTTCAAATTGTACCTGATTTGAGGTATGCGACATAGAAAAACCCGTGAGATTCGAAATTTCTGATTCCAAAACTCACGGGCTAAAATTATTCCGAAATCCGATTGTAACTAAGCTGCCACGGCGACGGGAGCAAGTTCTTTCGCACCTTCAGCATAAACGCTGATGAACTTGCCCCGGCGTCCCTTGTCTTCGAACTTTACGAAGCCCTCGATGAGAGCAAACAACGTATCGTCCTTTCCGATTCCGACATTATTACCGGGCTTCCATTTTGTGCCGCGTTGACGCGCCAGAATGTTTCCGCCGAGAACTCTCTGTCCGCCGAATTTCTTGAGTCCAAGCCGCTGAGCATTTGAGTCGCGGCCGTTTCTGGATGAACCTACACCTTTCTTATGTGCCATATTTTTGTTCGGAGTTCCTGCTTAAGCAGGCCGCCTAAAGGCGGAACTCCAAACCTCCTAAATCTTTTCGATCTTGATCTCTGTAAATCCTTGACGGTGACCTTGCTTACGCTTGTACTGCTTACGTCGTTTCTTTTTGAAGACGATTATTTTTTCGCCGCGTCCGTGGCCGACAACCGTTGCCGAAACAGTCGCACCGCCGAGAGCTGCTTTTGCACCTTCGCCGAGAACTAAAGCCTCGAGATCGACCTTTGCACCTTCGTCGCTTGCGATCGTCGGTACACGAAGGGTTTGACCTTCCGTTACGGGGAACTGCTTTCCGCCGGTTCTGATAATTGCGTAGCTCATCTTGTCTTTTTCTCCAACAGATCGGCGGCGTAAATCCAGACGCGACCGAAAAACCTAGATTCTAACTAAACAATGGCCTTTCGTCAACAGCTGATGGGCTCTATTGGCATGGAAAACTCATAAATGGTCCTCAGTCATTTGCAAAACTTCATTCGTGGAACGTGCCACATGTGCAACATGCGTGAATGGATAAAACAAGAAATGTTGTGGATGACCAAATAAATGAGTTCAAGTCAGCGAACTATGATAATATTCCGCCGTTTTGAATCTTAATTATCGGAGGGCGAGAGATGCAGAATATCGAGCAAGATACGATTCAATATTCACCGGGGAAAAGTAAATTTGGCGGAGCACATTGGTTTTATTGGCTTGCGGCCGCATCTCTCGCCAATTCCTTGGTCGTCTTTTTTTTCAACACACCTAACTCGATGGCCGCTTTTGGAATCACCCGGTGGGTCGATGGAACCTCTGGGGCTCTTTCGGCCGAAGGCGTTGTACCGCCGATGTTGGCGACGGCGTTGATCGTTAATGTGCTGATCGCTGTCGGCTTTGCGGCGTTTGGTTATCTGGCCGGCCGCGGCAGCGATCTGGCATTCGTCATTGGGATCTTTCTTTATCTATTGGACGCAATGCTAGTGATAGGTTTGCGCGATATATTTGGATTTGGGTTTCACATCGTCGGACTCTATTTTCTTGCTCGCGGACTGCTCGCTAGCCGGCACCTGCGAGAAAACGCGACCACAATTTAAACTTTTGTAGGATCAACAACGACACCGATGAACGGTAAGTTACGGTATCGACCGGCGGCGTCAAGGCCGTAACCCACTACGAATTTATTCGGTACGGTAAAGCCGACATAGTCGATCTTCAGCTCGGTTTTAATTCGGGGTTCTGGTTTATCCAGAAAGCTTGCCAGCTTGATCGAAGCGGCTCCACGCGAGTCCAATATCTCAATTAGACGCGAGAGAGTTAGACCCGTATCGACAATATCTTCAACAATTAACACGTGCTTGTCACGGATCGGATTGCTTAGATCCTTTAGTATCTCAACGTCGCCGGTCGATTTGGTGCCGTCTTTATAACTCGAAACCGACATAAAATCGATCGAAAGCGGAAGATCGATCGAACGCATCAGATCCGCCAAAAAAACGCACGAACCTTTCAATACACCAACGAGTACAAGCTCCTTGCCCCGATAATCATTTGTCAGTTGGGTGCCTAATTCCTCGATCCGTTTCCTGATCGCCGATGCCGAATAAAGGATCTCAAGATTCGGGTTTGTGAACTCAGTTGTACTTGTTTGGGATTGCTGTGCTTCCATAGTAGAAAATGTCTGGCTTGGATTTTTAGAAATACTATTCAATAGGGCTATAATTTACAAGCCGAGCACAATTAGTTGATCGAACCACATTTAGATGGACAGATTTTCAAAACGCGACCAGATTCGAAACCTCGTAAAAGAGGTTTTGTCTCGATTTCCGGACAGCGAACCGGCAGCGGCCGCAAACGCCTCGGATAACGAACCGGAACACGTGATCGTTAACTCGTTGAAACCGCAATTTGCAAAGGAATTTGATCGCGACGAATCTTCAAAGGGGCTGATCACAGAAGATGACATTCGCGGGCTGGCTGACGGCTCTCGGCTCCGGGTTGCGAAAGACGTGAAATTTACACCGCTTGCTAACGATCTGATAGTCGAACGCGGACTTGTTCTGATCGTAAAGGACGAACGGACCGTTCAGACCGTTGTTCGGACCGCAGCGATAGGTGCCGATCATGGCGGCTTTGTTTTTAAGGAAGAGCTGAAACATTTTCTTGAATCCCTGGGAATTCAAACGCTCGATTTCGGAACTAATTCTACCGACGCGGTCGATTATCCCGATTTTGCACTAGCCGTTGGCCGTTCTGTTGCAGGAAAGAATGCGGATATCGGGATCTTGATCGATGGTGCCGGAATCGGCAGTGCAATAGCGGCGAACAAGGTGCCGGGCGTTCGGGCCGCAGCTTGTTACTCCGCCAAACTAGCAACGAATTCCCGTGAACATAACGGTGCAAATGTTTTGACGATCGGAAGCGGTATCTCGACCTTGGATGAGGTGAAAGAAATTGTCAGAGCGTTTGCCTCAACATCGATATCTGAGGACAGGCATAAGCGGCGCGTTGCTAAGATAGACTCGATCGAGAAAGAATTCTCGAAGTAAGGCGT
>JBGTKQ010000175.1:0-12038 GCA_041744555.1 Pyrinomonadaceae bacterium
GAATAATCCGTTACGCGTCGAAACCAATGGACTTCCAATAGAGGATGATGTGCCAGAACGCTTACGTTTTCGCCCTGAGGAGATAAAAGGAGAGTGGCTCAAAGTTCGTTGGAATGATAACGACGATGACAAACAGAAACCAAGATATGGCTGGGTTCGTTGGAAAGAAAATCAAAAAATGGTGTTACATCTTTTTGAAATTGCTTAAGTTCTTCGAGCGGCCGGAAGCGACTGTGTAACAGCAGGAACGAATGGACTATTCAGTGCCGCTCGTATGACAAAGTTTTCCCGTACTAGACGCCGCGGCGGAATCCGCAGGATCTCGTGTCGCCAAACGCGACGAACATATAAAGCCTCGGGACAACGAGCGGAGCGAGATCACCCCTAGTATAGATGTCAACATCGAGCCGTCCCTGAAGGGGACTAACAGCGCCTGAATATTGTTCGACGCCTTCAGCGTCGGAAACATTCGTTGAACCTAACCTAGGGTTACGCTCATTGCTTTCGCTCACCCCAGGCTTTATATGTCAGTCGCCGTTGGCGACGAAGGAAACGTCGGCGTAGCGGAAGAAATATACATCTACCACCCCGCCGACGAAGCGTCGGCACCCCACCTAAACAAGGATGGGAGTTTTTCTAATTCCCGTTGATGAAGATAAGCGGGAGTTTGGCGTTGGGGTCGAAGGAGACGCGGGCTGGTTTTTGGGCGGTTGGGATCGTGATGGTTTGCTTGCGTTTGTCGATCTGGATCGTGGTTGTCACAAACGCGTCGGCGAGCGGATCGGGTGAACCGTCGGCTTCGGAATCTTTTGGTGGGGTGGCGTGCAGAGCGATCTCGAGCGGAAGGCGGAACGCAGCAGGCGTAAGCTTGCCCTTTTGTGTTTGTTGGATGTCGAGCACAAGCTGTTTTTTTCCGTCGTCGTAGCGTTGCTTCACCGACAGTTTCGGATAGCTGGTGCTGTAAACCCATTGATCGAAGAACCAGCCAAGCTGTTGGCCCGAAGTTTCTTCCATCGCTTTTTGCAGATCGCTGGTCTCGACGCTGCCAAAGCGGTGCCGCGTCAAATAAAGGTTGATAGCTTTCCAAAAATTATCGTTCCCGACCTGTTCGCGGAGCATGTGGACGACCACGCCGCCTTTGCTGTAGGTGATCGCGGGGCGGTCGAAAAGTTTGTCGGTGTCGGCGGCGGTCTGATTGAACAGGCCGAACGGATCAGATTTTGCAGCTTCGTCCGCCATTACTTCATCTGCGTTGACGCCGATCTTCCGCAAGTAATCGCGGCGGCCATAAAGTTTTTCGCGGACGGCGGCTTCCATGAATGTGGCAAAGCCTTCGTTTAGCCAAAGCTCGGCCCAATTCTTCATCGTAACGTTATTGCCGAACCAGGAATGAGCTAGTTCGTGGGACACAAGATCTTCGACGAAGCCCTGAAGAAACGGCGTTTGAGCGGCGAAGATCTCGGTGTCCGCCATCGTTGTCGCGGTGATATTTTCCATTCCGCCGAACTGAAAATTCGCGACGATCGTCTGGTCGTATTTGATGAACGGATATTTTACGCCGGTCAATTCTTCGTGTACGCGGAGCACGTCTTTAGTGCGGCCGTAAGCTTTATCGATCGCAAATTCGGTGCCGGGATACATAAAGATGCCGAGCGAAATGCCGTTGTATTCCTCTTCTTTCTCGGAGTATATGCCGACGATGAACGAGATGAGATAGGTCGGGTGCGGCGTGCCCATTATATGGTGCATGGTCTTTGTGCCGTCGTCGTGGACCTCGTAGCCGACGAGTTCGCCGTTGCCGATGACGGTCATGTCCACGGGAATGCGGATGCGGGTTTCGGACGTCGCCTTGTCAGAAGGGAAGTCGAACGAAGGGAACCAATGATGTGCCTCTTCGGGCTCGCCCTGTGTCCATATCTGCGCAGAACGTTTACGGTTGCCGGCACCGATTTCTTCATCTACGAAATAGACACCTTTCTTTGGTGTTGCGGTATATTTGAAACGGAGCTTGATCAGTTCATCTTTCTTGTAATCGCGATCAAGCGTAACGGAAACTTTATCTTTTGTCGTTTTGTAAGTTAGTTGTTTGTCCGAGCCTTCGAGCCTTACCGTTTCGAATTTCAGGTCACGAGCGTCGAGCTCGGCCGTCTTGAAACCATCGGCTAGCGGCTTTAGCTCAACCGTTGTGTCGCCAAAAACGGTCCGCTTTTTGTGATCGAACGAGACGCGGATAACATAGTGCTGGACGTCGTAGGTCCGCGTTCGGTTGAAATCCGGACGTTGCCCAAATGCAGACGCGAAGCAAGAAATAATGGTGAGCGAAAGCGCGATAAGTTTCATGTACGTAATTTGATGCAGATAGAAGGAAGAAGATTTACCACAGAGTACACAGAGATTGCAGGCTGTTCATTGATAAGAAGGTAAAAAACATTCAATAGCGAGTGTTCGTTCCTCGATAAAGTTTTTACTAAATCTCTGTGATCTCTGTGTCCTCTGTGGTTAAATCCTGCTTACGGCTTAAGGTGTTTCTCAAACCAGTCGAGCACTTCCGTGTGCCAAAGCTGAGAATTCTGCGGTTTGAGGATCCAATGACCTTCATCGGGGAAAATAATGAGCCGCGAATCGACGTTCTTAAGCTGCAATGCCGTGAATAATTGCAAACTTTGATCGACCGGAACGCGATAATCGAGTTCACCGTGCGTAACGAGCGTCGGCGTATCGAATCGCGGAACGAATTTGTGCGGTGACCATCGATTATACATCGGCTGATTTTCCCACGGCATTCCCTTGAATTCCCAGTTGACGAACCAGATCTCTTCGGTCGAAGTCGCCATGCTTTCAAGATTGTAAACACCGGCGTGTGAAAGCAACGCTTTGAACTTAAATCGCGGATCGTTGTTGTGGCCCAGGATCCAATCGACCATATAGCCGCCATAACTTGCACCGGCCGCACCGATGCGATTCCGGTCGACGTACGGCCGTTTGATCATTTCCGCGACGCCGTTCTTGATATCTACAAAGACCTTGCCACCCCAATCGCCTGAAATATCATTTACGAATTTCTGTCCGTAGCCGGTCGAACCACGGGGATTTGGCATAAAGATAACATAGCCCGCATTTGCCCAGATCTGTGGATTCCAGCGTGTGCTCCATGAATTGCCCCAGGCACCCTGCGGACCGCCATGGATCAGCACGATCATCGGATATTTCTTTTTCGGATCAAAATTCTTTGGCTTTACGACGAAGCCATGATTTTTGGTTCGAAGAGCCCCGAGCCATTCGACCTCTTCCGGTGGAGTCAGGCCGAGAGCCGGATTCACTTTAGTTAGCGGCGTGATCTGATTCTTATCGAGCCGTGCCGCGAAGATCTCAGGCGGAGCGGTCATCGAACTCGCCGCGAAAACAATTCTTTCGTTCTCTTTGTCGATTCCAATGCCGGAAATTGTCGCGAAATTTTCCAAAGATCCGGTAACCCGCTTTACGTGGGTCGCGATACGAAGTCGAAAATCAGGCTCGAGCGGGACCGTAAAGACAAGGTTTCTACCCCGTTGACCGGCCGTGAAATAGATATTCTTGCCTTTGGGTTCGAGCACAAATTCATCGACCTGATCATCAAAACCTTGTGTCAATTCGACGGTTTCGCCGGTGCTGCGGGTGTAACGCATAAGTCGCCAGCGGTCAGCTTCAAATTTTGGCGTTTGTTGCGAGCGATAGAGAATGTATTTGCCATCGGGTGTGTAAAACGGTGAAGCCTCGTAGCCTCGATTTGCCACGGTGATATTCTTCGCCGTGCCGCCGTTTAGCGGGATAGTGTAAACGTCACTATTGGTTGAAACTGCTTCGACCGAATCGGGGTTTCGCAAAAATGCGATCTCTTTCGAATCCGGCGAGAATGCATAATCGTGTCCGCTCGAGGCGGCGTATGGCGGCGAATCAAAATCTCCGGGTGTCAGGTCTCGAGCGGCACCGCCTTTGGATGAAATGACAAGAACGTGTGTCCGCTTGCGGTCGCGCCATTCATTCCAATGTTTGAACAAAAGACGGTCGGTGATCTTTGCCTGGACCTTTGAACTCGAGGTTTTGTCTTCCTCGGCCTTATTGCATTCTTCGGTACGGCATTCAGGGTAAACGTCAGAAACGAATGCGATCCAATCGCCATTGGGCGACCAGACCGGATTTCCGGCCCCGGTCGAAAGCTTGGTCAACTGTTTCTTGTCGTCGCCATCGTCTTCCATTATCCAGATCTGTCCGCCGTGCGAGTAGGCAATATGTCTGCCGTCGGGCGACCAACGTGGTGTGCTGCTGGACGAAGTAGCATTAGTTAAACTTTTAAGATCGTCGCCGTCGATGTCGACGCGATAGATCTGTGTCAACACGCGATTATCCGCGACGTTTACCGTACCGACCGTGTACAAAATGTGTTTGCCATTAGGCGAAACTTGCGGATCGCCGACGCGCCGCACCGTCATAAGGTCGTTAACAGAAAATTGTGCGAAAGCAGTTACCGCGGTCGCGATCACAGCCGCGACGACAAAAAATTGGATCAAGCGTTTCATAATCGTTAAGTGGAATGCCGGTCTTTGATATTTGGTAGAGCTTTCCGAGATTATCGCACAGTAGTTGGGCGGAGCGCACGAATGGGCTAAGATAATCAGATGAAATCCGCCATTACTTTCTTGATTTCGCTAATTTTCAATGTCTCAATGTTTGCCCAACAACCTGCGCCTACTCCGGAGCTTTATTCACCGCAGACTATCGAGAATATGCGTAAACTGCAGGCCGCGGCGCTTGCCAGCGATTACGCCTATAAAAGAACAGCTTACTTGACAAACAACATCGGCCCGAGGCTTTCCGGGTCGCAGCAGATATTACAGGCTGAGAAATACGTTGCAGATGAAATGCGAAAGCTCGGGCTGGAAGTTACGCTTCAACCAGTGAAAGTTCCGCATTGGGTCCGCGGCAAGGAAACAGGCGAATTGGTCGAGTTTCCGGGAATGGCTCCGGGCACGACTCAAAAGATCGTCTTGGCGGCTCTCGGCGGCAGCATTGCAACGGCCGAAGGCGGTTTGACCGGGCAGATCGTTATTGTAACAAGCTTTGAAGAACTTAATGGGCTCGGTGAAAACGGAGTGAAGGGAAAGATCGTACTTTTCAATACGAAGTTCGATCGGGAACTTGCCGCTTCTGGTTTTGGTTCGCAGGCTTATGGGCAGGCGGTTCAGTTTCGCGGAGCCGGGCCGTCAGCCGCGGGAAGGCTTGGCGCCATCGGCGTTCTCGTCCGTTCAGCAGGCGGTTCACAGAATCGGCTTGCACACACCGGAGGGACGCGTTATCAGGATGGCGTAGCGCAGATCCCCGCTGCAGCAGTTTCGAGCGAAGATGCCGATCTCATCGCACATCTTGCAGCCGAAGGGGACACACGCATTCGAATGGTATTGACGCCAAAGATAATGCCCGATGCGATAAACCATAATGTGATCGCCGATCTCAAGGGTTCAGAAAAGCCGAATGAGATCGTGATAGTTTCGGGACATTTAGATTCTTGGGACCTCGGTACAGGCGCTCTCGATGACGCGACCGGAGTTGCTGTTTCGATGCAGGTTTTGGCCCTTTTAAACGAACTCAACATCAAGCCAAAACGAACTATCAGATTGATCGCATATGCGAATGAAGAAAACGGTCTTCGCGGCGGCGAAGGATATCTCGAGCGTGAAAAGGACAATCTCGCGAATCATTTTGCGGCGATCGAAAGCGACCTTGGTGCGTCGCACCCGGTCGGGATATTCTTCGCCGGTAGGCCCGAGCTTGCGGGGTATCTGGGCCCGATCTCACAGTTATTGCGGTCGCACGGTTCAGCATTGACTCAGCAACAGCCCGGCGTTGGAGCCGATATCGGTCCGCTAACGCGACAGGGCATTCCTTCATTTGCTCCATGGTTCAACACGCAGACATATTTCAATTATCACCACACTGCTGCCGATACGTTCGATAAGGTCGATCCAAAGGAACTCAAAGAACTCGGTTCGCTAATGGCGGTCCTGGCATATGGTTTGTCAAATTTAGAACAACCGCTGCCGAGATAGGTTCGGGGTTCAGATTTTAGTGTTTGGGGTGCAGAGTACAGGAGATGAGTTTGCGGTTCGCACTAACGATTGATATCTTTACGATGTCGGCAGTTACTAACTCCGAACCCGAAACATTGAACTCTGAACCGCTTTTATGAACAGACCACCGCCATACTTTCCGCAAAACCAGCTTTCGCCGCCGGATCCGAATCGGTACAAGAAATTTAAAATACTCGTTGGTGCGGCTGCGGTATTGCTTATCCTTTTGGTGGCCGGAGCGATCTACGGCATTTACTACTTGATCAGTTCATACATATAGAAATTGTTCGATAACGAAAAAAACGGCCCCGATTATTCGGAGCCGCTTTTGCCTTGATTGGGATGTTATCAGCGTTCGTTAGCCGACCGTTGCCTTGAAGCGGCAGCTGCTTTGTTCCGAGCACTGTCCATAGCCAACTGGCGAGCCTGTGGAAGCAGTTCGACCGCCTTTTGTAACTGCGTGTCCTGCTCGTTAAATACTTGGAACGAGGTTGTCATTCCGTAGGCCGCGGTTACAAGTTCCGCCCTTAAGCTTCGTTCGATGAACTTGCGTTCTTTGTCCAATTGAGCCGGCGTGTACTTATAATTCTTGGCCGCAAAGTTCTTGAATGACGCAAATAAACTGTCAGAGATCGGGAAGTCTTTCGGGCTTATATCGTAAGCAAATCTTATTGGCCGATCGACACGTAGAGCTTCTTGACCCGGGATCTTTCCGTAAGCAACGTCTAGAGCGAAGGCAAAGATGGGATTGTTAAGCTTTTGCAGATATCTCGCTTGTTCGATCGGGATCGTATCCGGTTTTACCTCGACATCTGGTTTGATGCCGCCGCCTGCGTAAACTGTACGGCCGCCATCGGTCTTTGACGCGGCTCCGGCAGGTTGAGCATTTTTGTTCTCACCGCCGGGGCCGGTAGTGCCAGTGTAATAATTGTATAGATTGCCGTCTGAATAATCGCGTTGGATAACACGTCCCGATGGCGTTTCGTATTTCGCGATCGTTAAAAGTAACATCGATCCGTAATCAAGAAGGAACGGATTCTGGACGAGGCCCTTACCGAACGAAGTTTCTCCGACGATCAGCGCCCGGTCATGATCTTGGAGAGCTCCTGCGACTATCTCGGATGCCGACGCTGACGTTCGATTGAGGAGAACGACAAGCGGCATCGTTTCGGGATTTGGATTATCTGCGTAATATGGCTCAGAAACGCCTTCGATGCGACCTTTCTGGCTAAAAACAAGCTGGCCGCGGCCAAGAAATGTGTTTGCGACACGATAGGCCTCGCGAACCAAACCGCCGCCATTGTTCTTTAGATCAAGAACTAGCTGTTTCATGCCCTTTGCCTTGAGTCTTTTCATCACCTCGGCGAATTCGGCATAGGTCGTTTGGTTAAAACCGCCGGTCATTGCGATGTAGCCGGTGTCTGGGCGGATCATATACGCTTCCTGTATGGAAGGCTGCGATACCGCATCTCGCGTAATATCAACTACCTCACGCTTACCGGTCGCGTGGCGTTCGATGAGAAGTTTTGCAACGGTTCCGCGTGGTCCGCGAAGTGCGTTACGTACATCGACGAACGACTTCCCGAGCATCGAGACGCCATTAACTTCAATGATCTTGTCGCCATATTTGAGGCCGACCCGATTTGCCGGAGCTCCTTCGAACGTTGCACGAATATAGGTCGCGAGAACTTTTCCATCCGGATCTGACAGATCACCAATGGTCGCGCCGATGCCGAAATACTGTGATCGCTGATCGGTTCGAAATTCGTCGAACTCTTTTGCATCAAAATAATTTGAATGCGGATCAAGCGAATGGAGCATTCCGTCGATCGACGATTTCATCACGATGTTGTAATCGATCTTTCGGCCGGAAACGTAATTTGATTCAATTATGCCGAGTGCCTCAGATACTTCCGCGGTTATGCTGTCGCCGTCCACGACTTTCTTTGCTTGCCCGGTTCCGGGAGCGTTCGCCGCCGTCACGCTACGACGTGCGCCGGTCGTGCTTTGAGCAAACACCGGAACAACGAAACTGACCAATAGAAATAACGAGAAAGAAAGGGAAAAACGTTTTACCACAATTACTGCTCTCCTATGGCGACACGAAGATGTCTGAAATCTCAGAAAATGATAACACTCATTTGAGGAAACTTCGATGCAAATAGTTGCACGAACATTGTTTGAAGCCGCGTACCGAGTTTCGGTAAATCATCACTATTGTTTTACACTTTGAAATACGCTTGAGGCGTTTGGCGGGTTGCATTTGTTTAGCTTTACGTTTCATAACCAGACATTTCTCTCCTGAAGTAGAAAATATGCGAAGACAATTGCCTATGAGACCGGAAATCAAAGCATTACGTTGGATCGTTGTGTGCTTAATACTTTTGTCGGCATCTGTTGCGGCGCAGAAGGGCGATGAGCCGATTGTTCAGGAGCCCAATTGGCAGCGATATCGCTTAACTCCACATAAGCTTTCGGTCTTACTTCCCAAAATGCCGGTGTCTGATGACTCGCGTGACGAGTGCAGATCTTACTCTAGTAATGTCTATTCCTCCTTCGCTGACGACATTGTTTATACGGTTCGGGTCTTTGCGGATACGAAGAGACGACCTCCATCGTGGTGTCGCGAAACAAGCAAGTTTGACGCCGCTTTCATGGATGAACGAATTCGAGATCTCGAAAGCTCACTTAAGTTGCGTCGTACATTGGACGAAAAGAGTGGAACTTATCGAAAAGTGTTGCTAGCGGACGATCTTCATCAGTATCAGATCGTTGGTGATCCCGCAAAAGGAGGATTCTTTGTTTATTCGGTAGCCCATCACAAAGACCATATTGTCGATACGAATAGATTTTTCAACTCGCTCGAAACTTCAACCGCTAAGACGGAAAGTGTACTGGATGTTCTTAAGGGCTCCCATAGGACTGTCGGTGATTCAAAACTGAAACCGATTGACAAAGAGTCTTGGAGAGAAATTGATACCGAAACTTTAGATCGGAATTATCGAATCGTAAACAAATTCAAGGCGCGATATACGGATGCGGCAAGAACTGCAAATATTCAAGGTACAGTTAGATTGCGGGTTACACTATTGGCATCTGGTGCCACCGGTGCGATTACTCCTGTTACGAAATTGCCACATGGTTTAACGGAACAAGCAATTACCGCAGCTAAACGAATCGTTTTTCTACCAAAAAAAGTTAAAGGTGTAAATCAAAACGTGATCGTAACGGTGGAGTACGGATTTAATATCTACTGAGGTTTGCTTGCTTCTTGAAGTTGAAAATTTACAGACGCATTTTCCGACGCGGGCTGGGCTCGTGCGGGCGGTGAATGATGTGAGCTTTCAGATCGGTGAGGGCGAATTGCTGGCGCTTGTCGGGGAATCGGGCTGCGGGAAATCGATCACGGCGCTGTCGATAATGCGCCTGATATATCCACCGGGGAAGATCGCGGGCGGTTCGATCAAATTTAAGGGCGAGGAACTGACGATGGCGACCGAAGACCGTTTGCGGCAGATACGCGGGAATGACATCGCGATGATCTTTCAGGATCCGATGACGTCCTTGAATCCTGTCTATAAGGTCGGCGAACAGATCGCTGAGGCTTTGCGGTTGCATCGAAAGCTTGATAAAAAGGCGGCGCACGCGGCGGCGATCGAGGCAATGAGCGAGGTGGCGATTCCTTCGCCGGAGCGACGTGTAGATGATTATCCGCATCAGCTTTCGGGCGGAATGCGGCAGCGTGTGATGATCGCGATGGCGCTCGCGTGCGATCCGGAATTGCTGATCGCGGACGAACCGACGACGGCGTTGGATGTGACAATTCAGGCTCAGATCCTCGAATTATTGGATGGTTTGAGAAAAACACGAAAGCTAGCGGTTCTGCTGATAACACATGATCTTGGAGTTGTCGCTGACGTAGCTGACCGCGTTTGTGTGATGTATACCGGAAAGATCGTTGAGGAATCGGACGTCGGAGAATTGTTCGAAACACCGAAACATCCATACACACAAGGCCTTCTGCGTTCCGTTCCGAAGCTGACCGCCGCGAACATCACCCGCGATTTGCGTTTGCAAACGATCGACGGAACCGTGCCGAGCCCGACCGACCTGCCGCCTGGCTGCCATTTTGAGCCGCGGTGTGAGTTTCGAATCGATATCTGTTCGAAGGGACCGATACCGCTTTACGACTTATCGGGCGAGGTAAAGGTTCGATGCGTCCTCCACGATCCGAACCTAGAACAGAGCAGGGCCACATCGCTTTAATGGAAACGTCCGCTACACAACAAAAGACAAAGCTTATCGAGGTCAATGAACTCGTTAAGCACTTTCCGGTCGAGAACAGCGATGATGTTGTTCGGGCGGTGGACGGGGTTTCGTTTGACATTATTGCCGGTGAAACACTTGGATTGGTAGGAGAATCGGGTTGCGGGAAATCGACGGTCGGGCGATGTTTATTGCGGTTGCACGAACCGACTAGCGGTGATGTTTTGTTCGAAGGCAAGAACATCGTTGGGCTGCCGAACCGCGAAATGCAGTTGTTGCGGCGGGAAATGCAAATAATATTTCAGGATCCGTATTCGAGCCTGAATCCGCGGCTCTCGATCAGAAACATTATTTCCGAGCCGCTAAAGATACACAGAATTGGTAACAAACAGGATCAAAAAGATCGTGTTGCTGATCTGCTGTCAAAGGTTGGGCTTGACCCGAAATACATGGACCGCTATGCCCACGAATTTTCGGGCGGACAACGACAGAGGATCGGGATCGCACGTGCGTTAGCACTAAATCCAAAACTCATAATTTGCGACGAGCCTGTTTCGGCTTTGGACGTCTCTGTTCAGGCACAAGTCGTAAATCTTCTCCAGGATCTACAGCAAGAGTTTGGATTAACTTATCTATTCATCTCACACGGACTCGCGGTCGTTGAGCATATTTCCAACCGCGTCGCGGTGATGTATTTAGGCAAGATCGTCGAGATCTCTGACTCGGTCGAACTTTACGAAGATCCGCTTCATCCGTACACGAAGGCTTTGCTTTCTGCGATCCCGGTACCCGATCCGAAGATCAAACGCGACCGGATCGTGTTGACGGGCGATGTGCCGACACCAATAAATCCCCCTTCGGGCTGCCGTTTTCGAACACGCTGCCCGATCGCGATCGAAGAGTGTTCGAAGGTCGAACCCGAACTTCGCGAGATCAAACCCGGCCATTTCGCGGCGTGTATTCGGATCGATGGATATGATGTCGCGACAGCCGACAAAAAAAAACACGAAACAGAAGACCTTAAGGTTACGTAAGACGGGTAAAGCTTTAGTTTAGAAAACCAACCAAAACGAGGAAACAAATGAACTTAATCGCAGGTGTCGTTTTCGCTGCACTGGGTCTACTTATTGCAATCTTGAGCGTACTGAATGTCGTGCCTGGACTCACGGGAACGGGCGTCGGGATGATCTTGTTTGGCGGTGTCATGATCGGGATGAGCTTTATCAACCGTGTTCCGGTGGACGGCACGGATATGTCAACGCCTTCGACGCTGATAAACATCTTCTTTTCGCCCTCGGAGACCTTTCAAGCGTTAAGAAGGAATCCGAGATGGCTCGTGGCGTTGTTGATCATGACGCTGCTTTCGGTGACGTATAGCAATCTATTTTTGGAACGGCTTACGGTTGAACGGGTGGCGAATTACTCTATCGACAAGACGCTAGAGATGCCGATCATGAACGATGAAGCAAAAAGACAGGTTGAAGCAGGTCGTGGGCAGGCGATCGCGGACGCAAAGGATCCCGTAAAACGAGCATTCGGTGCGTTTTCAAGTTTTGCCGGTTCAGTAGTTATGTTTGCCTTGCTCGGGCTGTTGTTTTTCTTGGTCGTAACAGCTTTTGGCGGGTCGATATACTACTGGCAAGCATTTTCGGTCGCAGTTTATGCCGC
>JBGTKQ010000176.1:0-5849 GCA_041744555.1 Pyrinomonadaceae bacterium
TTTCGTGTGAGAATTTCAACGCGTTTTGAAGCTCCGCAAACACATTGCGGTATCTTGGGCGGACATTGGCACCGTCCGGATAATCTCAAGAACGTCTGTTTGACTAGCCGATCTTCCAAAGAATGAAAGCTGATCACTGAAAGACGGCCGCCTATTTTCAAAAGCTCGATCGATTCGAGCAGGAAAGTTTCGAGCGATTCCAATTCGCGGTTCACCGCTATTCGCAAGGCCTGAAAAGTGCGGGTCGCGGGATGGATACTTTCCTTTTTGCTCGGCCTTACGCATGATTCCACCAATTTCTTTAGCTCAAAGGTTGTTCGTATCGGGGTTCCGGCTTCCCTTGCCCAAACTATGCGCCGTGCTATTTTTCGTGACGCACGCTCGTCGCCGTATGTAAATATAATGTTTGCGATCTCTTCGACATTTAGCCGATCTAGCATTTCGGCGGCGGTTTCGTCTTCTGAATCTCCATCCATTCGCATGTCGAGCGGAGCATTGAACCGAAAACTAAAGCCACGTGTTTCGCTATCTACCTGCATCGACGAAACTCCAAGATCCGCGATGATGCCATCGACCGCCGCATAGCCTTTGTTCACCGCTGCCTGCTTTATCTCCGCAAAATTGCTGTGTGCGAACTGAATTCGGCTGCCGTATTCTTTAAGACGTTCTTTCGCAAGGCTGATAGCTTCTGCGTCCTGATCGATCCCGATCACCGTTGCCGCAGAATTTCGCTCGAGGATCAACTGAGTGTGCCCACCGAGTCCGAGGGTTGCGTCAATAAATATCGATCCGTTTTCCGGAGCCAACAGACCGACCGCTTCGTCCCGAAGCACTGTAATATGGCGGTTTACCGGAGTTTCGTTGCTCATTTCAAAGATCAACGCCTATCTGCCTATCCGATTTTTGAGCCAAAGAGGCCTCAAGGGCGTCTACGGGACGCTAAATTCAATAACAAGTGTTTTCAGCTTTACGTTTTGTGAATGTGCTTAACCAATTAAGCGACTATGTTTAACTCGCAATCCGTAACAAAGTGACCCAACTCTGTAAATATTGAATTGCAAGAAGGATATTATGCCGAAGCAGTGTCGGCTGTCAAGAGAAAAGTAACATGAATTGTTAATCATCTGCTTAAACTCCTGTTTACTTAGGATATGGCGAATTCTAAATTCCGAACAAATTCCGCGGTACGCAACTTTCGATTTTTGAAACGAGCAAATTTTGCTGTAGAGTTTTAAGATTATCGTCAAATGGAATCGGGATTTCTTCAATTATTGGTCTTTGGAACGCTGGCGGCCGCGGCGAATGTGCTCGGTGGGTTGGCACTTTTCCCTGCGAAACTCCACACAAGTTATAAAACGTATCTTAAGTACCTACTTGCCTTAGGTGCCGGTTTCATGATGGCGGTCGCGTTCATTGAGCTGATCCCAAAGACGATCCAACTCTGGCAGGCGCAGAACTCAGGCAGCGAATCGCTTTTTGTTCCGATGCTTTTGGTTCTCGGCGGCTATTTGCTTACTCAGTTCTTTGAACACACGATCGCTCCGCATTTCCATCTCGGCGAAGAAGTTCATTCGGACCACGTTATTAGCACGCGTTCAGCATATACAGGCGTTGGCGGGCTTTTGATCCACACATTTTTTGATGGCGTTTCGATCGCCGCCGCGTCGCAACTAGACGTGCGAGTCGGCCTACTCGTCTTTATCGCCGTTTTCCTGCATAAATTCCCGGAAGGATTCACCATTGGCTCGATGATGCTCGCCGCAGGCAAAGGCATGCGCGAAGTCGTCATTGCCACGTCGCTTGTCGGCCTGACAACGCTGATCGGTGTACTTCTTTTTTATCTTGCCGGAACACGCCTCGGCATTTCCGTCGCGTATGCCTTGCCAGTGGCCTGCGGTATAACGGTTTACGTCGCCGCCAGCGACCTGATCCCAGAGGTCAATCACCACGGCGGCAAACGCCCGTTCGTTTCCCTTTCGGTCTTTGCCGGCGTCGCTCTTTTCTTCCTCATCCATTTCGCTGTTCACGAATTCATCGGTCATTAAATTCCGGGAACTAATTCGAAACCCGGGCGTATAATAGATATCGGAGGTGTTCTTGATACTATGCGTGAACCATATATTGCAGGAATTTTAAGCTTACTTATTCCCGGCGTAGGACAGATCTATAACGGCCGCATCATCATCGGCATTATCTGGCTGGTTTTGACTTGGTTTTCATGGATTGGTTCTGCGGGTCTCTTAGGCTGGGTAGTACATCTTATTGCAGCCTGGTGTGCGTACAGTTACGCCAAGGACAATCCGATTAGGTGAAAACCTGGATTTCTTCATACGATCCTCCTCTTTGCCCGGTGCTCGATAGTGCCGGGCTTTTTTATATTTGATATTTTGCACCCAGACCTCACATTTCAGATCTGAAATTTCAAATTTCAATTCGAAACATCGAACCTTGAACTTTGAACCCTAAACCGCCGTCTCGGGCGTAGGACTTTGGACTCACCCGCTAATCAGTTAAACTTACCCCTTACTTTATTTATGGCGAAAGAAGGATTTCCATTCGTACTTATACCGGCCCTAATTGCGCTATTGCTTGGTGCGATCGGCTGGTGGGGGATCGCGTTCGCCTTTGTCTTCGTTGCACTCTTTATGGCGTATTTCTTTCGCGATCCGCACCGCGTCACGCCACAGGGCGATGGCCTGATCGTTTCGGCGGCGGACGGCAAAGTGACACGCATCGACGAAACCGAAGCAGGAAAAGTCGTCAGCGTTTTTCTTTCTCCGCTCGATGTTCACATTAACCGTTCGCCTATTGCCGGGACTGTCACCAAGATCGACTACATCGCGGGCAAGAAAATGCCGGCGACAAGCAACGAAGCGAGTTTGGTCAACGAACGCAACTCGCTTACGATAACAAATGGCGATCTGACCGTAGTTTGCACGCAGATCGCAGGAATTCTCGCACGCCGCATCGTTTGCTGGAGCAAGGAAGGTGACGAACTCGAACGCGGCCAGCGTTTCGGCCTGATAAAATTTAGTTCGCGAACCGATCTGCTGATGCCAAAGAATGTCGAGATTGCTGTCTCGATCGGCGACCGAGTCGTCGGCGGCGAAACCATCATCGCTCGAATCGTTTAAATGGAGACCGAACAAAACAAACCCGTTCATCGCGGGATCCGAAAAGGGCTTTATGTCATCCCGACGGCGTTTACGGCGGCGAATATCGGCATGGGGTTTTTGGCGGTGCTTTATTCGATCCGTGGTTTCCGGGTTGCGATCGACGACCCGCTACTTGCTTCGGGGTATTTCAATTACGCCGCAGTCGCGATTGGCCTCGCCATTCTATTCGACACGCTCGATGGCCGCGTCGCCCGAATGACGAAGACGACTACCGAGATCGGTGTCCAATTCGATTCGCTGGCAGATGTACTTACCTTCGGCATCGCGCCGATAGCTTTGATCTATAGTTGGGGAATCGGCTCTTCGTTCGGCGACAAAAGCAGCGAGCACGCGCTCGGCATTTTCCTGCTGTTCATGTATCTGATGTGCGGAGCTTTTCGGCTTGCGAGATTTAATCTGCAGGCGACGAGGCCGCGCGTAATTCAAGAAGGCACGCAAAAGGTCGATAAGAAAAACTTCGTCGGGCTTCCGATTCCGCCCGCAGCCGGTTTGATGGCATCGATCGTCCATTTCGCACCGATGCCGCTCGGCTCCTACGGCGAAGGCTTCGCTAGATTTTACAGCTACCTGTTCATGATCCTGATCGCCGTGCTTTCGGTATTAATGGTCAGCACCATCCGCTACACCAGCTTCAAATCCGCCGGCACCGGCCGCCGCAATCTCTATCTCGTACTCGTCATCGCCGCCGTCGGCATGCTCATCTGGCTCTATTCCAACTACGTTCTCCTCATCGTCTCCGGCATCTACGTAGCCAGCGGCATCATACTCTACGTCCTCAGCCTCTTCCGCCGCCGACCCGCAACCGAAGTTGAATAAATAGAATAAAATGAAGTGCCTTAAACCGATTGTTGTCTTACTCCTATTGACCATTCCGGCGTGCTCTCAGATTTTTCCTAAGCGTGTATATCTAATTCCGGAAGGAACCCACGGCTATGTTTTCATTTTGCATAACATTCCGACCGGCGAAAAGATAGAAGAAAAATCTGGCAAGACAATATTTTCCATTCCCGAATCGCGCATCCTAGTAATGCAAGGAGCACCTAATTCGTCAGCCTACCTGCCGACATTTTATTATATTGGTAAAGATGGCAAGAAAACGCTGCTCGATCAAGAACACTCAAGTCTCCATTCAACAGACGAGAATTTGGTTGATAAACGACCATTCATCTTCGGTCAGGCGATAGGTATCAAAAACTCGCTGGATATGCCATGCGAAATTAAATTTGAGACTTTCTACGTCGGAACTCGCGCTCTTCTTCTTGCTCGAACGCACGAAGATCGCGAAAAGGAGCATTCCGATCTCGAAACTTTCGTGATTACAAACGCCGAACGCATTTGCGAAGGTAAGCCAAAAACCAACAATTCAACGATTGCGAAGCCAAAGAACTAATTAAACTTACAAAGAATTTTCCGTCATCCGAGAGGAAAAATGTGGCTTTCTTGAGGAAATGAATCATTTCCTGAAGGAGCTTGGGCTTTCCCTGCAGGAAACGCGCGTTTTCCTGCGGGAAACTGGTCTTTTTTATTCAATGGAAGACGCCGGAAAATCAGTCTGGTACCGTCTGCGTTGGGTCTCGAAATCCGGCGAAAAAGGCGGCTGAAGCGAAACCGTTTTAGCCACCGTAAATGGCTAATTAATTCACCTGCCGAGCGGCGAAGCAAACCTTTTCCGCTCGGCAAAAGAACCTTCTAATCACTTAACGCTCACCACCTACCGTTTACCACTTAAGAATTATCTGCGAAACGGTGCAACCTTGGCCTTGCGGCGTGGGCGATGCGGATCGCGGCGGCCATCGTCGGGAAGATCGATGATGTCGTCGGCGTATTCGTGGCCCGCGGCGACAAGCAGCGTGAGCAGAATAACGAACGCGACGGCAACGGCGGTCGTGTGAAGAACGAAGTCGAAAAGGCTGTGGACGAGGATCGCAAAGATTCCCGCGAGCGCACCTGCGGCGATTCCGCGTCGGATCAAATTGCTTGCACCGAGTCCGCGTTTGCCCGCTCGATACAAAAAGAAGAGAAAGAAACCGGCGATGAAAATTCCCGGTATTCCGGCGTCGGACGCGATCTGTAGATAATCGTTATGAGCCTGTTCAACGCGTTCGAGCCCGCTGCCTTTATCGAACCGCGAATACGCAACACCGAATGCACCAAGCCCGGAACCGAACGGAAGATCGGCGACGATCATTTTCGCCGTCACGCTCCAGATCTCAAATCGCCCTGTCGTCACATCTTTCGACGCGGCAGAATCAACGATGCGGGTTAGCGAAGTGTCTCCGCCGACAAAGAACGCTCCGCCGATAACAGCAAAGATCAACAATATCGCCATCGCCAAACGAAGCACGACCTTATTTGTTCCACTTCCGCGAGTCGTAACCAGAACCAGGAAAAAGACCATCGCCAGAAACGCGAACAGCCCGCCGCGGGAACCGCTCAGCAATAGCGATGCTCCCATCAAAGCGATCGCCGTGATATACAAAAGACGCTTGTCCGGCCGAATTGCACCCGCGAACAACATGCCGAGCGGGACCGCGATCAGCATTTCCATGAGCGCCGCGAAATTGTGGCGGTTAACGAAAGTGCCGAACGGGCTGAGCGCGTCGTAAATGCCATAAATCTTATCTGGGCTAAGCACCGACTGCAGGATCGCGAAAAATGCATAGCCGAAACCGA
>JBGTKQ010000177.1:0-13901 GCA_041744555.1 Pyrinomonadaceae bacterium
ATTCACATTTGATCAACACGACACGTTTATGATCGGCCGGAGCGAGGATGCGCAGTTTTGCCTCCCGCACGACCGCTTTTTTTCGCGCCATCATTGCATCCTTGAAATTGCTCCGCCTCAATGCTTTCTTCGCGACCTAGGATCAACCAACGGCTCGTTCGTTAATGGAATACGTGTTGAAACGGCTCACCTAAAGCATGGCGATCGCATTCAGGGCGGTGAAACCGTTCTTGAGGTTAGGGTAGAGTCTGATATCTCATCGTTTACGGCGTCAGGTAGTGCACTTAATGAGAAAACGGAACCGTCGATCATTACGGTGGCATGTTTAAATTGCGGCTTGCCCTCCAAGGCGGAGGTGTCGCGGCCCGATGCCAAACTTTCTTACGTCTGTGAAGATTGCCGTGAAAAGCTTCGCCAGAATCCGCAACCGATCCCGAATTACCAGATGATCCGAATTCTGGGCCAAGGTGGTATGGGAAGCGTGATGCTTGCACGGTCGGTCCGCGATGGGCGGGCGGTCGCGATAAAAACCTTGTTGCCAGAAGTTGCCGTGAGCGAACAATCTTTGAAACGCTTTTTGCGCGAGATCGAAGTAGCCGCGGCATTGCAGCATCCGAACGTCGTAAGCTACATCGAACACGGAACGCACAATGGTATCGTGTATTTGGTTTCGGAATATGTCAGCGGAATGGACGCTTCGCGGCTCGCAAAGAAACGGGGCGGGAAGCTTAATTATCAGGAAGTCGTTAAGATAATCGAACAGACGTTGGCCGCCTTGGATTTTGCTCATCAGAAGGGTTTTGTCCATCGAGATATAAAAGAACAAAACATTCTGGTTGATGGTAATTATCCGAATTATCTGGCAAAACTTACTGACTTTGGACTTTCGAAGAGTTACAAGCAAACCGGCATGAGCGGTGTTACGATGGTAGGCGACGTCGCTGGAACGATCGCGTATATGCCGCCCGAGCAGGTTCGCGATTTCAAAGAAGTTAGACCGCCATCGGACATTTATGCTCTCGGGATGACCGCCTACAGCTTATTAACCGGTGCGCATGCGCTCGATATAGGTCCGAGCGCGGGAATATCTGAGACAGTTAAGGCGATCTTCGAAAAACCGATAATTCCTATCAGCCGCAGAGTTCCGGAAGTGCCGATCCGCATCGCGGCAGTTATCGAAACCGCACTCGCAAAACAGATCGATCTCCGCTGGCGTTCTGCCGGCGAAATGCGCGATGCTTTGCTTCGGGCAGCTTCTCAACTCTAACCGTGTTCCAATTGCTCCAATCGTTCTGCCGCAACAATTAATCCCATGAGCACCCAAAGATGTCTCGCATCCTCGAACGACCCAACAAAACCCTGAGCAACAAATGCTGAAAGAAACGCCACACCGAATGCGGCCGAGAATCCTAGACTTGCGTTAGCTGACCGAATTGCTCGAAGAGCCCTTCGCCCGAAATGCACCGTTACCCAAACCAACGCGATAAAACCGGGAAGCCCCGCTTGGGCTCCGATGTTCAGCCAAGAATTATGGGCATCCGTCAATAGTCGGTTTTGGCCGAGACCCGTAGTGAACATAACACTTGTCACGGCATTTCCCACACCGGCGCCAAAGATCGGCTTGTCGAGCATTGCCGCGAAAGCTCCGATCCAAGTTAGCAAGCGTGGGCCAACGTTGAAAGTCTCGACCGTTGCCCCGTTCATATAAAAAGCCGAACTAATATGCCACGGTGCTTTGGCCGATAAAGCGATCGAACCAATAACGGCAAAAATTCCAATCGAAACTGCGATATTGGTTCTTCTTCGGTCTGTGTGCATTTTCGGAATGAAACAGGCTCCAATTGCCAGCGCAAAAATGAATCCGCCTAGGCCGGGCGTTAGCGTCAACATAGCCGCCAAAATATGAACAACAATTACCGGCCAGAATGAGCGGTCCAATCGACCTTTAAGATAAGCAAAAATGGTAAGGCATACTGAGACTGTGAGGTAATTGCATAGCATCGCCGGATAAACGAACGTGCTTTGTATCCGAGGATAATTGCCAACAGGAAGCGAGCCGAAACCATGCAAGAAAATTGGAGAAAGCGGATTTGATCCGAATACGATAAATAGCACAGCCGCGAATACTCCGATGGAGGAAACGATAGTTGAAACGACGATCCATGTTGCGACAATACGCTCAAGGGCGATGCGATCTCGGAGGATGAGAGGCACGACCAAAGCGAGAAGGCTCAGATAGCACACACCTGCAAATTTCCCAATGCTGGTATCAATAGTCGGTGAGAATACCGTCGCAGCAAATAATGTAATAAAGTAGGACCCGATCGGGTAAACGGCCGTATCGATCTTTAACGATGATCTATTTCGCCAGGCGAGAGTGACGGCAAACGGTAAAAGGCAAATAAAGACGATCTCCGTGAATTGAACGGAAAGGCCGCTTATGCGTATCGAAGGCTGCATTAATCCCAACGAGACGATAAGGAGAAAGAGCAAAACGAAAGCGACGAAGGCGAGTCTCTGCGGTTTTCGACCTTCGTCATTCATTGGTTCAAGAAGTAAGACTAAATAGTTTGGGTAACCTTGTTAAGCGAACGCGGAGCGTCAGGGTCAATACCTTTCGCTTCCGACAGGTAAGCAGCGAATAATTGTCCGGGCAAAATAAAGGGAATCGGTGAGAGAAATTCATCGATATCGTCGGGAAGCATGATCGATCTCGACGACCGACGGGCGATCTCGGGATCGTTGGTGATTGAAAGGGAATCGGCATGAAGCTCACGGAGTCGATCGAGCAGATCTAAATTACTTTTCTGTGTAACGCCTTTTGGCCCGAACATAAGAACTGGAAACCGCCTTTCGACCATCGCGAGCGGACCGTGGAAAAAGTCAGCCGACGAAAACCGTTCCGCAACAACATAGCAAGTTTCCATCAGTTTAAGCGCGAGTTCATAGGAATTCCCGTAATTCATTCCGCGTCCCACAACAACGCAGTTTTCCATAAACACATATCTTTGTACTTCAAGTTGAACCTTACTTTTCAATTCAAGTGATTTCGCGGCTAACTCCGGTATCTTATTATAATCGATGCGTTTATCGCCGATCGCCGATGCAAGCAAATAAAAATGAAGCATCTGGCCGGTATATGTCTTGGTTGCAGCAACTGAACGTTCGCGGCCTGCGTGGATCAGCAGTGTTTCGTCGGCGATCTTTGCCATTGACGACTCGGCTTCATTAGTAATTGCCAGAGTAAACGCACCAGATTCCTTTGCACTTTCCAATACCTGGTTAATGTCAGTACCTTCGCCAGACTGCGAAACACCAATAACCAGGGCCCGTTTTAACCGTAACTTCGCATTGTACAAAGTATAAACAGAAGGTGCCGCGAGAGATACAGGAATTCCGGTCGTCACTTCAAGAAGGTAGCGTCCGAACAGCGATGCATTGTCGGAGCTTCCGCGGGCGACGATAACTATCACGTCAACGTCCTTCTGACGGATAAAATCTCCGATTCGCGTGATCTTTTCGCGCTCACCGACAATGGTCCTTTCAAGAACGTCAGGTTGTTCTTCTATCTCTTGCAGCATCAATGACATATGCTTAATTACTTAATTCTTGACTCGAAGTAATATCTGTGGATTCTGGAATCCTTGCGATCTTATCCTTTCTTAGGTCTTCTACCACGGCATTTATTGTTCCCCCGACGAGTAGAGCAACGCCGGTCAAATATAGCCACAACATTAAAATAATAACTGCACCAAGCGAACCGTACGCCCGATTATAGGAATTAAAATACTGGAGATAAAGTCGGAACCCGCTGGTAAGCAAAAGCCAGAGGAGGATCGCGACTATCGATCCCGGCGTTATCCAAAGCCAACGCCATCGCTTAAAATCAGGCAACAGGTTGAAAAATATCTCACATGCGAACAACATTAGCAGTAGTAGCGACGCCCATTGAATCGAAACTAATACCCCCGGCGAAGTGACCCGAAGTCCAATTCCGGAAAGCCCAAGCTGGACCATCTGCCATCCGTAAAAGACAACACCGAGAACGGCCGCGATAAGGACGATCATCAACAGAGTGAATGCAAGGGACTGAAGTTTTGTCCACCACCATGATCTGCTTTCTCGTAATTTATATATTGCGTTGAGTGCGCCGCGGACGCTGTCGATACCAGCCGAGGCAGACCAAAGCGTAATAGCCAGTCCAATCGTCAGCTTGCCAGTCGAGCTGTTTTCAGTAATTTCCTCGAGAGTTGTTCGTACAAGAGTGAATGCCGACCACGGCATTATTTGCCTTAAATAGACCAATAACTCTTGCTTTAGGTCGGTTGTTGAATCAAGAATTAGACCGAAAAGGCTCACCAAAAAGAATAGCAGTGGAAAGATCGAGAACGAGAAGTAAAACGCGACCTGCGCGGATCGACTGAAGATATCGGCATCAAAGGCCTCGTCGTAAAGCCTTCGAAAAAACTCTTTCCATGGATATTCGAGCAAGGAGATCATTTAGCCTCGTGATCGTTCCATCAGCGTCATTGTCAAAACGCTCAAATAGACCAAGACCTCTTCTGCCTCAGACATTGTTCCGATCTGAGTCAATTGAAATTTGCCTTCAAAGAACGCAGCTTCTTTCGCAAGCCTTGCGACCTGATCGCTTTCTGAACGCGAAACTATGTAGCTTGGATTGAAGAAATAGCCTGAGAACATTCCAATTATAGGCAGTTCACCGATCAGCGAATCGACTACCTTGATCCAACCATTTTCTTCGCGGATCTCCATCACTTGCTCACCGTTTATGTCAGAGATCAGATAATGAGCCTTGAAGATTGAGCGCATTCCTTTTCGTTTGATTGAGCCGATAGCTGAGCCGTTCGCACTGGAAAATCTGTAATTCGCGGAAAAGTCTAGGATCCGATCAGCCTTGATGTTGTACAGGTGATGTGTCTGCTGCTCGTCGGCGAAGACGTTGACGTCTTCTTTCAGCTTAAACATCTTCTGCTTCACATAGCCGAGAAGGGAATTATCAGCATCGCGAACATAGATCTGGCTTGCCAGTGCAAGGATCTTGAACGATAGATTTATCGGATATTTCATTTTAATCTGCTTCTTCCGTGTTGATATAAATCCTGGGAACTCTGCTGGCGATCCCGCAAGTTACCTCATATGAAATAGTGTCCACCATACCGGCAAGGTCTTCTGCGGTGATCCGACCATTAACTTGCTCTCCGATCAATACTACCTCACTTCCCACGCTAACGTCTTTAATATCGGTGACGTCAATGGTCGTCCAGTCCATGGAAACACGTCCGACGATCGGAGCCCGGTTGCCATTGATCAGAACATGGCCATTATTCGAAAGAGCACGCGAAAGTCCATCGTGATACCCGATCGGGATCGTTGCGATGACCGATTCGCGATCGGTTTTAAATGTGGCCCCGTAGCCAATTGTTGAGCCAGGCGGGACGGTCTTCAAGAAGGTTATCTGCGAATAAAGGGAGAGTACGGGCTTTAGATTCGGCCGCGGAAAATCTTTCGGAAGAACGTCATCACCCAACCCGTAGAGCAGCCCGCCTATCCGAACCATAGTGGCGCGAGACGCCGAGTGCACGATCGCTCCAGGCGAATTCGCCATATCGATATATTTAGGCCGAAATCCATTTGAATGAAATGTTTCGACCGCCGCCGCAAATAACTTCATCTGCTCGTTGGTCTGTTCACTTACAACTTCGTCCGCCGATGCGAAATGCGTCATCAAACCTTCGACCTCGACGTTGCGAAAGTCTACAAGTGACGCAACGAATTCAGGAACATTGTTCGATGGAACACCAACCCGACCCATTCCCGTGTCGATCTTGACGTGTATCTTGGCGGTCAAATTAAGTTTCGCGGCGGCCGCATCTAAAGCTCTAATATTCTCGATCCGATACACGGCCGGTGTAAGGTTCCGCTCAAGCATAAGACCTTCTTGTCCGGGCCAATTGCCAAAGCAGAGAATCGGCTTGGTGATTCCGGAGTTACGTAGTTCGATCCCTTCTTCGGGCAGGGCAACGCCGAACCAGTCCGATCCTTCGTTTTCGAGGGCCTGTGAGCACTGAACGGCTCCGTGGCCGTAAGCGTTGGCTTTGACCACCGACATTACCAAATGGTGTTCACCGATGAATTCCCGGATTGCCTTCAGATTGTGCCGAAGCTTGTCGAGCGAGATTTCGGCGAGCGTTGGACGGATTGTTGTGGTTGGGGACACAGTGTTGAATATCTGCACAGGATCTTAACCTTATAGACTGGTTTAATTGTCCGATTGCGACTCTTTATGCTCTACATGAATATCAAGTTCTTTCGAGAGAATTTACTTCAACTGTCTAAACCCAACCCTTAAAGCAAAGCTTAAAGCGGTATGTTGCCGTGTTTTTTCGGCGGATTGGTATCTCGCTTATTTTGAAGCAGCGATAGGGCCCGAATTAGCTTCGGCCGCGTTAAAGCGGGTTCGATGACTTCGTCAATGAATCCCTTTTCAGCAGCGATGTACGGATTAGCGAACTTTTCCGTAAACTCATCGACGATCCGTTTTCGATTCTCATCGGGATTTGTAGTATCGAGCAATTCCTTTTTGTATAGTACGCCGACCGCACCTTCTGCGCCCATAACTGCGATCTCGGCAGTTGGGTAGGCGAAGTTGATATCAGTACGAATATGTTTGGAGGCCATCACGCAATATGCCCCGCCGTATGCTTTCCGTGTGATCACGGTAATTTTCGGCACGGTTGCCTCGGCGAATGCGTAAAGCAGCTTTGCACCGTGGCGAATTATGCCAAAATGCTCCTGATTAACGCCCGGTAGAAATCCGGGGACGTCTTCAAATGTGACAAGCGAAATGTTGAAGCAGTCACAAAACCGCACAAATCTTGCTGCTTTAACCGATGCATCGATGTCTAAAACACCAGCTAAAAAGGCGGGTTGATTCGCGACGATTCCAACGGAAAAGCCACCTAGCCGGGCGAAGCCTATGACAATATTTGCGGCAAAATGTTCCTGGACCTCAAAAAAATAGCCGTCGTCAACAACGTTGTGAATGATATCCCGAATATCATATGGTTGGTTCGATGACTCAGGAACGATCGTGTTCAGTTTCTTATCTGCACGGTCGGACGGGTCATCTGTCGCCACAAATGGAGGATTCTCCATATTATTTGACGGCATGAAGGAGAGCAGTTCCCGCGTAAGCCGCAGTGCGTGTTCATCGGAGTCGGCTGCAAAATGGGCAACGCCGGATATTGAATTGTGCGTCATTGCTCCGCCAAGCTCGTCCTTCGTTACGTCTTCATGCGTGACCGTTTTGATAACGTCCGGTCCGGTAATGAACATGTACGATGTGTCTTTCACCATCACATTAAAATCTGTGATCGCTGGGCTATAAACCGCGCCTCCGGCACACGGGCCCATAATGCAACTGATCTGCGGGACAACACCGCTGGCCAAAGTATTTCGCAAAAAAATATCGGCATAGCCGCCAAGGCTGACAACGCCTTCCTGAATTCTCGCACCGCCGGAATCATTCAAACCGATAACCGGGGCGCCAACCTTCATCGCCATGTCCATTACCTTGCAGATCTTTTGGGCGTGGGTCTCAGAAAGCGAGCCGCCGAAAACCGTGAAGTCCTGCGCGAATACAAAAACCTCTCGGCCATCCACTAGGCCATGACCGGTAACGACGCCGTCCCCTGGAAATCGTTGCTCATCAAGGCCAAAATCGGTCGAACGATGAACTACCAGTTTGTCGAATTCTTCGAACGAGCCTTCGTCAAGAAAAAAATCGATCCGTTCGCGGGCAGTCATTTTGCCGGCCGCACGTTGTTTGTCGATCCGTGCTTCGCCGCCTCCAAACTCGGCTTGTCGCGACCGTTCATTTAACTGTTCGAGTTTTGTCATAATTCGCGATTCAGGTTTCATTACGTTAGAGTTTATATCGTTTACACGCCCGTGCAAATAGATTAAACGCGGGTTTAGGAATGAACGAAGTCGATGATCGAAATTACCAGCCGCGAGAATCAACACATAAAAATGGCACGAATGGTTCGAGACGGCCGGGATCCTGGGTTCGTTCACGTAGAGGGCGTTCGTCTCGCCGAAGAAATGATAAATTCGGGATGGGCGATTTCGAGCATATTTGTCGACAGCGATGCGATTGGTCACGACCGTATCAAGAGCCTGATTGCGAAGACAGAATTCGGGAATGCCGATGTTTATCAGATCTCCGCGACACTGCTTGGTCTTATCGCCGACACACAGAGTCCGCAGGGCATTGTGGCCATCGCAGCTCGCCCTAATTCAGGGAAAGCGGAGATCGATCAGCGAATGAGTTCGCCCCGAGAATACACTCCCATGGTTCTGATGCTGGAAGAAGCCAACAACCCATCGAACATCGGCGCCATCATTCGTTCTGCTGAGGCCGCGGGAATTGCAGGGTTAATTACTACGACCGGTTCCGCTGATGCATTTTCGGCCAAATCGATACGGGCATCGATGGGGTCGTGCTTCCGGCTTCCGATCTGGGAGCGAGTTACCATTGACAGAATTTTAGGGTGGGCTGAACTAACAGGCTTGTCAGTTTGTGGGCTAGCGGGAAACGCTACTAAATCCATTTATGATGTGGACTGGAAAACGCCAACATTGCTTGTTGCGGGATCGGAGGCTCACGGAATTACTGCTGAATTGCGCGAAAAGCTGAATAGATCGGTTCAAATACCGATGGCAAACTCGGTTGAAAGTCTTAATCTTGCCGCCGCGTGCGCCATCACGATGTTCGAAGCTCGACGCCAATCCATCGTCCTACGGAACTAATGCTGAATTCGTATTAGAATTCGAAAGTGTGGCGTCCGATTCGGTTGAGGCTGCGGTCTTTGTTTTTGTGTAATCAGCCTTAAATTTCACATCTGCCGGCCCTGAGCTAATTATTGCTCGCATCATAGCGATGTCCGAAAGGATCGAGACTTGAGATTGTGCAGGCAAGATCTTATCTTTCTGGGCTTCTACGATCTTAAACTGCGATTCGGCTTCCCACAGCTTATTCACAAGAAACAGAGCTCGGCCAATCAAATAGTGGTCGGTAGGATCCTGCGGGGTTCCGGAACGTTGCTGTAGATATCGTTCGGGATCCTTGTCGATATTCCAACGAAGTTCTTCAAGCGAAGAGGCCGGAATATTGTTCGATTTGGGAGTTAGATCTTGAACCGGAATAGCTTGGGTCTGCTCAGGTGGCGTTTGATATTGCGTCCAAAAGTAGAAACCGGCAGCGCCGATCAGTCCACCCAATAAGAGATACACAAGCGATCTAAGCACACTACTTCCACCACTTGAAGACGAAACCTGCGGTGTCACATTAGCTTTCGGCGTCTCTCCAAACATCGAGAATTCTTGTTCACGAATTTGTGGTGCGGCCACTGCCGCGGCGGGAACTATCACTCTCGATGAGGCATATTCGGACGAGACCGTTTCCACCTCCGGGTCGGGATCGGGTTCGATTCCAAGGAATTCATCTGCAATTTCCGTTTCAGCTTCGATCAGATACGCTTCATCGTCGCTTTCACCAAGAATTTCGCTGCTACTAAATTGTGTGGGCTGTTCGATGTTTTGCGCTAAGGGTTCATCGTCCTCCGGCTCAAATGAAGCTGGATCATCAATTTTGGGGAAACTTGTTGATACCTCGGCTGGTTCGTTAAACGGTGAACGCGCCGTTGCGACGGTCTCTTCTTCACTTAATGTATCAGCAACATATGCACTTGATGAGATCTGGGCTTTATGTGGAGACCCTGGTAATTTTACAATAACGGCGGTTAAGTTGTCCTCAGCACCTCGGCTGTAACACATTTCCTTAAGCTGCTCGCAGAGCATCTCCACGCTCATGCCGGTGTTAAATAGTTCCGCGATCTCCTGGTCATTAACATGCCGAGTGATGCCGTCCGAACAAAGCAGAAATGCCGTTCCAGGTTCTACAGTGACGGTCTTTATATCAATTTCCACTGAAAGTTCGGCACCGACGGCCCGGCTGATGACGTTTCGGCTTGGGTGCGTCGCGGCCTGTTCCGGCGTCATTCGACCCGCTCGCACTTCTTCTTCAACCACCGAATGATCTGCCGTTTCGCGTGAAAGCTCACCTTCTCCGCTAAGTTTATAAACCCGTGAATCACCGACATGTGCTATCGTCGCGACGTTGCCGGAAAGGTGCAGGGCAACCACCGTAGTTGCCATTGACGAAAGCTGCGAAAGCTCGCCAGCCATCTGGTGTATCGAAAGATTTGCCCGATCGATCGCAACGGTCATTATCTCTTCCGCATCGACCGTGCCCGAATAATTTGCAAACGCTTCACCGATTATTTCAACCGCCATCGCGGAGGCGACATCACCCGCCATTGCACCGCCTACGCCATCAGCCACGGCAAAAATGCCGTATTCCGGCATAGATAGGAACGAATCTTCGTTCTGAGGGCGTTTTTCGCTGAGGCCACGATCAGTCACATGTGCGGTGAGCAATTGAAAATTTTCGTCGATCATATTGACTCCGTCAGATTTGGACTTAAATTAAAGCGAATTATAGAAACATTTAGCTAAGTAACGTTAAGCTATTAAGTCAACGTCGTCTGTCTTCCGATCCATCGCATTTCGATGCGAAAATGCCATCAGCATACCGAGCATGGCAAAGCTTGTTATCAGCGAAAATCCGCCGTGGCTTACAAATGGAAGCGTGATGCCGGTCATTGGTAAAGCACGAGTAATGCCGCCGATATTTACGAGTGCCTGAAATCCGATGAAGGCGGCCAGCCCGATCGAACACAGCTTACTGAACATATCACGTGAGTCCAAAGCCGTTCTAACACCTGCACTTACGAGCACAATAAGGGCAAAGGTTAACAACAAACCGCCGAAAAGTCCAAGTTCTTCGGCGAGAGCGGCAAATATGTAGTCCGAATCGGCAACAGGTATCAATTCCGGATACCCAAGCCCTAACCCGCGCCCGGTCATTCCTCCCGAAGCAAGCCCATAAGTCGCTTGTGCCGGTTGAAACGCGAGCACGTCAAACCAGGCGTCGATATTGATCGTTCGGAGCAAAGTCGGATCTTCTTCGATCATCGCCGGCAGATTAGGATCTTTTTCGACCAGCCGTTTATAGTAATCGTCGTAGTCTTCCTTCCACCAGCTAGTTTCCGGTGGCGGCGGATTGAAACCGTCGAGCCAGAGATGAAAGCGTTGTTGGATCCGATCGGGAAGTACGGCTTTGACCGGCTTCGCAAGCGTTGGCAAAAGTGGGATTCGGTCTTGCGTTGCGACCGGCAACGCTCCGACAACCAACACACCGACCATCAAAAGCACACTTCCAACAAGTACGAAACGCTGTGAAAACCGCCGTACTGCGATCAGATAAAGCGTGGCATAAACCGACGAGAAAACCATCATCTGGCCGAAATCTTTCAGCACAAAAAACGGAAAGAATGGCAGAGTCGCCATGAACAAAAGCGGGACAACATCTTTCGCACGCGGCACACCCCAATAGGTTTTTGCAAGATTTTTATACAAAACGGCGAGCACCGCCGCAAAACCGACGAGAAAGGGAATTTTAGCCAATTCCCACGGCGTCATATTGCCAATGGACTTACCAGCGCGTGATGTGATCGCCGCCAGTATCAGCGGAACAAGTGTCAGCAGCACGATCAGAAATCCGTTCCGCTGGAGTATCTCCAAAACCCGTTCACGCCGAAGTAGAAAGAACGCGCCGATCAAACCGAACAAACCAAGCAAAGGATTGATCGTTTTGCCCGATAGCAAGACTGCTCCCATCGTTTCTTCCGATGGCCGAGGTGTTTCCGTCGAAAGATCAACGGGTGATGGCGGTGTCGCCGGAAGTCCCATCATCTGCTTTTTCTCGGCAGTGTAATTCTCTTGAATATAGTGAAGCTGTGTCGTCTTTATCTTCGCCTGTCTCGCTTCAGCTTTATCTTTACGCGAAATATATTCGGGGTCGCTGAACAATCGGTATTGCACGGTCAGACCGATCGAAAACAGCAAAACCGCCGAGGTATAAAGCGTCCAACTCCCGGCATATTTACCAAATTTCTTGAGGAATATTGGAACGATCACCAGAAGAGCGATCAACCCAACGTTTCTATAGCCTGTGATCCAAGACGTCTCATAGCCCCGTATTAATCCGCCGTAATAGACAGAGTAATGGGCGATCGCCGTTGTTAGGGCGATGAGCGCGAGTATGAAGAAATGTGATGAGGTTCGGTTTTTCAAATCAATCTAACTCAATTACCTTGTCCTTTTAGGCTTGGCCGGCGCTTTTGTCGGCAACTGCTTCGGCTTGTATTGCTCGCCGAGCAATCCAAGCTCTCTTGCTTTCAATATGACGTTCGCCGCCATCGGTGCGGCTGTCCGTGAACCGTAGCCGCCACCTTCGACGACGACGGCGATGGCAAACGTCGGTTTTTCGAGCGGTGAAATACTAATAAACCAGCTATCCGAACGCTCGACCATCACCGGAGCGTTGTAGTCTTCCCACACGCCAGCGGCGTTTTTACGCCGTTTCTTTATTGTGTTGAGTTTTCCGGTCTTTGCGTCGTACGACGGAACCTGTTTTTCGGCAGTACCGGTCTTGCCGCCGACGCGGATGCCCGTTCCGGCGAGGGCACGTGCAATAACCACGCCTGTCCCGCCCGGTTCTTCTGTTACGGTCGCCATTATTTCGCGAACTACGGCAGCTTGTTGCGGCGTCAATATCTGCTGGTACATCTCAGCCGGCCGGTCAAACTCGATCTTTGGCTTCATCAGTTTACCTTCCAGATTTCCGGCGGCGGCGGCGATCATCGCCATTTGAAACGGTGTCATCTGACCGGCGTAGCCTTGGCCCATGCCTTCCAGGCCGATATCGAATAGCGATATCTCTTTGCCGGTCACGATGGTCGATTGCTGCGGTGCGATCGAATTCGCAATCGCCGTTGTGCTTGTGTTCAATACGAGTGGAAAGAGCTTTGACATCAACGCCTGTTCCGGCGTATCGACCGGCAAGATTCCAAATGCCATAGCCGTTTCGCGGATCCGTTCGCGGCCGAGAGCGATCGCCATCTGCGCAAAGTACTGATTACTTGAAACCTTGAATGCCGTTTCGATATTTTTTTCCTGACATCCGCCGCTGCACGCGCCGCTGACGTTCATTCCTTCGCGATGTTGTGTCGAATCGACTATCGGCAGGGAACCGTTGGTCGGCCTGAATCCCTCGGCATAGCTTGGAAATGATAGGTTCTGCTTTCCGGCACGGAATGCCGAGATCATAGTAAATAGCTTGAACGTCGAGCCCGGCACGTAGAATTCACGAGTCGCACGGTTGAGCAATGGCTTGTCGCGTTTGTCGCCCTCGAGCTTAAGGTAATCCTCAAGGTTGCTGGCTTGAGCAAGGTTGTACGAAGGGTTTGAATACGACGCGATGATGTCGCCGTTCTGCGGATTCAGAACGACTATCGCGCCCTTTTTTCCTTCTAGCTGTTGAGCGATAAACGCTTGCAGGTCACGGTCGATCGTTACCTTTACGTCCTTATTTTCTTGCTCGGGTCGCTTGATGCGTGTCAGAACCTCCCACGATTCAGGCATTGTCTCAGTATTTCGCGGATAAAGGGTACGTTCGAGTCCTGGTGTGCCGCGTTCGGTGCCGAGCATGTGAGCCATTTCTTTTTCGAGCGGGAATGACCGCACGATGTCGCCGTTGGCGTTAACTTTGTAATATGCGAGAGCGTTAACGAGATTACCGTTGCGGTCGAGCATCCAACCGCGAAGATTTGCTGCGGTCGTGCGACGGTTTCTCAGATCTTTGTAAGCTAGAGCTTGAAATTGCTCATTGGCGTCGCCCGCAAAATAAGTCCAAG
>JBGTKQ010000178.1:0-9103 GCA_041744555.1 Pyrinomonadaceae bacterium
GAAGATCGACAACCTCGTCCAGGTCGGCCATAACGTGTCGATCGGCAAACGCTGCATAATCGCCGCACAGACCGGCATTTCCGGCAGCGTTACGATCGAGGACGATTGCGTCATCGGCGGCCAGGTCGGTTTTGGCGATCATGTTCACGTTCAAAGCGGCGCCATCATCGGCTCACAGGCGGGAGTGTTGCCCGGCAAAATCGTCCGCCCCGGCGTCTGGTGGGGCACACCGATCCAACCGCTCGACGAATACAAACGCCAAAACGCCATGGTCAAAGGCCTCGGCCGCCTCCGTGAAGATGTCAAGGAATTAAAGAAGGGAGACCGAAAGTGACCGTCTCGCCAGCGGCGTCCAACCCATAAAGCCAAGGGTAAGGAAGCAGACGACGCGGCAGACGAGTACAGGAGAATCAAGGACTTTTTCGCCAACAGCGATGTACTTATAAAACCTAGGGTAAGGCGTAGCCGCAACCATTCCACAAGTTTCGATCTTCTCCCTGTCGCCAATCGACTTGTTCGATATCGGCGATTGCTCCAATAGCTCCGGTCCACCAACTACAAATCCGGGATTTCCGAGAACGCCATTCGCTCCGACACGCCGATCGTTCCTATACCGCCGACTCTGAACACATTGATTCCTGCTCCACCGAATGACGCGGGGCCGACTTCAAAGATACGCGGGGCTGGGGCCGAGAATCGCGGGGCTGGGACCGAAAAACGCGGGGCTGGGCACGTCTTTCTTATCGAGCCAGCCCCGGATTTTGACAGATTAGGTTTGCTTATCCAAAAGCTCGATTATCTTTTCGGCGGCTCGTTTGGAGGCTCCGCCGTGGCCGAGTTTGTCGGTTGCGACGCGGAGATCTTCACGGACATTCTTGTTTGTTTCAGGCTCAAGCAAACGGAAGAGTTCGTCGGCGAGAGTTTGCGGTGTGAAATCGTCTTGAATAAGCTCCTTTGCCACGCGCTTCTCGGCGATCAGGTTGATCAATCCAAAATGTTCAACGTCGATAAGTGGCCGTAAAAGCTTATAGTTAAGGGACGTTGCTTTATAGACGATCGCCATTGGTGTTCCGATAATTCCCGTTTCGAGTGTCGCCGTTCCACTGGCGACGGCGGCGGCGTCCGAGGCATTTAAAATATCGAATGTTTCGCCCGCGACCACCTTTAACCGTTTCTTCAGAACAGGCTCATTTTCGAACGCAATATCGATCACTTTTTCCACCGATTCTGTAAGACGTTCATCGGCCATAGCTAAACAAAAATCGAGGCTCGCATCAGCGACGTGCATTATTCGAAGGCTCTCTAGCATCGCGGGCAATATCTTCGTGACCTCTTTTCTGCGGCTGCCCGGAAGCAAGGCGATCAGTTTCGTATCATTTAGTACCGAATGCCGCGTCCGAAATTCTTCTCTCGAAATCGATGCGTGAACTTCACGAGCCAGCGGACTTCCGACGTACTCAACATGGGCAACACTTTGTTTTGCATACCAATCTTTTTCGAACGGCAGGATCGAAACAAGCAGATCAACATACTTCTTTATCGTTTTTACGCGATATTTTCGCCAAGCCCAGAGTTGCGGAGAAATATAGTAAACGACCTTGAACCCGCGTTTTTTAAGTGCTTTTGCGAGCTTCAGGTTGAAATCGGGAAAATCGACGAGAACTACGCAATCTGGTTTTCTGGTTTCGGCCGCATTGACGAGACTTCGAAATGCACGAATAAACATCGGTAACGCCGCCGCGATCTCCGGCAGACCGATGATTGAAAGTTCATCCGCCTCAACAACAGCTTCAACGCCCGATTCGCGCATTAGAACGCCTGCGGACCCGAAAAATGCTAGATCAGGACGCTCAATTCGAAGAGCGTCAACCAACTTCGCGGCGTGCCGGTCGCCGGACATCTCGCCGGCGACCACCATGATCGATCTTGGCTTCCCACTTTCCATATGAAGTTCTTTTGCCGGTTTAGTTTACGGTAAACGGATGTGACAACCAATCGGCCTCGTTGCGGCATCAAAGCCGATTGAGAAAAAGGCTTAGTTTATAGTTAAATCCGCCCACATCCTTGCACAAGAGACACTAACTCTTTAAACTATTGTGTTTTGTGCTTGGAAAGGATTTTCAATCATCATTTTTTAATTCGGTTTGCGTTTTAGCAATTATTTGGAGGCGTCTGTGAAGCTTCGTGGATTCATTGGTTTCGTTTTTGCGGCATTTTTAATTTTTGCGCCGTTCGTTATTGCACAGGTCGATTCGGTTATCGGCCAGTTCACAAATTCGTTCGAAGAATCGTTCGTTGGCGGCATTAGCGGCGATGGCAGGTTTGCCGTGGTCGAATCGCGAGGGAACATTGCGACAGTAAATCCTCGAAATGAGGATGCGAACGTTGAGATATTTCTATTCGACTACGCCCAGCGACAGATCTTCCAGATCACCAACACTAAAAACGTTTTGATCAATCCGAATGGAAGCACATTGTCCGGCAATACTCGTGTTGACATTACGAATCGCCGACCAGTGATAAGTGTTGACGGACGTTGGATCGCTTTTGGTTCAAATGCTACGGCTTCCGTCGTTGTCGGCACGTCGCCTTCACCGGTTCCGCCTGATGGAACAAATCCGGGAAATTTTGACGGTAACACATTAAATACCCAAGATCCCTCGCCGGCCGGTTGTACGCTGCCGACGCCATCTCCGACGCCATCCCCGACCGCGACGCCGTCGCCAACCGCAACTCCAACGCCCGGCGGAACGCCAAGTCCAAGTCCGACGCCTGTTTCGACGCCATTCAATAACCCTTTGGATTGCGATGCCAATTTGGAGATGTGGCTTTACGAAATTCCGGCCGCAGCTCCGGCTGACCTAACGACCGGCGAAGAGATCCCGTTCGTCGATCTGTCGACCGGAGGATTCACGCAGTTTACAAACACTCCGGCGAGCAGATTGCCGCAACGTGCAGGCATCTTCACGAACGCTTTCGTCGCCAACGATAACCACGATGCTTCGATCGATGATAATGGCGAAACGGTTGCGTTCGTTTCGACACGCGATCTCGTTGCAGGACTGAATTCTTTTCCGTCGAACGACAATGATGATATTTTTACGTTCACTCGTTCGGGCGGCAGCAAGGTTCTAGATTTCAGCAAATCAGAACTCGGCGATGTGCCCTGTGCGTCGATCGCTTCGGGAACCGTGTGCCAAGTAACACAAACGGTTCGCGGCCCGATACAGAGCCCAATTTACAGCCGAAATCCGTCGATCTCCGGAAACGGCAGCCGAATTGTCTTCGCGAGTTCCGGGGACAATCCGATCATCGGAATGACGGGTGGAAATAATCCTTCGACGAGCCGTAACGAAGAGATCTTTATCGCAAACCTAAGCGCCGGTGCGCCCGCTGGAATGCACCGTCAGATCACGACTACGACGCCGACAAACCCTGGCGACCCGGTCAACAATCTTGAATTCGGAAAGAGAATGAGCCGCGATGGTCGATATGTAGCGTTCGACTCTTTTGCCGACATTAAAAACGAGAACAGCGGAACGAACTATACAACTTTTGGGACATACGTTTACGATTACGACGCCGCCGAAATGCCCGCAGGCAACCGTTTTCGTCGTGTTCTTCCGCGTAGTGACGCTGATTCCGCGGCACAGGGCGGCGACGTTTCGCGTTATCCCGGATTCACAGATTACGATTCAAACGGAACGCCGTCAACGCTGGTTCTCGAGACCAGAATGAACATTCGCCGCGATGGCACAATGCCGACCAATGCAGCGGACGGACTTAACAATATTGACGGACGGCCGGTTCAGATCTACAGCTTCGATCTGCCGGCGGCACCTGCTGCAAACGCGTTTAAACGTCTGACAACATTTCCGTTGCCGGTCGCTTTTCTAGCTTCGACACAACCCTTGCCAAGCAACTCGTCAAAGCGAATGGCCTTCAACATTGCTTTGACCGAGATCGGAACCGGAAACAACGACCTTCGTTCTGAAGGATTTTACCTTTACCAACCATTAGCGATAAACGAGACCGCGGCGTCATTTAATCTAGCGACCGGAGCATCAAGAATGCCGGTTTCGCCAACCGCAGTTCCGACCCCGAGTCCAACACCGACGCCTAGTCCTACACCAACCCCTTCGCCGACACCAACGCCGACTCCGGGAGGGACTCCGACGCCTACTCCAACTCCTGTGCCGACCCCGACGCCGCAAACACCACCGGCTGTTTTGGGTATTTCACCTGGAATGCTTGCGATACTTAATTACGGTGCCGGACTTGAACAGCCAGTTATCGCACGAACCGCAGTTGGATCACTTGATCGTTCGTTCCAATTGCCGATCGAATTGAGCGGCGTCACGATGACTATCGGCGGTGCGGCTTGCGGGATCAAATCCGTCAGCCGTCGCGAGATCGTATTTCAGGTTCCGCGTGGTTTTCCAAGTGATACAACAGGGACGGAATATCCATTGGTGGTCAACAACAATGGCGTTTATTTCCGAGGTGAGGTTACGATCGTCCCGGCGCGGCCCGATGTCTTTAACAAGAATGAAGTCCCTGGACCGTTCGGCCGTGCGCAGGCTCTGAACGTCACGAACCGCATCTTTCTTTCTGAACCGTTTACGGCATCGACAATTCTTATCCGAGGGACTCGACGCGTACCAACAGTATTGCGGATTCGTGTTACCGGCGTTGAGCGTTCGGCCGTCGATAATATAACGGTTAGGATCGGATCCTTCATCGTTTTTGGAAATCGTATATTAACAGGTGCGGTCGAAGTAGAACCGGGCATATACACAATAGATTTTCAATTGCCGCCACTGATCGATGGTGCCGGTGATGTGCCGATCATCGTTGAAATAAACGCCGGTGGAACAACTTACTCATCTAGGCTAGATGATACGGCGCCAAAGGTGAGAATCCTTTAGGTGAAATTGAACTTTCTATTGGACGAGGCGGTTTCTTGCCGCCTTTTTCAATTCTTCATAACTTTTGCTGATGTTAAGATAAAAAGTGCTGATATTTGCGAACGTCTGCCCAATATATTATCTTAGGATCGTCGATGAAATCCCGCTTACGTTCTGCGAACCCGTAAACTTTATTCAATTTATTTAGTTTTTTATAGGCAATTATTTGAAGGAGATATAGACACGATATGGCTGAAAAAGATGTAGCAACAATGAAGATCTCGTCAAAAGTTTGGAAAAATGGAGAGATCATCGATTGGGATGATGCCCGCATTCACGTAATGTCGCACGTGGTGCATTACGGTTCCAGCGTTTTCGAAGGCATCCGTTGCTATAACACTTCAAAGGGTTCGGCCGTTTTCCGACTTTCCGAACACATTCAGCGATTGTTAAATTCCGCAAAGATTTACCGAATGGAGCACACGAACACTCGAGAATCTATATGCGATGCGACCGTTAATTTGATCCGCGAAAGCGGCCTCGATGAATGTTACATTCGGCCTGTCTTGTTCCGTGGGCTCGATGAATCAAAACCATCCTTCGGTGTTTACGGAATGTTGAATCCGGTTGAAGCCTACATTGCGATGTGGCAGTGGGGCAAGTATCTCGGCGAAGAAGCTCTTGAAAATGGCATCGATGTTTGTGTTTCAAGCTGGACTCGAATTACCTCAAACTCAATGCCTGCGATGGCAAAGGCCGGTGCCAATTATATGAATTCGCAGCTCATCAAGATGGAAGCAAAGCTCGGCGGTTTTGCCGAAGGCATTGCCCTTGATGACCGCGGTTACGTTTCAGAAGGTTCGGGCGAAAATATCTTTTTGGTCAACAACGGAAAACTGATAACGCCGCCTCTCGGTGCGTCGATCTTGCCGGGGATCACACGCGATTCGGTTGTGCAGATCGCCCGCGAACTTGGCATTGAAGTGATCGAAACGTCGATCCAGAGAGCGGCTCTTTATCTTGCTGATGAGCTATTCTTCACGGGAACCGCAGCAGAGATCTCGCCGATCCGTTCGGTCGATCGCATTACGATCGGAAACGGCAAACGCGGCGATATCACGAAAAAGATCCAAGATGAGTTCTTTGCGATCATCGACGCACGGCGTCCGGCACCAAGTAATGCGGAATGGCTTACGTTCGTAAATGATACCGGTGAAAAAAAAACGGCAGTAGCTTAAATTCCGATCTAATTGATCCAATTAAACCTAGCCCTGTTAACGTTGAGCGGAAACGCCGCAACGACAGGGCTTTTTCCTGACCGCGATGAACGAGGAAACCTCATCAATAAAACAGCCCGGCTGGATACTGGAGTTGACGGTTTTCGTTTGCGGAGCGGTCGTGATGGCTTACGAGATAAACGGCTCGCGGATATTGGCTCCGTTCATAGGAACATCGACATATATTTGGACGAGTCTGATCGGCGTGATCCTTGGTGCATTGAGCGTCGGCTACTGGTTCGGTGGCCGCATCGCTGACCGCGAACCAAACATACGCATTCTCGCATCCGCAATCTTCGCCGCTGCAGGCTTAATATCATTCACCATTCTGATCAAGGACATCGTGCTTCAGGCGATCTCTCAATTTCCCGGCGGAGTTGAGGTTCGTTCGATTGTCGCAGCAGTTCTATTATTTGCACCTGCAAGCGTTGCTCTTGGTTTTGTAATTCCTTACGCGACGAAACTGCGGATCGCTGATCTTATGGAATCCGGCAGCGTCGTCGGAAGGCTCTACGCACTTTCGACCGTTGGTAGCATTGTCGGAACATTCGCCGCGGGGTTTTTCCTCATCCCTTTCGTTGGAAGCGTACGAACACTATATCTGATCGCCGGAATTCTTTTCGCTTTGTCGATACTTATTGCCGGGTTCAGCTTTGCGCGTAATTCGATCACCGCAGTCATCTTATTCGTACTCGGTATTGGTATTAGTGAAGGCAGCACTTACCTGCTGTGGCGAACGAACGGCCTACACGATATCGATACCGAATACAGTCGGGTCTGGATCTTTGAAACAACAAAACCTGACTCCGGGAAAACAATGGTTGCGATGTCGACCGATCCGGTTTACATTCAATCCGCAAGATATCTGGAAAGCGACGAACTCGCTCTTGAATACACGAAATTCTACGACCTTATTCGAGCGTATCGGCCCGACTTTAATCGAACGCTGATGATCGGTGGTGCGGGATTTTCGTATCCGCAGGCTTATTTGAAAAAGTATTCGCATGCAGAAATGGACGTCGTTGAGATCGACCCGGGAATGACCAAGATCGCCCGGCAATTCTTCTTACTTGAAGATGATCCGCGGCTTCAGATATTTCACGCCGATGGCCGCGTATTTCTGAATTCAGCACCTTCTGGTTCTTACGACGCGATCATGATGGACGCTTTCGGTTCGCTATTCTCGGTTCCGTTTCAACTGACAACGGTCGAGGCCGTAAGTGAGATGCATCGCGTATTGAACGAAAACGGCGTGGTGATCTTCAATATCGGTTCCGCGTTAAAGGGGCGTGCCAGTAGTTTCCTACTTGCGGAACTTGCTACCTATCGAAAAATCTTTCCTGAGGTTCATCTTTACAAAGTTCGCCCCGATCAAAATGATAGCGTTTCGCAAAACCTGATCATTGTTGCTTGCAAATCGGGCTGCATGGAAATCGACCCGGCAAAATTTATTTCCGGCGATCCCAAATTGGCTGAACTGCTAAATGCTCGTTACCAAGATTCAAACCTTTCGTTTCCGATTCTCACCGACGAACTCGCTCCGGTCGAGCGTTTTGCTTCGATCGCTCATTCACTTCGCTAACCCTGGACGCTCTTCGGTTTGCTGTTGCGTCTATTTTTCGTCATACTTTTCGCTTGCGAGGAATAGTAATTTCCGCCCTTTTTAAGATGCGGGATCTTGTACTTTATGAGCCGTTCACCGACACCAAACGCCAGTTATAGCCTTACCTTACGTGTAAAGATTCATAACAAACCGGGACAATTGGGCAAGATCACAACCGCGATCGGCTTGGCCGGCGGCGATATCGAAGGAATTGACATCGTAAGCGTAGGGAAAGATTTTCTGATCCGAGATCTTACCGTCAACGCCGCAAGTGAAAGCCATGATCAACAGATCATCCGATCTGTCGAAGACATCGATGGCGTCGAAGTCGTAAACGTTTCTGATCGAACATTCCTGATGCATCTCGGCGGTAAGATCGAGGTCACGTCGAAGATGCAGCTCAAGACGCGTTCTGATCTTTCGATGGCTTATACGCCGGGCGTCGCCCGAGTCTGCGAAGCGATCGCCAAAGATCCGGAAAAAGTCTTCAATCTAACGATAAAGAAGAACACTGTTGCCGTTGTTTCCGATGGTACGGCCGTGCTGGGCTTGGGCGACATAGGCCCGGCGGCGGCGATGCCGGTGATGGAAGGCAAGGCTCAGCTATTCAAAGAGTTTGGCGGTGTCGACGCGTTTCCTATCTGTCTAAACACAAAAGATCCACACGAAATAGTTCAAACGATCAAGAACATTTCGGTTGCGTTCGGCGGGATAAATCTAGAAGACATTTCTGCCCCACGCTGTTTTGAGATCGAAGATCGTCTAAAAGAAGAACTTGATATTCCCGTCTTTCACGATGACCAGCACGGAACAGCGGTCGTCGTGCTCGCCGCTTTGATAAACGCATTAAAGATCGTCGGCAAACAGATGGAAGACATCAAGGTCGTCGTCAACGGCATCGGCGCAGCCGGTGTTGCGTGTTCCAAGATCGTAATGGCGGCGGGCGTAACCAACATTGTCGGTTGCGACACGACGGGAGCCCTTTATGAAGGCCGCACCGAGAACATGAATTGGGTAAAGGATTGGTATGCCCGGAACACAAATCCGCAAAAAGAAACCGGAACGATCCATGACGTAATTAAAGGTGCTGATGTTTTCCTCGGCCTCTCGGCGCCCGGCGTAATTGATCAAACCGACCTTGCGGCCATGGCGAAAGATCCGATCGTTTTCGCGATGGCGAATCCGGTACCCGAAATAATGCCCGAAGACGCCGAGGGACATGTGGCCGTGATGGCCACCGGACGTTCTGATTATCCGAATCAGATCAACAATGTTCTTTGCTTTCCCGGCATCTTCCGCGGTGCCTTGAATTGCCG
>JBGTKQ010000179.1:0-12772 GCA_041744555.1 Pyrinomonadaceae bacterium
GGATCGAATCTGTTGGCCTCATCCGTCGATAACTTCGTCTATTTGATATCAGGCTCGAGCGGTGATGTGATCTGGAAACGGAGACTTCCCGGCCGAACATTTGGCAAACCGTTGATTCTCGAAGAGCAGATATTTGTCGCGATCATCGGTGAATCGAACATATTTATTCTTGAGCGATCTTCGGGAAAGATTACAGGAAGGCTTTCGTCGGCGGTTGACTTGGGTGCGGAACCGATCAAGGCTGCGGGTGGAGAGTTGATATTGAATTTAGCAGACAGTATCACCGCGTATCGGCCGGGTGAGTGCAGAAAATAAAAGGCGACACCGAAGTGCCGCCCGAAATCTTGTAAATACACTGTTAATGTGAAACATCATGATCTTGCAGGATCGCATAGATCTCGTCTTTCACAAGTAATTTCTTTTTCTTAAGTGTGGATTCCTCTAACTGTTCGTCGTCGCTC
The DNA here is from genome assembly GCA_041744555.1 of Pyrinomonadaceae bacterium. Taxonomy (GTDB): domain Bacteria; phylum Acidobacteriota; class Blastocatellia; order Pyrinomonadales; family Pyrinomonadaceae; genus OLB17. Next base: position 462 of record JBGTKQ010000179.1, read on the forward strand.
GGGTAGGTAAGGCCTGACAGTTTTGCGAGTCTGTCTTCGTATCCCTGATGCCGGTGGACCAAATCGCGAAACGTGGGGTTTGATTTTAGCAATTCGTCTCTCAACGGATCAGAAGTTGACATGTCCATAGCGTTCTTTTCCTCACTTTTCAAATAATTTGCACCCGTTTCGTTCACGGAGCGTTTCACGGGTGTAATCCGTATCTTAGCCGAATAGGGCGGGCTATTCAAGCAATATTACGTTTATGTGACAAAAACTATTCCAATTCGAGCTTCATCACGATCCCGTCCTCCACCGGATCGCGGTAGAAATTACGGCGAATCGTCGCATTCATAAAGCCGAATTGTTGATAGAACAAGCGAGCCGTGTTATTTGACGACCGAACATCCAGCCAAACGGCCTTTACGTTGTCGCGTCGGCAAACAGCTAGAGCCTCTTCGATCAAGGCCGTCCCAATTCCCTTTCGCTGAAAAGAAGGAGAAACTCCTATGTTATAAACTTCGAATTCATTTTGTTCCTGATCGCCGGGAATCCGACGACCGACGAGGAAACCGGAACAGTCATCCGAATCGGTTACGGCTTTTATCATCAGCGAATCGGTTCGAACGAGTTCCTCTGTGTAGTCGCGATGGGTCCAATGGCTGAGGCCGCATTCAGCCTGTATCTCCATAACACGGCGAAGATCTGCCGGACGAAGTTTTTCGATGTTTATCAGATCAGCCATCAGAAAAGATTTCCGGCCCGCATTTCGTTGTGCAGGTATATCGGGGACAGATCATTGCGATCGATCCAATTCGGAGCCTGCAATCCGATCAGTCCGGCGAGATCGTTGTCAATTTCCCGAATCCGTTCTATTGGAAATTGTTCGGCCGGCAGCATTTTCAAAATGTTTGAATGAAGCAATATTGTCGATCTTGGACACTCACTGATCTTTTCTACAAATACTGAAAGATCATCGACTCTAGTTTCGGTTTTTCTTTCGCCCGAAACGCATTGCCAGGCAATGTCAGTTCGCCCGACGGGAATAGCAATTATTGCGTCGGGCCCGAGCGATGAACTTTCCAATATACATTGGATAAGCGAAATTCCAATGCATTCGATCCCAAGACCGCGAGCCAAGCCTAACGCCGTGGAGATGCCGATGCGTATTCCGGTAAAACTTCCCGGACCACGCGACACCGCGATCGCTCCAAGTTGTTTTTGTCGGATTCCCGTTAAACTTAGGAGCTCTTTGATATTCGGAAGCAACTCTTCTGCTCGTGATACACTTTCGTTCCCGGCTGTTGAACCTAGAATCTCAGTGCCCTTCGTAAGCGCAATACTTCCGCCACCGACTGCGGATTCAATGCTAAGAATGATCTTTCCCGTTAGATTCTGTGCCAATTATTTCCGACCCATTAATACTTTTGCGATTCTCTGGAGCGATGGCAATGTTCGCCGACCGATATTTCGCAACTGTAACAATGTTCGACCTCGGTCGTCTAACGGAGCTTCCATTTGGATGGTTGCCTGGATCGGGTTAGGAGGAATGCGTTTTCGAAGTTGACGCAAGAATAGCTTTGGATCTTTCAGGCACGATTGAAGAGGTCGCGTCCTCAGATCACTCGCCCACTCCCTTTCAAGGGCGTTAATTACCCACGAAGGGATCTTTGTTGCTTCGGCTCGAAACGGTAGATCTGAAATATCGAGATCTAAGTATTTGTGTGCCAATCCGATCGTACACAAGATCCAACCGCGACGGATCGAACTTAAAGGATCAAGGCATTTCGACCAATCGAAGTCCGGTGGCCGATTGGCCACCGCATAATAGATATCCCACAACCGTTCATAATTCTCGCCGCCATCATTGAGCCAATGCGTCGCCATTATACGAAGGTGATCTTCCGGACATGGAATGCGAACTTTGCCGCCGTGGATTTCAAGAACGATGGAACGAGCGAATAATTCGTCCCATGGCAACGTGTCCAGTTCACGAAGCTCATTATGAAGGTCAACGCGGCGGGCATCAAAATCCGGACCATTTTGGAAGTCGAGAGTGCTTTGGTAGTCAGTTCGGGATACGGCAATGTCGATGTCAGAATAGTTTCGCGGTTTGGTGTCCGAATAATTCCTGGCAGCAGCCAATCCTTTGATCAGAACGGCTTCAACGTCGATCGTTTTCAATGCCCCAAAGACCCCAACCGCATCAAGCTCAAGCTTTTTTTGATTGAGGATCAACCAGTTCAGCGAATTTCGATCTTCGATAGAATTCATTTCTTGCGAAAAAGAAAACGCGGCGGGGATATTCTCCACCACCGCGACTCGATCTTCAAATTCAAAAAACTAGAAATTGCGAATTAACGACACTAAAACATCTTTACCAACTTAAGGTTTTTGCAGATCCGGAATTTCACAATTTACTCGTCCAGGCAGCGGTGCTTCACAAAAACCACTGCCGGTCCCACAACAGTTCGCACCCGGGCAGCCTCTTGTAGAAGGACAATCAGTATCAAAACCGCACGCACACGAGCCAACAGCCATCGCGCTCTTCGGTGCAACAAGCGAAGCAACGATCGGTAGAGCGACCACGGCCGCAAGGCCCAGTTTCTTCAAAACTTCTCTACGAGTCTGTCCGCCAAAATCTGCTTTGATCTGAGTCTCGAGAAGATTGTTCTCGCTTAGCTGGTCGATAGCTAGCCAAACCATTTCATCCGAAACTTTGCTTCCGGACGATCTTTCAAGGATCGATCCGATGTCCGATACCGAATTGGAACCATTGCACGATTTCCAAACAGTTGCGGCGGTCGCATTCAGACAGTGGGCTTTGTTTGTTTCCAGATCATAAACTAAAACCTCGTCGGGGACTTCCTGGACGACCAGGCCCGTCTTACGAGCAGTGGGGAATTGCGAGTTATTCATTTTCTCCTCCAAAAAAGCAGCTTAACGGAAAAGTTAAGTTAAGCAAATTAAATTATAAAAATTTCGGTGAACCGAAAGCCAGACGAATTATTACACAAATTTTGCACAATTCCAACAATTTGGATGATAAATTGTTGTGAACAAAGCAATTCGTCGAATTTTTTCTATATTTAACACATCAATCCCGGTGTGCGAAATATGATCTCAAGCAAAAACTGTACGCACAGTTAATGAAAATATCACGGTTGATTGCGTTAACGTCCTGCAAAACTAACATCTTTAACGAGCGAGGTCAACAAATATTTGTTAAACACGACAACTAAGTTAAATTTGCAATCCGACCGCATTTCCTGTTTTCTGGCAAAAATACCCGTGCACCCGCTTAATTTTTGCCCATCGCGGCGTTGTATCGCCCAATCGCCAAATCAAGCGAATAGTCTAATTCTGCGGCTTTTCGGGCCCGATCGCTCAGTATTGGAAGCGTGTCCTGAGATTCTAATATCGCATCCAGAGCCGTACAAAGTGCGTTTGCGTCGTTTGGTTCAACGCACCAACCAACATTATTTTCCTTTACAACCATCTCTATTTCAGAACCCTTTTCAGTAATGGCGAGCAACGGTTTACCGGCGGCGAGTGCATTATAGGTTCGGCTCGGCATTGAAACTCCCTTCATCCCGGATACAAGAGAAACTACGGCGACGTCGCAAGCGTTGAGAAATATTAGTTGTTCGGAACGCGGCCGTGGGTCAAGCAACGTTACATTTGAAAGTGATCGATGTTCGATCTGTGCCGCCAGCCATTTCCGCTTTACACCGGAACCGAGAAAAACGAACTGAATGCGAGGGTTCTCACTCATCATTTCAGCACAATCTACAATGGTTTCAATATCGTTTGGGTACCCAATATTTCCCGCATACAGGATCACGATCTTTTCCTCGAGCCCAAGCTCTTTGATCAGCAGGTTATCTTTGCGAGGTGCGGGCTTTACGTCATCAAGTTCGGCCCAGTTTGGGATCACGACGATAGGGATGTCTAGTCCGTCAGTCTTTATTTTGACCAATTCCTCCATATCGCGTCCGACAACAATAATTTTGGACGCATGTTTGTAGAGCCAGCGATTCGCGAAATGAGCTGTACGAACGAATATCGAACCTGGTCTGGCCTTGCCGACAGCTACAAGGATCTCCGGATAATTGTCATGGATCAACAGATGGTATCCTGCACCGCGAAAAAGCGAGGCGAGTGCGACAACGAACGGCATACTTGGTGGAGTTGTTACAACAAGAACTTTATCGCCCTTACCAAACCGCCTGATCGCGGTGACGAAAATGCTAATTCCGAGACTCAGCATATTGATCACCCGAAGCGGAATAATATTTTTATCTAGCGTCGTTCCAGCAACGCGAAATATTTCTACGTTATTAAAGTTCTCGTGCTTATTTGCCTTAGTTCCCCGTTTCGAATATGTCGGCTGTCCACAAAGAACCTTTACGTCAAATTCTTCTGCCAGGCCCTCAGCGATCTTGGTCATGTAATATCCAGTCGAAGTGTCCTCCGGATAATAAAGTTCCGAGACTATCCATAGCCTTTGTTTGGGGTTTGCGATATTGGCCATTTTCTTCGTGATCTACGCCGGCTAATTATTACAAACTCTCGCCGCTTAATATAATCAGAAGGGTTCAGGAAAGCCCAATTTAGCACCATCATGAGCCCGGGCTTTTTATCGTAGCCTTTTATCCGTTAGTCTTGAGGAGCAAGTTCATCGAAAAAACAATGAGCCAACTACGGAAAACACCGCATTGTGAAGGCTGGATTTAAACGGTGCGTAATAAACTATTGATGAAGATCGTTTTTCCATTACAGGTATTTTATCCGTCGCAGGCGGGCGGCACCGCAAACGCAGCTTATTGGTTGACGAAGAATTTAAAGGCTCGTGGATTTTCGCCGATTATTGTTTCCACAGATCAAGGCATAGGTCCTGAAATTCCGTTGGATAAGTGGATAGAGAATGAAAACGGAAACGTCATTTATGTTCGTACCTGGAATCCATATTTTCCATTTCGTCAAACTATCACTGCATTGCGTCATCTACTGTCGGCGGACGTTATTCATCTATCTTCATTCTTTTTTCCGACGGCCTTTCTCACGGGTTTGGTTTCTAGGCTTTTGGGTAAGAAGATCGCCTGGTCGGCTCACGGTGAACTAGACGATTACTCGTTGAGCTATTCTCGGGTCCGGAAACTACCAATTTTATGGCTTTTACGGAAGGTGATCGGTACTTATCCGGTTTTCCATTCAACTTCGGATGAAGAAACGGAATTCATCAAGCTGAGATTTGGGCAAAAGGCCCGGGTTCATCAGATAACGAATTATGTTGAGATCGCACCGAAAACAACTCGGAAACCGGGTCAGTATTTCCTGTTCATCGGACGATTACATCGTAAAAAGGGGATCGATAATTTGATTCGTTCCTTAGCACTTTCCCGCCTCTTCATCGATTCCGATTTCGTCCTCCAGATCGCGGGATACGGAACTCCAGCCTATTCGACGATGCTTGAGGAACTAGTTGATGAACTTGGTTTGAGTGAAAAAGTTGAATTCGTTGGCCACATCGAGGGTGAAGAAAAATCCGTTCTTTATGCAAACGCCCATTTTACCTTTATGCCGTCTCATTCGGAGAATTTTGGATTAGTCGTATTGGAATCGCTGGCCCAAGAAACACCGGTAGTTGCCTCGATACATACCCCTTGGGCATCATTAGAAGAAGAAAAGATCGGGTATTGGATCGACAACTCACCGGAAACCATCGCTGCGACCATCGACAAGATCCTGGAAATGGACGTCGAGTTATACGAAACATATCGAACACGTTCAAGGGATTTCGTATTAAAAGGTTTTGCTATCGATCAAAATTTCGACAAATGGTTGGAGTTTTATAAGACATTTGAAGAAAGCGGCGCAAGCTAGAAGATTGGCTCGACATGCTTTCTCAGGCTAGAATGACCTAAAAGGATCCTGCTTACCGTTTGTGCTACGTTGCTGGCAGTGTATTCCTCGGGAGCCGTCCAGTTGGCGGGCTGTGAAACGGCTAGCTCCACGGCACGACAAATAACATCGGGATCGGAACCTGCAATGATATTACTCCCAGCTTCGATCGTTTCTGGGCGTTCTGTGACATCACGCAACGTTACATTCGGCACCTTGAATATCGCGCATTCCTCTTGGACTGTCCCGCTATCGGTCAACACCGCCAGGGCATTTTTCTCTAGCTTCACAAAATCGAAAAATCCCAATGGTTGAAGCAGAACAATTTTCTGCTTATTGATCTCTAAGCCAAATTCCCTCAGTTTTTCTCGGGTTCGAGGATGCACGCTTATCAGAACCCTTTTACCAAATTTCTCAGCAATTGTGTGAAAGGCCGAAAAGATGCGCACCAGCCTTGCTTCAATATCAACATTTTCTGCTCGATGAAGTGTGACTAGAAAATAGTCGTACGGCTTTAAATTCTGTTCGGATAGGATATGGCTATTTTCAATATTCGATTCGAAGTGTTCGAGTACTTCGTTGATCGGATTTCCCGAAACAAAAATGCGCTCGCGTTCGATTCCCTCACGTACAAGGTTCTCCGCACTTCTTTTCGTGTATGGCAACAAGATCGTGCTTGAATGATCGACGATCCGACGATTGATCTCCTCCGGAACGCGATCGTCATAGCATCGGTTTCCAGCTTCCATGTGGTAAACCGGGATTCCTAGGCGCGCGGCCACTATAGCTGAAAGTGCGCTATTTGTATCACCAAGGATAAGAACTCTATCCGGTAGATGCTGCCTAATCGCTTTATCGGCAAGTTCGAGTATTTTACCGGCTTGTTCACCAAAACTATTTGAGCGAAGACCGAAATGAACGTCTGGTGTTCGCACTTCAAGATCGCGAATGAAAATATCGCTCAAGCTCTCATCGTAATTCTGGCCTGTATGAACAGTGACGTGCTCCGAGTACTGATCAAGGATCTTCATCACCAGACTTAGCCGAATTATTTCGGGCCGCGTCCCGAAGATGGTCATTATTTTCATTTTGAAGCTTTCTATTTGCCAGCCGTAATGAATCTTGCGATCTCGCCGCTCGAACTTGAAAGGAGTTCGCGCAGAGCCGGAATCGCGAGATTGTCGTCCTTCGAAGAGTATTCGGAAGTAAGGGCTGGTTCAAATTCGCCAACTAGTCTCAATTCAGGTAGCACGGGCAGGATCGAATAATATTCACCGCGCTCCACAGTTCGAAAACACTCTTCTTCAGAGACCATTATTTCGTGTATCTTTTCGCCGGGCCTTATTCCGGTGAACTTGATCTCAATATCGTCCCTGTTCGCTATTGCTTTGGCGAGATCGACAATGTTGGCGGACGGGACCTTGGGAACAAATGTCTCGCCCCTTCCACCATCGGTAATTGCAGCAAAAACCGTGTCAACTGCCCGATCCAGGCTTAACAGAAATCTGGTCATTTCAGGCAGAGTTACGGTCATCGGATTACCGCTTTTGGCCTGCTCAACAAAAAGCGGCACTATTGAACCACGCGACGCGATCACGTTGCCGTACCTTACACATATGAAGCGCGTTTTGTTCTGGTCACGGTTGGCCTCGAGCACAATTCGTTCTTGCAGGGCCTTTGTCATGCCCATTACATTGATCGGCTTACATGCTTTATCTGTTGATATCCCGACCACCGTTTCAACCGAATTTCCCAATTCGCTTATCGCTTGAACAAGATTCTGAGCACCCAAAACGTTAGTCTGCACTGCTTCAAATGGAAAATATTCGCAGGACGGAACTTGTTTCAATGCTGCACCATTAAAGACTACGTCAGTGCCGTAAAGAGCTGATTTAAGTGCCTTTATATCTCTTACGTCACCGATTCTAAAAGCCAGTCGATCTTGCGAGTTCTGATAAATCACGTCGTCTGTTGCAGTCTCTCGGTGCATAAAGTCGAGCCGCATGTAATGCTGCTTTGCTTCGTCGCGTGAAAAGACTATTACACGTGATGGCATACCCAGTTCGCCAGAAAGCAACCGCCGCACAAGTGTCTGCCCTAGCGAGCCGGTCCCGCCAGTGATCAAAATCTGTTTTCCTTCAAAAGGTGTCATTGTTATTATTGGAATCGTTGGTAAACGGCGGCGTCGGCCCTCATTCGATCGATCATTTCCGGCCACGACGGCGGTTGAAAACCGGTTATTTCTTTGTACCGGCGGGAGTCTAAGCTCCGGTCAATTCTGACGTCTTCGGAGGGATTGATCGTGATGTCAGTTCCATATGCACGATCTATCATTCCGAGAAGCTCGAACTTGTTGATCGGATCGCTCGAGACATGGTATAGGCCTGACAAGCCCGGCATTTCCGTGATCAAGTTCACGATTATATCCGCAAACACGATGGTTGGAAAGCCGCTGTAAATCGCCTTGGTATAGCCATTTACGGTCTTCCCTTGGTTGCTAAGGAACCAATCTACAAGACTGTGCTGCGTTCCAAGTTCGTGTCCGATTATTGAGCTTCTAAGCGTTAGGCAATTGGGAATATCGATCTCACCCCAATGCTTGCTTTGACCGTAAAGGTCGATAGCGTTTGGTATATCATTCTCAGAATAATTCCCTCTATTTCCGTCAAAGACACAATCAGTGCTGACCGTTATTAACCGGTAGTCAAATTCGTTCGATAATTCTGCCAATCGATGCGGAAAAAGAGAATTTATCTCGAGCGATGTTGTTACGTCTTTGGACGATGGAAGTTGCTTGATAACACCAACAGCGTTGATGACGACATCGGGCTGCGAAGTCTTGATTGCTCGGATGCTTGATTCGGCCTGGTCGGCGAACACGCCACCAATAGTTCGTTCGGGTCTGAACCACTTATAATCATTGATCAGCTCGGGTGAACCTCTGTATGTTGTCCAAACATCAAATCGATCTGACAATACCTGGCACAGCTTGTGTCCCAGCATTCCAGTTCCACCGAAAATAAGAACTCTCATAAACCTGAAGTGACTGATTAACAGTTGCGCGTCAACTGTTAAAGTTAAACCGAGGAGTACTGTAAATCATTGGGCAAACAATTCGGTGCCGGATCGAAAGTGCCCACTTCGCCGTTCCGACGTTAAAATGCTAGCACACGCCGTGAATACTTCTTCCGGATCGATCAATTCAAGGCAGAGTTTCTTATTGAAGCAGTTCGCACTCTGGCAACCTTCGCATTCGACTGATCTGCGAAAAATATGATGTCCACCGCCTGCCGGATACCATCTTCCGGGATAGTCGACCGCCGCAAAAATTGAAACACATTTAGTCCCAACAGCAGCAGCTAAATGCATCGTGCCGGTATCGTTTCCCAAATACAGGTGACAATGTTCAAGTGCTGCGGCAGCTTCCCTAATACCAAGAACGCCGGCAGCATTGGCTCCACGTTTCCACCGATCGATCAAGCGGTCACCTTTTTCTTTATCTTCACTGCCGCCAAAAATTATCGGAAACACATTAAATTCTTCGACCAACTTTTCGACTACAACTGCGTACTTCCCTTCATCCCAAACCTTCGATTCCCATTTACTTCCGGGTGCGATTGCGATCTTGAGCGAGTCGGCAAGATCCGGCGACGTAGATTTACTTAAAAACCCAGAACCTCGGGCAATTTCGTCGTGGCTCAGTAAAAGAGAGTCTTGCCTATCTCTTTCTGCAACCTCCATTCCCTCACGGGCTAGAAGGCTGAGAAAAAAATCCGATTCGGATTCGACATCTGTCACTGGCGTTAACGAATGTGCCGGCAGAAGATTTTTGCGCAGGAAATTGACTCCAAACATTCGCTGTACACCAGCAAACTTAAAAAAACGGACGTCGCGGTCGATCTGATAATTCGAGCGAATGCGTGGCATTAAGTAAAAAAGCCCACACGGCTTGAGCCGTCGTATCTGCAGAACAAGGCGAAGCATTTCTAACGGCTGTTTAAATTTCGAAATGCCGCTTGGATAGGTGATCCACGAATCAAATAGCCCTTCTTTTGGTAAAACGTTGGCGGCAGAAACGTAATGCGGATTTTTGGGATCCGAGTTAGAAAGCAAAGTTATATGAGCGTCCGGATATTGGCTTCGAATCGCCCAGAATGCGGAAAGAGCGACTAAGGTGTCGCCCAGATGACCGATCCTAAACACAATGATCCGTTTAAGCTGAACGCTCATTGCTTAGATTGTCTTGCTCCCATGCTGCCTCAAGTTCCGTTGCTGATATTGCACTGGTGCCAATTTGTTCAACCACAATTCCCGCACCGAGGTTCGCGAGTCGAGCTGATGTTTCAAGGTCACAACCTGCAGCAACCGCCGACGCAAGGGTCGCGATGACAGTGTCGCCGGCGCCGGTCACATCGTAAACCGCACGAGCCGCTGTCGGGATATGGAAATCAGCAACGTCATTGCGAAATAACGTCATTCCTTGTTCGCCTTCCGTAACGAGGACCGCACGAATCCCAAGGTCCTTCAGAAGTGAAGTACCGGCCTTTTTAACCATATCGATCGAATCCTCATCAAGCCCGCAGGCCTCGGCTGCTTCGCGTCTATTCGGGGTAATTATTGTGCAGCCTGCATATTTTGAAAACGACCGACCTTTTGGGTCAACGAGCACGGGCTTTTCCAACTCTTTGCACCTGCTAATGACGTTCGCCAGGATACGATCCGTCAGAACCCCTTTCGCGTAATCTGAGAGCACGACTGCGTCTATAGACTCCAAGAGATCATGCACTCTTGCTAATATGGTATCTTCCGCTTTTTCAGAAAGCAGATCTGTTGATTCCTGATCAATCCGGGCTACCTGCTGGCTGTGAGCGATAACGCGTGTTTTCGATGTCGTCGGACGATCTGCAAGCCGAACAATGCTTTCAGAATTTATCCCATTTTCCGTAAGTATCGCACCAAATTGTTCCGATTCGGTGTCAGTGCCGTTACAACCTATTAATACAGCTTCCGCCCCCAAGCCCGAAATATTCAAGGCCACATTCGCCGCCCCACCCAAAGCTAAACTGGAACGATTAAGTTTAACGACCGGCACCGGTGCTTCAGGAGAAATTCGCGTGACATCACCCCACCAATAGCGGTCAAGCATCAAGTCGCCGATAACCAATACGCGTGCCTTACGAATTCGCTTGAAAATACTCATTCTAATGCGCTGCCGAAATACTCCTATCTACCATTTCGCACCAAATATGGGCAATCGTTATGTGGCCTTCTTGAATTCTTGCCGTTCGTTCGGAAGGGACCATAATACAAGCGTCTGAAAGAGAGGCAAGTTTCTTCCCCTTTGCGCCGGTCAAACCAATAATAGTTGCTCCAATTGAACGAGCCGTCATTGCGGCGGCAATAACGTTGGGCGAATTTCCGCTCGTGCTGATCGCTATTAGACAGTCACCGGGACGACCCAACGCTTCGACTTGTCGAGCAAAAATTCGTTCAAAACTGTAATCGTTTGCAAGTGCTGTAAGTGCAGATGTATCAGTAGTTAAGGCAATAGAAGGTAAAGCTTTACGTTCGGTCTCATAACGACCGACAAACTCCGCAGCTATATGCTGCGCATCTGCCGCACTGCCGCCGTTACCGCAGATCAGTACTTTACCTCCATTCGCAAAGGTCTTGCACAAAATTTCACCGGATTGGGCGATGACATCACGGTGATTTGCCGCCAGATCATTGAAAACCGATATATGCTCATTTAGTGAATCAAGATCCGTGGAACTATCGTTAATCGTTCCCGGCACCACCTCTGAACTGCGGAACTTGTCGAAATAGTCTGTAGAGGAAAAGGATCCATGCAAAGGCAAGGATAATACTTCGCCTCCATTCGCCTGCACATGACCAGCTCCCACGATCTCTTCGATCGCCCAATCGCCGCCTTTGACAAGGATGTTCGGGTTAATATCTTTTATCAGTTGTTCCGGCGTAAGTTCATCAAAAATATGTACTTCGTCGACTGACGTTAGCCCTAAAAGCACTGCTTTTCGATCAGCCGCCGTCATCAATGGTCGATTGCGACCCTTGATCTTGCGAACCGAATCGTCACTATTTATGCCGACAATAAGTCGGTCACCAAGCGATCTTGCACGATTTAGTAGGTCGATGTGCCCGGGATGCAACACATCGAAACAGCCATTTGTAAATACTCGAACTGTCATTAATTTATCAAGCGACGCCTCAACTTTGAGCCGTCGTTATGGATGATCTGCCAGGACCAGCGAACAACCGAATTATCAAAATACCGCCAAAAGCGATGACTGTAACTTTTACCAAAAACGGAATAATTACACTATAAGTGGCTTCATATGAAACGGCGGTGATCAACATGTAAAACATTGCCGATTTCCAGAACGAAAATTGGCGGTTTTCACGAAGTG
>JBGTKQ010000180.1:0-15345 GCA_041744555.1 Pyrinomonadaceae bacterium
CAGCAACAGTCCCACGATCGTCAGGAACCAACCAAGGATCGGCGGTTTTTGGCGTTGGGCGACGAAGGTCTTTACGAGGTCTTTGTCGCGAAGAACTACATCCTTAAAGAATCGCTCTGTGAAATAGCCGCCGTTGACCGAGGCCGGCCCGGCACCCGGTTTTCCCGCCGGTGCAGCAGTAAAGTAGAAGCCGCGCAAGAACGGATTTTCGCTAAACGGATTCGGCCTAAAGAGCGAATTTACAAAGCTTCCAAACTTTCTACGTGCAGTACTGAAATGAAGCGGAAAATTGAATATTCGAAGCTGTCGAACGGGCGGAAACGGCGCTGAAAGCCGAACCAGTCGGCGTTTCATTATCGAATTTTGGAGAAGCTCGTATTCGCCGTCAAAAAGCGTCTGGGCATTCTCGCTTTTCTCGATCGGGATAGTTGCACCCCAAACAAGCGTCTTGTCTTCGTTCTTTGAGCTTGAGAACGAATCGCGAAATCCCTCGATCGAATCGGCGTGTGTGAAGACCAAATAAACAGGGAATCGGACCTTGAGACGAGCTGTCGCGTCATCAAGCCGATTCCTCAAGACCTTGGCAAGCTCTTCGACCTCGCGTTCATCGCCCTTTAAAACCGTTTCCGCGTTTACAACAAGCAAAAATCCGTCAAGCGGCCGATTTCCACGATGCTTCTTGAGAGTTTCAAGTAAGCCCGACCATTCTTCGCTGTCGACTCCGTCGCTCTGATAGCGGCCGGCCGTGTCGATAAAAACAGCGTCGCTGGTAACGCGCCAATCAATATTTGAGGTTGGGCGAATGAATCGTTGTTCCGATTGCCGTTGGCTCGGGAGTGTCTGAAAGTTCAAGTTTGAACTGATCACAAGCGAGCTTTTGCCTGATTTTGGTGCGCCGGCAACCAGATACCAAGGCAACGAATAGACCGCGTCTTTTCCACTTTCACCGAGGTTCGAGCTTTTGAGGAATTGAACGGTTTCCTCGGCGCCGACACTTAGATCGCCATAATTTCCGGTCGGGGTTGAAAGCTTTGCTTTAGGTGCGGATGTCGCTTCGCCGCTCGCCGCCGCCGATTCAGCTTCAGCTTCGAGTCTTGCCTTCTTTTTGCTTCGCCGCGCCGCAACGAACATTATTATCAGTGCGAATGGAAGCGTGAGCAGAACCAGTCCGATCGTCGCTATCTTATAGTTCCAGCCCATCGTGTCTTCCGGCATCAGCACGACAACGAGCCCCACGATCCCATAGAACGACATCATTCCGCCGAGGCCGAATGCGTACTTTAATTCGTTCATGTGAAAGGACATATTAATCTCTTGCAAATGCCGACAGCGGTGCCTAAAGTGCCATTGCTCAAAAGTAAAGCCGCGAAAAGAGTACCGATCAATTTAGATCTGCAGCTTCGCCATCGTCTCGCTCAAAAACTTGTAACTAAGTATAAAAAGTACGAAATACACAATAATGCCTAAACCTAGACCGGCAATTCCGCCGATTTTTGCCCAAACCGGCATTCCACGCTTTTCGGGCGGCTTCGGCTGATCGTTCGCGAGCCAATGCGGCGACAGTTCGACGGGCTTGATCTTGCCCACTTTTACGAGCGCATTTGCCGTTTCCTGCATTATCGCCAGCAGCTTTTCTTGTTCGTAGATGGCGTATCGGCCCTTAAACCCGAGCAGCATGCAAAAATAGTAGATCTCGACCGCATCGGCGGTTACTTCTACTTGTTTCATCATTGCGTCAAGCTTTTCGAAGAACTTGTTGCCAGCAAGCTGTTCGCCAAACAATTCAAGTTGAAGCGGATTTTTTTCCCATTCGTTCTTGAGCGGAAAATTGTTGGTCAGCATCGTCTCGTCCATAAAAGCGGCGAGAGCGAATTTCGAGACCGACACGATCTTATGGTTGAACTTGTATCGCTCAGCACGACGCTCAAAATCCTCAAGCATTCCGGCAACCTTTGGCCGCAGATCGTTCGAAGGCGTGACGATCCCGGCCTTCAGCCGCAGTATCAGGTCAAGCACTGGCCCGGCAAAGGTTATAAGATCGTTCTTGTTTGCAGCTTCGGACATAAACTCAAGGTTTCACGGCGTACATTTCAAGTTTTTCGTCGGGTATCTCGTTCGGAACGTAAACGGCGATAACTTTTGAGCCTGAAATGCCGTTCCAGTACGGGCCGATCGAATCTAACTGAAAATACTTGAACCCAACACGTGCCGGTATCGGTGCCGGCGGCGGATTTGCGTGGGTCAGCACAACGCCCGGCAATGCCGAACCAATCACCGAATCGATCACGTCACGCGACGCTATCTTCACTACGCGTGGAACGCCTTCGATAAGTTTCGATTCCGGCATCTGTGCACGGACTGCGAGATAAAAACTCGCTTCCTTGAGAAGACGTTCGTCTTCAATGCGGCCGACATAGAGCGTATCTCGCGTCTTTTCAAGCGGAATCGGTACACAGCGACTCGGGATAACGGTTTCGAGCAGGTCTTTTAGCTGCATCGAAAGGTTATAGAAAGTGAAATAAAGGTCGTCGTGGTCGTACTTAACGATGTCTTTGGGATGAACCTCGAGCGAAAAGGTCATCAGCTTACCGACCAGCGTTCCCATTTCAAGATAAAGCTTTTCCGGGTGCAGAAGCGGCGAACGAAAGTAATGCGAAACCGTTGGGATCGACGAATTGATAGTGTGCAGCAGCCAGAATACCGCGACTTCGGACGTCGTGAAATCTGCTAAAGATGCATTGCTCGCACGTCTTTGCTCGCCAAGGCTTCCGCTTTTCGTGATCAAAATTTCGACCATCTGCCGAAGCATATTGACCAACCAAACTGACGCCGAAACTTTCAAGATCGGCGGAATATAATCGTCTGAAAGCTTTAGCTGTCCGGTCGGCGTTCGCTGCAATTCGGCGATCTTAAGCGATGTAAACCCATCTCGAAGTTCATCGTCAAACAGTATTCTTAGATTATTCTTGGCGTAGGCAAGCGGTTGTTCGTTGGCGCCGCTAGTCTCGTCTTTTACAAGCGTCCCTTCCTGCAAATATCGCAAATTGTTGCTCGCCGCCGAGCCGTTTGCTTGAAAATTTGCCTCGCCGATCTTTCTTGCCGGGATCGCGAGATGCACGCCGAGCTTATCTTTCTCGACCTTAAAATGGTCGCCAACCGGCCGCATGTCGGGCACCGCTTCGGCATCCGGAACGTTTACCATCAGCCCGTCGGGCATTACTGCACGACAATTCGTTATCTGAAAATTACCGTTGGCGATCGCTTCGCTGTTTACCCGAAGATCAAGCACACCATAGTCGAACGGCATCATCGAACGAACCCGCGAATTCAGCAGCTCTTCGTGGTAGTTGTCGAACTGCTGAAAGTGATGCGGCGTAAGGAGCATTCCTTCGTTCCAGACTATTTTTCGGTAATTGCTCATAGAGTTAGACGTTCATAGTAAAACGAGACCGAAAATTAGTAAACAGGCGTTAAGAATGTTTTAAGAAAGGTGAAACTCCTATCTTCGCTTACGTTTCGGGCGAGGTGCTGCAGGTTTCACTTTTGGCGGACTAATGCCCTTCTTCGGGATAGGCGTTTGAGCCAAATGCCCAAAGAAATCGGCCATCCACCGCTCGCCGGTCTTTTCAACGAATGATTCCGGAACTTTTTCGGCAAGCTCGAGCGCTCTGATCAAAGTCAGAAATCCGGCCGAAGCAAGTTTGCCCGTTGATCCGGTCGCTCGAACTGTTCTCGATGGTTTGATCAGAAGTTCGACGACATTTACTGTCTGTGCCGAAGGCTTTGAACAATGCTCAGCCGGAGACGTTACCAGATATTCACGGCATGAAACCGGTCGGTTCAAATGGATCGAGCACGCTTCGTTCTCAAGAAACGGACACGCCACGCCCTCGTAAAAATAATCGAGAACGACGCCGATCGCTTCCTGTAATTCGTCTGGGGTTGTTGCTGCCTTTCCGGTTCCGTGGTGTTTATTCAAACGATCGAACCACCCGATCTTTTCGAAATGTGCAACACCGTCGGCGAACTTCTTCTTTATGTCGGAACGCCGTGGTTCGGTCATCCCTTCGACGAGTTCGGCGATCTGATAGACCTCGGTTTCTGAAATTGGTACCGGCTGTCGACAGCAAGCTCCGCATCCCGCCTTGCACGATATCGCTTTTCCTTCGCCTTCAAGAGCCTGAACGCTGACATCGACAAGAGCATTCGCCATTTGCTGAAAAACGGGCAGCATTCTATGCGCCTTCACCGGTTTCGCCGGAACGGTCATCTGCATTTCCAACGGAACGCCGGCGATCGTTACGGCCACGTTGCCGGTTACCCATTCGTCATTTGTCATGAATTCTACCTCAAAGGGTCAATTTCAACGTCGATCATAATGCAAGTGCCTCGGCATTGACGCCGAAGGCTTTCGGATTTTGCGTAAGCGTACCGACGGCGAGAAATGTAAGGGCTCGTTCAAATTCCGGTTTCGTGATCTTGCCTTCTTTTTCGAGGAACCAGATCGTTCTGATCTCACGCGTGCTTTCCGGATTGTCATTGGCAAGTGCCTGAAGCATATTTCGCAACTTCATTGTCTCGCCGGCGACACCTTGATCGTACGCCGCGACCATTAAAAGAGCATCGTCAGAACGCTCCGTTCCGATGTGAGGCCCAAGTTTTCCAAAAACCTCTGCCATTGACTTAGCCGTGGCGACAACATCTCCGCGTGTGCTGCCAAGCTTCGCGATCGCTGCAACTGCGAGGAATTGCGGTTTCAGATTGTTAGCCGAGGCCAGATCCGCGATCGCTTTCGAGTTCTTCCTAGCACTATTTATATTTTCAGCGATGCCAGCCGATCCCTTCATTCCTTTGGCTCTATCATCGACACGCTTCGCTTGTTCTAACGTCAAAAACGCTCGCGGCTCGTTGTGGGCGATCGCCCGCAGGAATTTTGCCCCTGCTTCTTCAACAACGGCCGTCGGGCTGATCGTCGGCGGAGGCGTCAATCCACCGCCCGGAGGTTCGTTAGTCGTCCCGCCGCTGTCCGGTGTCGGTTGACCGGCGACCGGAGTTTTCGGCGGCTTCTTTGGTCCATCGTCGTCAATATCATCATCGCCCGACGGATCTTGAACGACGATCGTGTTCTTTGGTTTACCCGAATCTCGCGTGACTAATACGTAGATCAGAACACCGGCAAATAGCAAGATCACGATCGCGAACATCGGGATCATGAGCAGCAGCAACGTCGGCATTCCTTTCTTTTTCTTGGTTTTCTGAACAGGCGGCGTAGTCGGCGGTGATTCAGCGGCCGAAGGGTTTTCAGCAACTTCGGCTTCCGGCGGAGTTGATTGCGGTTCGACTTCAGCTAGCTCGGCCTTGATCAAAAATCCGCCGAGATTGATCTCGTCGCCATCGCGGATCTCACTCGCTGTCAGCACTTCTTCACCGTTCAGTTTTGTTCCATTTGACGAGCCTCTATCTGAGATCAGATACTTCGCACCTTGCTTTTCGATAACGGCGTGATCACGCGAAAGTCTGCTATCGACAATGCAAAGCCCGCTCGCGGAATGCCTGCCGATAGTAAACGCATCGTCTTCGACTGGAACTCTTTGTTCGTCGCCGTTCTGATCTTTGAAATTGAGCCAAAGCGTTTTCATCTGCGGCTAGTTTGAATAAGTAGAAAGCGGCTGTAGTTTCAGCCCGAAGTCCTGCGGATATTCGCCGACTATCGCCGCCGCAAAGAATTTGGGGACGTACTTAAAGTTCTCTGATTGAAACTGCTTTGAAAGTTTGTCGCCGTTCGCGATCAGCGTCCAGAAATCACGCGTGAGGCCTGTATTAGTTTCGAGAGCTTTGACCAGATTTGAACTCAACCCGCCTTCGCCGCTGTTATAGCTGCCGATCGCAAGCGGAACGCTCGATGGCCCGGTTCCATAACGGCCCGTAAGAGCTTTCATGTAAGAAGCCGCGGCACGCGCCGAAGGTTCCGGTTCGCAGCGCTCGTCCGGGTTGGTCGGCGATGCACCTGGCTTTGTTTTCAGACCGTGGTTTTCTCCAGTCGCCTTTGTGAATTGGAACATTCCCAGCGGTCCGGTCGGACTTTGCAGACAAACGCAATGTTCCGATTCGATCATTGCAAGATATAACCCGATACGCGGATCGATGCCTTTTTCATTAAAGGCCCGTACAATAAACGGAGCATTTTTGCTCGCACGTTCATACGTGGCCTGAAGATTATCACCAAACTTGCAGCCGCCGAGAGGCTTTACGCCGCCTCGCTTGGCAAACGCATCCGTAAATGCCTTGATACGATCGATCGCGAGTGCCGGTATGTCTTCGCTGCTATTATTGCCGATAACCTGCGCGATCCGCATCGAACGGTCACGGAGATAATCGCGTTTCTCCGTTTCGGATAATTGAAGATATGTTTTCCCGGCCGGGATCGAATAGGGCGGTTTCACCGTTGGTCCGGTCGTTCCACCGGGAACCGTTGATCCGTTAGTTGTTCCTGTCGGAATGTCGTCGGTCTTTGGAACTTTGCTGGAGCTTCCGCTTGGTGTGGATCTAGGGTCGTTGTCTTTTATTGGCGGCGGATCATCATCAGACAAATTATTTTGAACGATCTCGCCTCGATCCTTCTTGAAAATTTGGAAAGCAATAAATACAACAGATGTGCTAACTAATAACAGCGCAAAGGCGATCAGAACAATGGGGAAAATGCTTATCGGGCCGGTGACTGATGTTTTGCTTGAACCGCCGTTTGACGAAGCGACGACGCTAGCGGGCTCCATCGCGAGTTCCTTTGGTTTTTCCTGTACTCGGAGGCGAATGACGGTTTGATGGCCGATCTTTATCGAATCGCCATCACGGAGCGGAGTTCCTGCGGGCTGTACCTTTGCACCATTTACATAAGTTCCGTTCGACGAATTTTCATCGACGATCCAAACTCGTTCGCCTTCGAGGTATATCGTTGAATGCAGTCGAGAAAGACCGTCGTCAGGAAAACGATGGTCGGCTTCGCTGCCGCGGCCAAAGCTCGTTCGTTCGCCCGTAATCTCGATCTCACGCGATCCCTCCGGCGTTGGATATATCAGAACGACCTCTATCATACGGCACTATTCTACATCGTCAACCGGTACAATTCCGATAGCGGACGGTCATTCTTCAATCCAAACCGTTGCGGGTTTTCCGAAACTATTCCGGCAGCAAAAAAGCGGATCAATTGCTCTCGTTCGGGCGCCGTCCGGATCGCGTTCCAAACATCGCTACGATCCGCCGGAAGCGAAGCCTTCCAAATGGCCGCATCCGAGGTCGATTTACCAAATGCAGCCACGCCGTAAAGCATATCGCCTTCGAAAACGCCGAGCACGATCGCCTTCATATATAATGCCGAAGCTTTCGCCGCACAATTCTGAGCCGGGTCTCCGATCGTTTCCGAACCGCAAAGGCCGTTGTACTTATTTGACGTAACGAAGTCATTGGTCATTCGCCAAAGTCCTTCTTCGCTTCCTTTTTTTGCCGGATCGAACCCGCTACGACTCATTGCAAGCAAGTATCCGAGCTGAGCGTCCAGGTTCTGCTCTCGCACATATGCAACATTTATCGCGTCGCGATATTTACTCGCCTTTGCGAAATAACCGTCCTTCGAATATTCAGCAGTCCGCTTTTGAACTTCTTTCAAAAATTGTGGATTTGACACGTTGTACGGCCGTCCGCCGGAAAGCTGCTTTGCCAAGCCGCCCGCCAACTGACTCATCTCGATAAGCGAGATCTCTTTCGTCGTCGGTTGACTTGGTTCGGTCGGACCGGTGACGATTATCGGTTCCTGTTCGGGTGCTTTTAGTCTGCGTGTTTCAAACCCAAGAAATATCGGGCTTGCTTGCGGCATCTGATTGCCTTGCCGATCAACCAAAATTAAGCCAAGTGCTTGATCTTGCCCATCGGCAAGATCGGGAAAACTTCCCGGATTAATTGCGGTCGTGAAAGGTGGTTCGGTCGAACTCGCAAAAGGAGTTCCGTTAACGGTATAAATGACCTGGGCAACGCAACTTCCGTTTTTCAAATTGATCTCGATCTCGGTCGATTTGTCGATCACCGAACGGTCATCAGGACTTGTGATCGCCGCCGTCGCCGAACAAGACGAACCGCTAAAGTAATAAACTCCCACTGCGACAGCAACGAACAGTATCGCCACACAACATATCACTCCGGCGATCAACAATAGCTTCCCTGAACCGACTGATGAAGCGGCTGCCACGTCACTTTTCGGCTCGGTGGGAACGGCGGGCGGCTCATCGGCAACGTCCGGGGCCAATTCTTCTGCTTTATCAGTGTCGGCGTTCGTCGGTTCCTTTATCGCAACAAAATTTATCGTGCTTGTGCCGCCGCACACGATCACGTCGCCGTCCTTGAGATAAACTTCGCCCGAAACCCGATTGTCGTTGACCGTCGTGCCATTGCTGCTGTTTAGGTCGATTAGGCAGTACTCGGTGCCTCGCGATTCGATCTCAGCGTGATATCGCGAGACGTTCGAATCCTCGGGAAACGATATAAAGTTATCCTCGGTGCGGCCGATGGTCGTAACACCAGCTCCCATCAAGAACTCTTTATCACCGTATTGAAGTCTTACCTCGGGCATAGTTTCGAATTCTTCTGCGAACGCATTCAACAGAAAATGCGGCTCGCGCGTTCGCCCGCCGCCATGTTCTGACGAACAAAAGATCTGCGTTTTGCGGCTAGTCGATGATTGATTCGGGCAGCGGCGTAAGTAAATACCAGACGACCACTGCGAACACTAGAGTAAGTGCGGCGATGACGATCAGGGCAAGGATCGTCAGGATTATACGGCCAACAGTGCTCTTCTTTTTTACCGGTGGCGCAGAGCTTACTGGCATTTCTTCGTCCAACTCAAGCTCAGCGATCACATCCGGCTGCGGTTCAATGTCAATAGCGGATACAGAAGGTGGTGATACTTTAGCTTCTGGCTCTACTGGTTCGGTCGGTTCGATCGCCTCGATCTCAGGTGCCGTTACTTCGATACTTGCTTCGGTAGTTGCTTCGGCAATTGCTTCGCCGACGGGTTGAGCCTGTTCGGCAATTCCGAACTGCTTTTCAAAACCTTCGGGAAGATATCCGCTAGTTTGCCGAAAAACAGGCGCCGGCATCTGCCAACCGCCGGCAGTTGTTTCGTTCGGCGAAATGCCTTGCGAATGCGTGTTGTCCAGATCGTCATCTATACCGATTTCGCCGTTTGGTGCTTTCGCAATTCCGTTGGGGGTGTCGTCGCTCATTTTTCTCCTCGAACCTCCACACTAGTTCTACTTTCCAAGATCGAGCACATCCGAACGCGTGATTATGCCGGTAATACGCTTAAAATCCTCGATCAACACCGCCGGATGTTTCTGCAATTTTGTTTTTATTTCCGAAATACTGGTATCAACCTCAACTACCGGAAAACTCTTATCCATAACGTCTGCGACCTTTCCATCGAGCAGATCGCGATCCTGTAGGAGCTTTGCGAGCACATGGCTTTCGCGCAAAGAGCCGACCGAAGCATTGCTCTCGATCACCGGAATTTGGGTAACGCCTGCCTCGTCCATCTTCCTCAAGGCTTCGCTGACGAGTTCATCTGGCGAACAGAATACGAGTTCCACCGGCGCACCGGAGTTTTTCGTTTCGCTGATCAAACCCGCAGTAATTCGCTGCGGTTCGAGTAAAAGTTTTTCTTTCATCCATTCATCTGAATGAAATTTCGTCAGATAATGCTCCCCCGTATCGCAAACAATAAACACGATCACCGCATTCTCATCAAGATCTTTCGCTACCTTTAGTGCAGCGGCAAAGTTCGTGCCCGTCGATCCGCCGCAGAATATGCCTTCGCGCCGCGAAAGCTGTCGTGCATAATCGAACGATTCCCGGTCGGTGATATTTATGATCTCGTCGATCACGCTCATATCGGCATTACCGGTTGGCAAGCTTTGCCCGATCCCTTCGACCAAATAGGGAGTCGCTTCTGGAACGTGGCCCGAATCTTTATACGTCTTATAGATCGAACCGTACGGATCGGCGCCGATTACCCTTACCTTTGGATTCATCTCCTTTAAATACCGTCCGGTTCCACTGATCGTGCCGCCCGTGCCGACGCCGGAAATAAAATGTGTGATCTTGCCGTCCGTATCTCGCCAGAGTTCGGGACCGGTCGTCGCATAATGGGCCGCAGGATTAGCGGGATGGTTGTATTGATCGGGATAGAAAGAATTCGGTGTTTCCAATGAAATTCGTTTAGCGGTCGCCACGTAATGGTCCGGCGTTCCCGGTTTCGCCGCCGCCGGGCAAACAACAATATCTGAGCCGAGCGATTTCAAATACCGCATTTTTTCGACCGAAACCTTGTCTGTCAGTACGAAAATGCTCTTATACCCACGCACCGCCGCGACCAACGCCATCCCAATACCGGTATTTCCGGAGGTTGCCTCGATGACCGTTCCGCCCTTTTTCAAGATGCCTTCTTTTTCGGCCGCATCGATCATAGAAATGCCGATTCGGTCTTTGACCGAATAGCCGGGGTTGAGGCTTTCCATTTTGGCGTAAACCTGTGCCTTTATCTTGTGCTGTTTGGTAATGTTATGGACACGCACGAGCGGCGTGTTCCCTACCAATTCTAAAATGTTCTCAGAAAAATTCATGATTAAAAATAAACGTAAATACTATGACTTATGACCTGATAATATATCCCTTAGTAGTTCTTTACTCAAAGCTGAAACGTAAACGGGCGAATCGTCGTATTCATTGAACGGCTAAACCCAAGCCAGAAGTTATGAAAACCAAGTTTCTCGTACTCGCACTTCTTTTCGCATTCTCGTCGTCCGTTCTCATTGGCCAATCGCCGGTAGTCGCAATTTCTGATCCTGTTGACGCAGCCTCAAAACGCATTGCATCGTTCGAAAAGGTTTGGAACACGATAAACGAAAGACATTACGACCCGACGTTTGGCGGGGTTGACTGGAAACGCGTCCGCGAACAATACGAGCCGCTCGCCAAAAAGGCCGCGACCGACGACGAACTTCACGGCGTTTTGCGAAGAATGCTTGCCGAACTAAAGCTTTCGCATTTCGGCATTTACCCGAAGAATTTGACGGCTGAGCAGATCAATCGTGAAACCGGATATGCCGGGATCGACATTATTATGCTCGATCGCGAGCCGGTCGTGAACCGTATCGACGCAGGTTCGCCGGCCGCAAAAGCCGGAGTCAAGACCGGTTTTGTTCTTGCAAAGATCGACGGTCGGCCCGCGACGGAGATTCTCAAGATCTTTGATAAATCGCTCGAAGGACGATCGATCAACGATGCTGCCCGCAAGATCTATCGCGAACGCCATCTCGAAGCAAAATTAAACGGGAAACCTGGAACGGATGTGTTGGTCGAAATGCTCGGCGAGAAGGATATTCCGCTTAGTTTCATCATCAAACGTATCCAGTTCACCGGACAAATGTCGCAGCCGTTCGGCAATTTTCCTTCGCAACAGGTGCATTTTGAATCAAAACGGCTTGCACCCGACATCGGCTATATTCGCTTCAATATGTGGATAATGCCGCAAATGTCCAAACTGCGAACGGCCGTTCGGGAGCTTTCCGATACAAAAGCGTTGATCATCGATCTTCGCGGAAATCCGGGCGGAATAGGCGGCATGGCACCAGGACTTGCCGGGCTAATGCTACGTGAACAAAAGTCGCTAGGCACCATGCGAACGCGTGATAGCGCAATGGATTTCATCGCCTACCCACAGACAGATCCATTCTCGGGGAAAGTCTTGATATTGACCGATCATGGAACCGGATCGACGAGCGAAGTCTTCGCCGGCGGGATGCAAGACATCGGTCGCGGGACTATCATCGGTGAAACCACTGCCGGTGGCGTTTTGCCTTCGATCTTCGACACACTTCCGACCGGAGTACTCTTTCAATATGCAGTTTCCGATTACCGAACGCCGAAGAACGTCCTGCTCGAAGGCCGCGGCGTTTCTCCCGACGTCAGCATCGCTCAAACGCGAAAAGCGTTACTGGCCGGCGGTGATCGCCAGCTTGAACGAGCCATCGAACTAATAATGAAATAAATCTTATGAGCATTAAAACACTATACGTTTCGGTCTTTCTGTTAGCAGTATCATTTTCAGTATCGGGGCAAAAAGCGATCGTACCGTCGGGAAACCAAACGGTCGCCCGATCGGCGGCCAAATTGCCGACTGCCGGTCAAGTCCTTGCAGCTTATTCAAAAGCGATCGGCGGCCGCGAGGCGGCAATGAAGATCAAGAGCCGCATTTACCGAGGAAAGGCGATGATCGATCAGGCGAACATTTCCGGTACGGTCGAAAGCTTTGCAAAGCCTGACGCAATGACTCTAACGGTAATGAAGCTTTCGGGTTTGGGCGATATCGTCCAAGGCTACGACGGCACTACCGCCTGGGCGAGTGACCCGATCCAAGGCGACCGAGTGCTCACAGGCGAAGAACTCGCTCGTCAAAGAATGCTCGCAGCATTTTATCGTGATCAAGATCTTGGCAATGCCTACACAAAACTAGAGAATACGGGAATTGAAGCCGTAGATGGCTCGGATGCCTACGTACTTATGGGAACGCTTGCAGGTTCCGATCCTGACATACTTTATTTCGACCTCAAGACCGGTTATTTAGTTCGTTCGGATATGACTGCCGCGAGCCCTGCTGGTCGAATAAAGACGATTACTATGCTCTCAGATTATCGTGAAGTTGACGGCATAAAATTCCCGTTTCGCACCGTAACCAAACTGCCGCAGTTCGACATTGTCATTACTTTGGATGAGGTAAAACACAATACCGAGATCCAAAACAGCATTTTCGCTCCGCCGGCCGCAAAGGGTGCGATCGTAAGATAACTACTTACGTAGAATTATACCTTGTAATATTGCTTCTGTGCGACCCTAAAAAATCTCACTACTTTGGCAATTCTGCCTACAGTGTTTCGGGCTGATTTGCGGGCGGAGCGGCAGGCGTTGGTGTTCGAACCGGGGCGGCCGGCGTCGGCGTTAGAATGGGTCGCGGTGACGTATTAGTATTTGTTGAAGGCGTTCGCGGCGGCGGCGGCGTCGGTTCAGCCTGCGGCATTCGAGTTGGGCAAATCACAAGTCCGCTCGGCAGCATCGTACAACCCGGATCCATTGTGAACGGGCTGTCGGTATCGGAGGGAATCGTGTACGTACCACTCGGAGGCTGAAGCGTCGGAGCGTTTGCCCACGGATCGTAACCGTCGCCGCCCGGCATTGTGCCCGGAGCCATCGACAGATTACTGTTAACGTCCGTTCCGCCCGGTAGCGAAGCCAGATTTCGCTCCTCAATTCCTGTTGCCGGATTTAACGGCTGAACGGGCTGGCCGTTCGCATCGGGCTGCAAACTTGTTATCGGATCGGTCTGTTTCACACGCGTTGCGTAAATGAGAGCGGACGCGAGAAGGCCGACACCAAACAGCATCATCAACGCCGTTTTCCAGAATCCGCCGGTTGCAGCTTTTGCCTTTGCTTCCGGAACGGTGCCGACTGCGGCGAGTTCATCGGCGAGTTGAGTTGCCGAAGCCTGCCTCATCTCCGGATTCTTCGAAAGTGCTTGTAAAATTACCGGCTCGAGGCCATCAGGAATATCGGACCTAAACGCTGAAAGCGGCGAGGGCATTTCCTCGATATGCTTGAGCATTACCTCGGTCGGTTTTTCGCCCGTGAATGGAGGCACACCCGCCAGCATTGTGTACAGTAAAACGCCTACCGAATAAATATCTGTTCGCTGATCGGCCTTATCCGATCCGGCACAAAGTTCGGGAGCAAGATATGCAAAATCGAGAGCAGTAGCATTTTCCTTTTCGGCAAGGATCGGATTCGGTGTATCAATATCGATAATTCGTGCGACGATGTTGCCATCAGAATCATTCGAAAGCAGGACATTTTCAGCCGAAAGATTTCCGTGAACAATCTCTACCGAATGAGCAATGGCAAGAGCCGCGGCAGATTGTTGGGCGATTGAAACGGCACTGTGAACCGGAAATTTGCCGTCTTGTTCGAGTACCGAGCGGAGCGTATCGCCGATGAACGCTTCATAAATGCAGTAGGAAAAACCTTCGCGGTCAGTACCAAAATCAACAACATTCGGAAGGCTAATTGCACCTGCGCCAGACTCGCGTTTTGATCGTTCGAAAAATCGTTCGCGCTCAATTTCATCGGCAGCAAAGCGGCCATGGAGCACGCGGATCGTGACCTTCTTGTCCATCAAACGATGCGTTGCGGAATAGAGATCGGATTCGGCTCCGGCTCGATAAAGCGAGTCCAGGCGATATTTATCCGCAATAATGTTGCCTGTAAGATCTTGTGCCATCAGTTTTTAGAACGATATTGCCGCCGAGAGGTTGCAATATTTGACGTTCAAGCCAGTGAAATTTGCCGACATTTCTAAACAAAATGCGGGCCGAAGTCCAAAGACCGGGCCCGCATTTCCAATTTCCATCTACCAATTAAAGTTTAACGAAAACGATAACTAGAGCGAAGAGCACGAGCGACTCGATAAGTGCGAGCGAGATGATCGTGATTGTCATTACGTTACCAGCGGCGCCGGGATTACGGGCAGTTCCCTCCGCAGCACGCGAACCAACGAGGCCCTGGCCGATAGCAGCCAAACCGGCTGCGAGACCGAAACCGATGCCGCCTGCGATCGCTTTCGACGAAAGCACGGTTGAATCGTTGTCAGCCGCACCAGCCTGTGCCATTGTCGTCATCGACATAAGAGCGAGTGCGAGTGTTGAATATGCAAAATATTTGAACTTGTTCATTTTATTCTCCTGTCTATATTTACGTTTTCTATGGAGAACCGTTCCTGAGAACTTGCTTGGCTTTTATTATTTCGCCTCGCTTCCGGTATTGCTTGATTTCTACTCTCGTTGGAGTCAAGCCGCCTGTAGCGTGCGGGCATATCTTTCAGAAGCCCAACATTCTTTGGGCATCTAATGCTATAAATCGCAAGTTTTCAAATCGGTTCTTATCAATCGGAATTCCAGCTTTAGCTGGCGTTCCCGAATTTCGGAGGCCTGCTAAAGCAGGAACTCCAAACTTTTCTTAAGCGGCTGCCGGAGCAGCGTCGCCGTGATGTTCACCTGCGTGCTCGTCGTCGTGGTGCTCATCGTGGTCGTGCGTAACTTCGCTGATGTAGATCGACGAAAGCAACGTGAACACTAGCGTCTGCACAAATGCGACGAAAACCGCGAGAACCAATAACCCGGCCGGCACCAAGATCTGGGTGTACGGCGGATAAAGGTTGGTGAACTGCAAATAGATCATTTCGTCCGCGAACAT
>JBGTKQ010000181.1:0-6417 GCA_041744555.1 Pyrinomonadaceae bacterium
TTTCCATAGTAGCCGTCATCGTAGCTCGCATTACCATAATACGGTGTGTCGTATCCAAAATCGTAGTATTGCGGCTGGCGGTCGTATCGATAACTTCCGTAATACCGATTCGAATAGTTACCATAGTTCGAGCTGTAGAAAGGCTCGTATGTCGAATAGTTGGGGGTTCCGTATCCGACGTAAGTTGCTACTGGAAAATACTGCTGCATCACTCTATAGGTGTAGCTGTTATCCCGGTAAGGGTAACGATCCCGCGAATAATATCGGTCATCATCGTCGCGGTTATATGACCTCATTCGATAGCTATATCGATCATAATCTCGATAGTCTCGTTCGTTATAACGATCGTCGTTCGCATACACACTGTTCGGCCAGCCGCCCGTAAACACTCGGTTTACCTTGCGTTCAAACCGTCGCTCACGACGGTCTTCACGTCGTTCGCGATTGTATGCCGGACGCTCGTAATTCCGATTTGCCCACGCTGGTGTGCCGTTTGAATCCCGATTCCAACGGGCTCTCGGATTATCGTTTCTATTTTCATCATATCGTTCGGCCCGATCTTCGCGCCTATTGGCACGCCGATCACCTCGCCGCTCATCGCGGTCGTAGCGTCGATCGCGGCGTTCCGGAAATCCCTGCCAGAGGCCGTTATCCTGCGCTCGTTCTTCGCTCTGAATCTGTTCACGCCTAGACCCGCGATCCGATCGATCTTGTTGAATTCTAGACCTACGATCGCT
This sequence comes from Pyrinomonadaceae bacterium, assembly GCA_041744555.1. Classification (GTDB taxonomy): domain Bacteria; phylum Acidobacteriota; class Blastocatellia; order Pyrinomonadales; family Pyrinomonadaceae; genus OLB17. Next base: position 738 of record JBGTKQ010000181.1, read on the forward strand.
CTCTACCTGCAGACGTTTAGAATCGCGGTCGCTTCTCCGCTGTTGAATTTGGCCGCGACGGTCGCTCTCCATCTGTTGCCGGCGTGAACCTCGATCGCTTTGCTGCTGTTGGCGAGCTTCCTGCTCGTTTCGACGCTGTTGCATCTGGCCTCGATCTGCACGTTCCGGGCGTTGCTGCTGACGCTGCGGACGTTCGACCCGCTGTTGCATCTGTCCGCGATCGGCTCGTTCCGGCCGTTGCTGCTGTTGACGCTGCGCACGTTCGGGCCGCTGTTCTTGTGGACGCTGCGCACGCTCGGCTCGTTCGGGCCGCTGTTGCTTTTGCTTTTGCGGCTGTTGCTTTTGTTGCTGGCCACCGCGATTTCCACCATCTCCACCTTTTCCTTTACCTCGGCCTTGGCCAAAAATGGACGCATCGCCAGCGACTGTAAATAAAACGCCCGCGATGGCTGTTCCGAGTAGTATTTTTCTGAATCTTGATCGCATATTTCCCCCTAGCAATCCTTCTTAATTGATTGTTCAAGGATAAAGACTGCAAGAACCATTCCCGGCCAACAGAATCAACAACTTACACTCAAACTGTATGCATTTGTTTCACAAAATTCGACCGGATGGTGTGAATGATCTGACGGTTTGGTTGATAAAGAGAATGGGTTTGAGACGTGGTCGATGGTCGAGATCTTAGGAAACTTTCACTAGCTAGTTTGTTTCGGGAACTCGGAATCGGCGGAAAAGCCAGCCGAACGGTAGCCCGATCAGCATTAAAATTGATGCGAAGACGATCGAAAAGATCACGCCGAGCGTCCAAAATTCCAGTGGTTGTGTGACAGCGCTTTGTGATGCGTATGGAACCACGAACGACCAAAGAGCTTCAAGGACCTTGAGCAACAACCCGGAAAAGGCGGCCATTATCAAGAATTCACGCACGTTCCTGATAGTAGCCCCAAGTACGATCAGCGTAATAAAGAACCCGACCAGCACAAGCGAAAGTAGTTGCGGCGGGCTGTATTCGCTGGTACCGAGCTTCGGCAAGATCACGTACGGATAGATTACAAGCCAAGCGAGAGCGGACGAAACCATCAATCCGATCGCAGTAAACCCTAGTTTTTTCCAGAAGCCTTCCATCAGAATATAGACGATTGTCCGTTATATATTTGCAGTTCTATTTCGCCGGCAAGGGTACTGAAAGCAGGTGGCCTTTGTAAACGAAATAGAGATTGCCGCCATCGACCCACATATCGAGACTGTCGAAATAGATCTTCGGAAGTTTTATCACCGGCTTAAAGCCGAACACCGCGGCGTTGTAAAAACCGACAACAGTTTCGTTCTTATTTTCGTCCGGAATCGCCGCCCAGAATTCGTTGGGCTTGCCCGTCGTTTGAAGCTTGCGAAAGGATTGATGCAGAAGCGGTTCAAGTTCGCCCGGTGCAGGCTGAAAAAGTCCGTTGTCCGGATTGAGCAGTACAAGACTGTTCTTCATAAACGCGGGCCGGGCGAATCCATCGTCGGTCGTTTCTTCACTCTCGTACTCGTGATCGTAGTCGCTGTAATCTTCAGAACCAAGCAGAAAACGATTGACGGCAGGCAAATAAACGATCGCCTGATCGGATGGATTTTCCACTAGGTCGACCCGCGTTTCGCGTCCGGTCTGAAGATTGATGCGAATGACATGCGACCCGATCTCATCATCGCGTTTTGTCGCAAGCACCCAACGACCGTTGTCGGAAACGACCGGAAAGTCATAGTGTCCGGAGTGCAGCTTGGTTAACTTGCCCGCTGCTAACTTATAAATACCTTGTTCATCGGTGCGGATCTCAACGCCGCCTGCGATCGCCTTCCATCGTTCGAATTCCGGATCGACCGTGTGACCGTCAGGTACGGGCGGAAGCATTATCTCGCCCGGAGCGGCCAGCACTCCTGCCAAATTCCCATTTGCGAAGCCAAACCAACCGATGCCTTCATACGCACGCTTTGCCTTGAGATCCTTTTGCTTTTGCCATGGTTCGACAACATCTCTGGGCTGGCCATCTTCATCTACAGATTCTTCTGCATCATCAGGGTCGGTGTCGTCAACGGCATTGTCGATCTCTTTATTGACCCTTTCACGAACCTTTCGGTTTGTCACAAAAAGCCGTGTATCATCGCCGCGTTTCCACACGGTTTCCACTGCAAGTTCGTCGTCGGCCCAAAGAACTTCGAGCCCCGGGATCTCTTTGCTGACCTCGTACTTCAATGCAAGCTTGCCGCGGGCCATATCCGCAAAATAGCTGTCAAGCCCAAGAAAGAAGTCCGGCATCCGAGACGCTTTTACGAAAACGCGGCGGCCGCCATTTCGTCCTAACATCAGAAGCTGGCGAGGTTCGCAGCCACCGCTGCACGAAAGGAACGGCGGGAGTTCGTTTACCCGATGATATTCCAGATAGTTCTTCAGATAATCGAACTCTTCCTTATTCAAAGTGCGTTCACGGTAACGGGCATCGTCCTCTTGAACACTGAACACAACGCGATCCGCAAAGATGCGAACGTAATAATTCTCGTAATTATAAACGCCGAGCAGTTCGCCGTTCGCGATCACTTCTTCCTGTAATTTTTTCTCAACCGCAGAAAAATCGCCTTCGTAAGCGGCTGCCCCGGCGTATTGTGCCGATGCGTAAAACGGGCTCACGCTTTTGAAGACTTCCGACAGGCCGTCGCTCAAATCGTATTCGCCAGGACTTCCGCCGAACTTAGTGGTCGCGCCCGTGATCTTCGCCGCGTTTGGATGGCGAGCAAGAAACGCATTTCTAGCCTGAACAGAATCTTCGGATTCTATATATCGCTCAGCCGCGAGGGCTAGCCGCTCATTCGCAGACCGCATCAGCGGAATCGTACGTTCGATCGGCAACTGTGCACGTATTAGGCGCGCACACGCGAGCATCGCGATCGTCGCCTCGGCATTCTCGGCCGATAGCAAGGCAGCCATGTCGTTAACGTCCACTAGCATGCAGCCCGCAAGTCCAATGCCGATCGCACTTCCGGTTCGCAGATCGTAAATATCGTTCGGCTGTTTTTCGCGGATCTCTTTGCGCGAGCTAAGCAACTTGAGAAGCGCGTTTTCAGTGGTCTTGTTGTTCTTTACGTCGCGGAGCAGCATTGCGTTGACCGCAATGCCTTTCCAATTCAGCAGCATTGACCGCATCGAGTTCGCCGTTTTAGGGTCTCGCCGTTCGAGCGATTCGATCCGGTCAACCACGCCGCGAACCAGTTCGTCGCTCGGCGATTCCAGTTGAGCGGCGCCCATCCCGATCGTGACGCGAATGTCGCGGCTACCATAAAACATGCCAGGGCCATTTGCGGCGTTTCTGTTACCACTTCCTGAAATGCCCTCATCCTCCGTCGCTTTCGCAGCCGCTTCGATACCATCGACCAATTCCTGTACCGTGAATCCGCCCGAAGCGATGATCGCCTTTACAACCATTCCTTGTTCCCAATCGGAAGTCTTACCCAAAAGCCTTCGCAAAGCGGGGACCGCACGAATGTCCGCCTGCTTCTCAAGCGCCAAAAGTGCGGAATACCGAAAAGGATAAAAATCTTCTGAGTACCCGATCGACCGAACTGCATTCGTGGCGTAATTTGCCGAATTCGCCGAACGGGAAACCGAATTGGTCACATTGATCGGCGGTCTGACTGACACAGTGTTTGTGGCCATCGTATTAAACGAGGTGTTGGCCGGAAATGTCGCAGAATTCGACATTGCATTTGCCGCCCCATCGATTTCCTCGATCAACTGCCGGCGTTCTTCGAGCTCTTCCTGCGACGGCTTTTCGTTCATTATCTGAATAAGTCCCGGAACGCTGTCGGGCAGTTTTACGTTCGCAAGTTCGCGTACCAACGTGCTTCGAGTGCCCCCGTCCGATCCATTTGACCACTTCGCGTCTGACAACCACGGAAGCAGTGCCCGAATAATCTCTATGTCCGGTGAACGCGTAAGCATCGTTGCCAGATTGCGAATCGCGGCGCCGCGAACCCACGCATTTTCGCTGCGGACAAATTCGATCATCTTGTCCTTGTACTTCTCGATGGGCGAATTCAGAATGATCGTCGTCAGTCCCGTGTACGTTCCCATGTCGGCCAGCGTTTCGTCCGCAAGCAGCGAAAAATACCATTCGTCGCGGCCCGGCCATTCCTTTTCGACGACCAATGCGTCGAGCGCCAGATCACGCATTTGATATGTCGCACTCCGATTTTCGACCATCGCCTTTAGCTCGTCGCGATAGCGGTCTGCATCGCTGATCGAACTGCCCTGAAGCGCCCGCCGATACAGAGCCCACGTTGCCGCGATCCGCGAAACAGGCTGGCTTTGATCGTTGTATAGCTGATTTACGATCGGCTCGGCTCGGTCCCAATCGTGTTTAGTCAGCGCAAGCAGCGAATCGTGCCCGGTAACATAGTTATTCGCGTCCTTCACCTTCGAAGCCTGGCGTTCGAGCTCACCAGCGAAGTAAGAGCTGTTGTCGACTAACCAGGCTTTCAAAGCCGCACGCTCGCTTTTTTCCAGCGAATTGTCAGCCAGCGAGCGGTCGTAAATGTCCTTGATCAACTCTGTTCCTTCCGTGTTATCGCTGAAAAGATTAACTAGCCGAACGGCCTCCTTCGGGTTAGAACGCATCTCCGCCATCAACCTTCCCGCTACACGCGGCGATGGAATTGCCATGTGCCGCAATTCCGAATATCCAGCCGAGATCACGGTCCAATAATCGATCAGGTCCTCGATCGCAGCATCGTCCTTCGGCGGATTGTTCTTGTTGTAAAAGTCCTGATCCCGAGGCACGCCGCTAATATGGACAAGCGGGTTCGGCGGCGGCGGTGCAGGCAGGTTGAGCAGCTTCATCACCACGTCGTCTTCGGCGGCGGCCGCGCGTTCCATTAAAAGTGCCGAACCGCCCGCAAGCAACAGCGTGCAGAGCCCCAACGCGGAGAAAAACTTTTTCATGTTGTACTACCTCGATCCGTGGCCCGATCTATTGAATTACACCTGTGAATTGATAACCGAAATCGCCGAAAATTGCAATGATTATCGCCCAAACAATAGAACGCACCACCGCTCAAATTTTGCCGTTGCACAAATAAAACACTTGACCACGTATAAAACACAGGTTACGCTTCTGCCTACGTTCGTTGGACACGAACGCGTGAACATGGCAAAGAGCGACAAAGATCTGGACCTTTCTGACTCTACCCGTTACGATTCGGCGGCTGGTTGGGATCCTGACGCTGAGCTTGAAGAGAAAAAGCGGATCGCAGCCGAACAATGGAACACGCCGTATTCCGAAGCGTTTGACATCAAGAACGGCCGCGAGCTTCGCCGATCCGCGATCAAGCCGATCGGCGATATCTTTCCGCCGATCTGGCGCGAGGGCGAGCTCTGCGTTCTAACAGGCGAAGGTTCGGTCGGGAAGTCGCTCTTCGCAACGCAGCTTGCAGAATGCATCGCGCGCGGCGAGAACTATTTCACTCAAGTCAAAACTCCAAAACGCCGGAGGCTCGGCCGGCCGATCTACTTTATCGATCTCGAACGCACGCAAGCACAGTTCGACGAGATCTACTCCGCCCGCGGCCGCCGCTATTCGTTCGCCACGCGGTTCAAATATGCACCGATCAACCCGCACATGCACGTTTCAAAAGAGTACGAAGGCAAGCT
>JBGTKQ010000182.1:0-7481 GCA_041744555.1 Pyrinomonadaceae bacterium
ACCGAACTCGCTTTAAGCAGAAACTACCGCGAACGCTTTCTTGAACTTTTTGAGAATCAAAACTGATTTCTCACCGCCGAGACTCCGAGACGGAGAGAAAACAAACTAATTATTGGATGATGAAGCTTTCAATGAAAAAAAATCTTATCTCTAAACTCTGTGTCTCAGCGTCTCGGCGGTTAAAATTCGTTCCATTCGTCACGCGGTTGTGCGTCTTGTCACACTTCGGTTTTCAAGAAACTATCCGATGACTAGAATCGTAATATGGTCAAAATGGCCACAAAGATCAATATGTCAACAACCAGAAAGATCCTTTCAACAGTTCTCTTCGGCGTCATTATCGCGTTCAAAGGCTACGTGATCGTGATCGGCCAAACAAAACCGGTCCTTGTCGCCCTAAATAAGAACGACGCAACGATGTCGATCATCGATCCGATGACGATGAAGGTAACCGGCGTGGTGCCGACCGGCGACGGCCCGCACGAAGTCGTGCTTTCGGTCGATGGAAAGACTGCCTATGTTGCAAACTACGGAGCACAAACTCCCGGCAGCACGCTCTCGATCATCGACACGACAACGGCAAAAGAACTTAAGCGCGTTGAACTTGCACCTTTGATCCGCCCCCACGGCCTTCAGCTTATTGCGGGAAAACTTTATTTCACTGCCGAAGCAAATCGCATGATCGCTCGGTACGACACCGCTACCGGAAAGGTCGATTGGATGATGGGCAGCGGACAGAACGGAACTCACATGGTCGCCGGCACCGCCGACCAAAAGAAATTCACGACCGCGAACATCGGTTCCGATTCGGTAACGATCTTCGAATTCGCGAACGGAGCCGGAAATGCGGGCCCGTCAAAGATCACGCACGTTTCGGTGGGCCGTCAGCCTGAAGCGGTCGATATCTCGCCTGATGGCAAAGAGGTCTGGACCGGCTTGAACGCCGATGGGCTGGTCGAAGTTGTCGACGCCGTTGGCTACAAGTCTGTCGCAAAGATCGACATCAAAGGCCGCCCTTATCGCGTCAGATATACGCCGGATGGCAAACGAGTCGTCTGCACCATGCTACCGACAAGAGAGATCGTGATCATAGATGCTGCTTCGCGGAAAGAAACTAAACGATTCAAGCTCGAAAGTATTCCATTAGGAATCGTATTTTCAGCGGACGGAAAAACGGCTTTTGTAACCGTTGGACAGCCTGATGCCGTCCTAAAAGTGAACTTAGACACAGGCGAGGTCACGGGCCGTGTCGAAACCGGGAAAGTGCCGGATGGTATCGCCGTGGCGGGATTTTAGACTTACGCAGGCAAGACGGATCGCCGCGATTTAGGAATTACGTATGGCAACCGACAATCTAGTTTTCAGAGAAGAATATGGATTCGACGACCGAATAACCACGCTTCGCGGGGCACTAAGAACAATGCTGAACGAAGTAACAACCGAAACCGAACCCGTTACGATCGACCCAGATCGCGGAATTGATTTTTACCAACGCGTCGAAAAATTTGAAGTCGAACTGATCGAAACGGCTTTAAGAATGACCGGTGGACGACAGAATCGTGCCGCAAAACTGCTTCATCTACCAACCAGCACGCTTTGCACAAAGATGAAGCAATTCAACATTGGCCGCCACGGAAGCTTTTCCCAAGCTGCTAGATAAATGAAAGTCGCAATCAAACAATACGCCGCATTCGCCCTCCTTATTCTTTTCATAATGGGCGATGCGGCTTTTTCTCAAGCTCGATCAGAAGCGACAGTCGCGTTCGAGAACGTCAATGTGATCCCAATGGATCGCGAACGCGTTTTGATGAACCAAACGGTCGTTGTCGAAAATGGCGTGATCACCCAGATCGGCAACGCCAACAAGATAAAGGTCCCAAAGAATGCGGTCCGCATAGACGGCAAAGGAAAGTATCTCATTCCCGGGCTTGTTGACATGCACACCCATCTACTGTCGGACAGCGATGAATACGACGAAGAGATCGCACCGGACGAACTTCGCGTGATGGTAGCAAATGGGGTGACAACCGTGCGGTTCATGATCGGTACGCCAGAGCTATTGAACTATCGCGGTATGTCAGCCAAAGGCGAGATCCTTTCGCCGACGATATATGTCGCCAGCCCGCATCTCACCGGCCGCGAGCAAGGAAATAATTTCGTCGTTAACACTTCAGATGAAGCTCGCGAAGCCGTCAGAAAATCTAAATCCGCCGGATATGATTTCATCAAGATCACAACATTCATTAAGGCTGAAGTTTACGAAGCAGCCGTTGACGAAGCCGCAAAACAGAAGATTCGAGTGGTCGGCCATGCGGACAGCCGATTCGTCGGTGTTGAAAGGGCTTGGAAAGCGGGTCAGCAGATCGAACATCTCGATGGCTATATGGAGCTATTGCTCAAAGCCGATGCTCCGATGAAAGGTTCCGTTTCCGACCTGTATATTTATCAGCCGGACAATTGGAAAAGCTTCGACCACATGGACGAAAACAAGATACCGGAGATAGCGCGAAAGACCGTAGCCGCAAACCCGTTCGTGAATCCGACGCATCATTTTATGAAGAATTCGTTCGGTCGCCTGCGGACCGAGGACGAAATACGCAAGCAGCCAGATTTCAAATTCTATCCTGCAAAGGTTCAGCAAACATGGTTCGATTTTTATAAAAAGAATCGAATGCTGAATACAGTGCCGATCGAAAAACGAGCACGTTGGATCGAGCTTCGCGAAAAGCTGATCTTGGCGATCCACAAAGCAGGCGGAAAGATCCTTGTCGGTTCGGACACGCCGGAGTTTATGTGGCTTTACGGTTTTGGCGTTCATCATGAACTCCAGGCGCTAAAAGAAGCTGGGCTTTCAAACTATGCAGTGCTTGCCGCAGCCACGCGCAATGCTCACGAATTCTTTGCAACGCTCGATCAGATCGGCACGATCGAAAAAGGCAAAAAGGCCGATCTCGTTTTGCTTAATGCCGATCCGCTGAAAGACATTTCGGCGACGAAAGATCGCTCGGGCGTAATGCTCAAAGGCAAATGGTACACGCAGGCGGAACTCGACCGCTGGCTTGAAGAAATAGCGCCGAAGATCGCCGGCGGACTGAAAGATCACGATACTCGTGCGGGCAAGTAGAAACGGAAACATTCTTACAAAATTCATTCAGTTTCCGTAACCATTGACCTGCCAAAACGTCGTTTAGAAGAACGTGTGCATTTCTTTCTTATTCATACGCACACACGGCCGTCGCTGCTTTGCATTGCCGAGTAATGTTTGGCAACGACTTTAAAACACCGGCTTAGTTTCGGTGGACATTCATAAATAGAGGTACCAATCATGAGATCATTCATACTTACAACTCTCGTCGTATGTCTATCAGTCGTCTCGGTTATTGCGGGCGATAAAGACGAATCTAAAGCGATAGAAACTATTAAGGGCATCGGCGGAAAAGTTGAAATGGGCGAAGGCCCGACCGCTGCCCGAGTCGTGAAGGTCGATCTTTCCGAAACTAAGGTCACAGATGGCGACCTTCGTTACCTTTTAAAATTCAAAGATCTGGAATACGTTGACGTTCGATTAACAGGTATAACTGATGCCGGAACGCAATATCTCAGCTTTCTCAAGAATCTAAAAACGCTCAATCTATTCCGCACCGGACTAACCGATTCCGGTTTGGAAAGGCTCAAGAGTTTGAGACGATTGGAAACACTGTTCCTCGGCGGAACTAAGATCACTGACAGCGGACTTGCAAGCATTTCCGGATTTCCACGTTTGAAGAAGATAAGTGTGTTCGACACGTCGGTCTCCGATGCCTGCGTCCGCCATTTTGAGAAGCTCGACTCACTGGAAGTTCTGCTGGTTGGGCGATCAAAGATCACCGAAGCCGGAATGAAGGAACTTCAGAAAGTTAATCCGAGATTAAAGTTCACCGAAGCAACCTAGAAAATAAAAGGACCACGGGCACTCCCACGCCCGTCGGTATAAAAGGTAAATGAAAAAGACATTACTGACCTTACTCATACTTTCGTTCGCAGCCGTTGGTGCTTTCGCGCAAACAGACGATAAAAAGGCCGCATATAGCGTGGTTGAAAAGCTTTTCGCCGAAATGGGTGCGGGAAATCCGGCCGGAATTCTCGCTTTGGGGACAGCTGAGAACCAATTGGTGGCGATCCGCAAATTGCGGGATGGTAAAACGCGCATTGACGTTATCGGCGGCAAGGCCTTCTCTGAAATGTTCAATAGCAAGGATGCTAAGCTCCGCGAGGAAATGTACGCTCCGCAAGTCGAGGTCAACGGAGACTATGCGATGGTATATGGCAGATACGTTTTCTTCGTCGGCGACAAACTCTCGCATTGCGGCGTTAACCAATTCAATCTTGTACGCGTTGAGGGAACCTGGAAGATCGCGAACGGTGCTTCAACGATCGACCCGGGCGATTGCAACGAGAAAGAAAAAGCGATGAAACCCGACCCGAAACGCTGGGGAATGGAGAAATAATGAGACGCATATTTGCAGCTAGCCTTCTATCGATCGCTGTTGTATCGGTGCTTGCGGCGCAAGGCACAACAATTATCGCCGAAGAAAGGGTCGCGGCAAATACTGCATATCAAAAATCTGATTGGAAAACGGCCGCGGTGGCCTATGAAAAGATCGCCAAGGCCGAGCCGACGAATCCCGGCATTCTTTACCGTTTTGGCGTTTCGCTGATCAACCTCGGCAAGCACAAAGAAGCCCAAGCTCCGCTTGAATCCGCGATGGACATTTCCGCCAACTCGGTATTCGCGACGGCCCTAGCCCGCACCTATGCCAAAACGGGCGACAAGGAGAAGCTATTCGCATTGCTTGAACGAAGCTCCACGCTTGGCGGCATTTCAGCGGAAAACTTTACGGGCAATCGAGATTTTGATGCATTCAAGAACGATGCCAAATTCACCGAACAAGTAAAGAAGCTCGACGGAATCGCAAATCCTTGCCGTTCGCGTCCCGAATATCGGCAATTCGATTTCTGGATCGGCGAGTGGGCGCCGCAGAACGCTCAAGGCGTTACCGTCGGTACGAGCAGTATTCAATTGATACTTAGCGATTGCGTGATCCTTGAGAATTGGAACACGCCCGTTTCGTCAGGCAAGAGCTTCAACATCTGGGACGTCCGCGATGGCAAATGGCATCAGACGTGGGTCGCCGGAAATGGAACTCGAACGAACTATGTTGGTGGACTGGTTGACGGCAAAATGGTTCTTGATTCCGTGACCGAATCCAGTGGGAGAAAGGTGATAAACAGAATGACATTCACAAAACTTCCAGATGGAAACGTCCGCCAACACGGCGAGAGTTCGAACGACGACGGCAAGACGTGGACGACCACCTTCGACTTCAAATATGTGAAAGTGAAATAAGGAGAGGACGAATGCGTACAAGATCGGCTATCACTATTATCGCCTTTGCACTAGGTGCATTTATCTACATGCTAGGCATAAGCTTCGGTGGCCGTTTCGCTCCGCAGGAAGTGTCAGCTCAAACCGTTCCGGCACCTACACCATCGGCGGGATTCGATATGACAGCCGCTGTAGCAAAGATCCGTGAAACAATAAAAGGCCGCGAACAGGAACCCGCGGAAAAAGTGTTCAAGAATATTAAGATTTTGACGGGCGTTCCTGCCGGACGCATTACGGCAATTATGCAGATGGGTTATTCGCGTTCGCTCGGGGTTGATTGCACACATTGCCACGTGCCCGAGAAATGGGACGCCGAAGATAAACAGCAAAAACAGATCGCACGCGATATGGCAGCGATGGTTGCAAAGATCAACAGTGAATCGCTGAAAGCGATCAGGAATCTCAAAAGCGAAACACCGACGATCAACTGCACCACATGCCATCGCGGCGAGATAAAACCCGCATTAAATCTGCCGGCAAAATAGAAAGACCAAATGAAAAGAATTTACGCGCTTGCATCTCTCACAATAATTGTCTTGCTCAATTTTGTTTCCGTTCGCGCCCAGACAGCCATGACTGCGACTGGTACGAACGTACTCAAAAAAGAGCTTCAGATGAAGCTCGACGAATGGCACAAAGCGGGCAAGTTTCCCGGCGCGACTCTTGGCATAGTCTTGGCAAACGGCGAATCGTTCGGGCTTTCTGTAGGCTATTCAGATCGCGACGCAAAGACGCCAATGAAGCCGACCGACCGAATGCTCGCCGGCAGCACCGGCAAGACCTTCGCGGCCGCAACGGCTTTACAGCTTGTTAAAGAAGGGAAGATATCGCTCGACGAAAAGGTTGAAAAGTATCTCGGTTCCGAGCCGTGGTTCGCCCGTTTGCCCAATGCCAAGGACATCACGGTTCGCCAGATAATTAACCACACCAGCGGGCTTGTCCGCTATGAATTCAAGGATGCATTCACAAAAGACCTGACGGCACAGCCCGACAAGTTCTGGAAACCCGCCGAGTTGCTTTCGTATCTGCTCGATGAAAAAGCACCATTCGAAGCGGGGAAATCATGGGAATATTCCGATTCGAACTACATCGTTCTCGGGATGATAATTGAAAAAGTAACGGGCAGGAATTTCTACGACGAAGCAAAAAGGCGATTTACCAAAAAGCTAAAATTGAACAATACGATCCCGCAGGACAGCCTGCGGATCGCCGGGCTGATCCAGGGCTACGCCGGTGCAAACAATCCTTTCGGCGGAAAGGACGCGATGATCACGGACGGCAAATTTGCGATCAATCCGCAGTTCGAATGGACCGGCGGCGGTTGGGCCTCAAACTCGGAAGACCTCGCACGTTGGGCGAAAATGATGTATGAAGGCAAGGCGTTCGATCCGTCCATGCTTTCGCAAATGCTTGATGGCGTTGCCGCTCCGATGCTCGGCCGCGATGCGAAATACGGCCTCGGTGTCATAATCCGCCAAACACCTGCCGGCACCTCATACGGACACAGCGGTTTCTTCCCCGGCTACATGACCGACATGATGTATTTCCCCGACCGCAAGATCGCCTTCGCCGTTCAAGTAAATACCAGCGTCGGCCGCGACCTCGGCAGACCTCTCGGCCGTGTTCTGACAGAAGTGGTCGAAGCGATAGGGCAGAAACACGACCGGTAGTGAGTGTGTCTTTTGAGCAGACGTTTGCTGCGGTATGAGACCTTTTTTGCGTTCTTAGCGACTTTGCGTGCAAATCTTATCTCACGCCAATATTCAAGACCCCGCAAAGGTACTTCATCCATTTGTTTCGCGCCATTCCTGCGACTACAATATCTCTCACCTTAGAATTTCCGGAGAAATAAATGAAAAAATTCGTCTTGTCTTTACTCGTCGTAATTTCCGTAACGCTTCCGGCCTTTGCCGTGGACATGAGCACCGAGATCGATGCCGCGACCGCCAAGTTGATGCCGAAGATCATCGAATGGCGTCGGCACATTCACGCGAATCCGGAACTTGGCAATCGCGAGGTTCAGACGGCGAAATATGTTGCAGACCATCTGCGAAAG
>JBGTKQ010000183.1:0-17767 GCA_041744555.1 Pyrinomonadaceae bacterium
TTCTTGGGCGGAATGATCTATCAGATCGCACAGGGCAACGCTCCGGATTGTCATTGTTTTGGGCAGATCCACAGTGAGCCGGTCGGGAAAAGCAGTTTGATAAGGAACGGAGTGTTCGGACTTTTGGCGCTTGTATTAGCGGTGCAGGGAAGCGACGGACAGGGCGCGAGTTTAGTCGAGAATAATACGGGTATGGCATCTACGGTCGTTTTGGTTCTGGTGTTGGCGGCGTTGGCCGTCGCGGTGTTTTATTTGAAACGCATTTTTGATCAGCAGACGGAGATCATTCGGCGGATCGATCTGCTCGAAGTTATTGCAAAGGACGGCGGACAGGTCGAACGAATGGAAGGTGTTCCGCCGACTGAAGGTTTAGCCATCGGTTCTCCGTTTCCCGAATTTTCGCTAAAGGCACTCGATGGTTCGATGGTAATCCGCAGCGAGGTATTGGGTACAAAGCGTCCTGCTCTTTTCTTCTTCGTTAGCCCCGATTGCAGCCCATGTAAAGCGTTGATGCCCGAGATCCTCGGATGGCAGAAGGAGTTCGGAGCCAACGTCGATTTTAATTTCATCAGTACCGGAAAGCTTGAAGATAACCAAGAAAAGTACGGCGATCTTGATTCGATCAAGTTGTTAGTCCAAGAAAAACGTGAGGTCGCGGAATCGGTCAAGGCTCAATGGACGCCGGCGGCTCTTTTCGTTGATCGAAACGGGAACATCGCGAGCTACGTAACGACCGGCGATAAGGCGATCCGGGATCTGATCGAAGGCCTACGGTCGAAAGATCTCACGGAAGATTACGTTTATGTGGCGAACATGAATGGCCTCTCGCAGCCGCTGAAGATCGGAGAGCCTGTGCCCGAATTTTCGCTTGTGTCTGTAAACGGCGAAACCGTTTCCGCAAGTTCGATTGGCGGCAAAAAGACACTTGTTATCCTTTGGGGAATGACATGCCCGCATTGCGTGAACATGCGGGATGACGTTGCTGAATGGGATAGTTCACATGGCCCGGACGATGCAAATCTTCTTGTTCTGGCAGATGGTGATGAAGAAGCGGTTAAAGGACTCGGATTCATTTCACCTGCAGTGTCCGCTAAGGGTAGCGATCTGGCAAGTAACATTGGCTTGAAGGGCACACCGTCGGCGATCTTGATCGACCAACACGGGAACATTGCAAGCAGCACAGCGTCGGGAGCCGAGAAGATCTGGGCGTTGATAGGGCGTAAGCCTGTTAAGAATGAAACCAATTGATTTTCAGGTAACCGCACGGGACGGAGAAGCGAGGACCGGATTAATTCAAACAAGACGCTCGGTGATCGAGACGCCGGTTTTTATGCCGGTCGGTACTCAAGGTTCGATCAAGGGCGTGCGGTTCGAATGGCTTGCGGATGAGATGGACGCTCGGATTATTCTGGGGAACACGTACCATCTTTTCTTGCGTCCGGGGCCGGAGATAATAAGAGGCCTCGGCGGGCTTCACAAATTCACGACTTGGGATCGTTCATACCTCACTGACTCCGGCGGTTTTCAGGTTTTTTCACTTACAGATCTTAGAAAGCTCAACGAAGACGGAGTTGAGTTTCGCTCGCACCTTGATGGAAGCAAGCAGTTTCTATCGCCGGAAGTTTCGATGGAGATACAGGCGGCACTGGGTTCCGAGATCGTAATGGTCTTTGATGAATGCCCGCCCGGCGATGCGGGATATGACGCGACGAAGAAAAGTCTGGATCTGACGATCCGCTGGGCGGCGAGATCGAAGGCGCGGTTTGATGAGTTGCAGAATGAGGGAGCGGATACCGGGTTTTCGGCAAGTTCCTCGTTGCTCGGTAATGAAAATAAACCACCCGCCACCGCAGGTGGTTCCGACTTAGGTGGACGGCAGGCGTTGTTTGGAATTATTCAAGGTGCCGGGCATTTTGATCTTCGAAGTGAGAGTCTAGAACGCACGGTCGAAATCGGGTTTGATGGTTATGCGATCGGCGGATTGAGCGTCGGCGAAGAAAAGAGCGTAATGTACGGCGTGCTCGAACACACTGTGCCAAAGATGCCGAACGACGCTCCGCGTTATCTGATGGGCGTGGGAACTCCCGAAGATCTGATCGAAGCGGTTTCGCACGGCGTTGATATGTTCGATTGCGTTATGCCGACGCGTAACGGGCGGACCGGAAGCGTGTTTACCTCGCGCGGGAAGATCAATATTCGGAACGCGAAATTTGCGACTGACAGCGAGCCGCTTGATCCCGAATGTAGTTGCTCGGTCTGCAAACGATATTCACGCGGATATCTCAGACATCTGAATAACGCCGGCGAAATGACCGCCGCAACGCTGCTCTCGCACCATAATTTGGCGTTCTACCTTGACACGATGCGTCGCATTCGGCAATCTATCCAATCCGGCGGTTTCCTCGAGTTCAAAAAAGAATTTTTAAGTAAATTGCAGGAGAACGATAACGGACGCGTTTGAAAAACGTCGTTCCACCCTATATTATTGTCCTTTTGTCTTATCCGATGGATTCAACAATGGCATCTTTCCTATTATTTCAAAGCGATGGTGGAAGTCTTCTATGGACACTGCTGCCGTTCGTTTTCATTTTCGGGATCTTTTATTTTCTCGTGATACTGCCGCAGAAGAAGCAGAGGCAGCAGCTACAGGACTTGATCTCGTCTTTAAAAATAAACGATGAGGTCGTGACTAACGGCGGCGTGATCGGAAAGATCAAGGAAGTCAAGGATACGAGTTTTATCATTCAAAGCGCAGAGAAATCATTTTTAGAGATCGGGAAAAGTGCCGTTGTAGGAAGAAAGGCTGATTAGTTTCACGTCGGCTGCTTTTGTCGGGCCGACCAGCAAGCAATGAAGAAGAATAATTTGTGGATCAGAACAGGGATCATCATCGTGGTGACCTTGCTCGGAATTTATCTGGTTTTCGGGCCGCGTCGTGCTCCGAACGCGAACGATTTTACGTGGAACGGTATTAAGGCGAATCTTGCCGAGAACATCAATCTCGGGCTTGACCTGAAGGGCGGTTCGCATCTTTTAATGCGCGTAAACACGGACGATTACCTGAAAACGCTTACTGAAGGAAATGGCCAGGCAGCGATGACCGCGGCACAGGACGCGAAACTTCCGGTCACCGATTACAACGTGGTTGCGGCTAACGGGACGTATTCGGTAACGATAAATCTTTCCGATCCTGATCAGGCTCAGGCTGTAATTGATGCAGCCCGTGCGAAGGTCGATTTTGTCGATTGGAACCAGGCAAATAATGGCAGTTCCGTATCATGGTCGCTCCCATCGACGATTCAAACGATCTTAAAGAATCAAGCTGTTGATCAGGCACTTAGGATAATCGAAAGCCGCATCAATGAATTTGGAGTCGCCGAACCGACGCTCCAACGCCATGGTTCAGAGGCTTCGGCACAGATCCTTCTTCAAATGCCCGGCGTTGACGATCCGGAGAGAATCAAGAAGACACTGAATGCTGAATCGAAGTTGTACTTAATGAAGATCCAGGGCGGTCCAAGTCCTTCGCCGTTCGATCGGTTTCCAACCCGAGAAGCTGCGGTTCAATCGCTGGGTGGAACACTTCCGCCGAATAAGCAGGTCTACCCGTATTTGGATAAAGAAGTTGCGGCGAACACGCCTGCCGGCCAAACACCAACAAAGGAATGGGTGATCGTTGATTATCCCCCGGTCATTGATGGTAGCCAGCTTCGAACGGCCAATGCGGTTTCACGTACCGGCGGCGACTCCGATTACCAGATCAATTTTGCGTTCAAGCCGTCGGGAGCTCAGAAGTTTGGTGATTGGACCGGCCGAAACATCAATAACTACATGGGTGTTGTCCTCAACGATGAGGTCAAATCGATCGCGTATATTAAATCGCAGATCTTCGATAGCGGCGAGATCTCGGGCAGCTTTTTGAAGGCCGATGCAGAGAATCTTGCCCTCACTCTTCGTTCGGGAGCTCTGCCTGCAAAGATCGTCTATTTAGAAGAACGCACTGTTGGGCCGAGCCTTGGGGCCGATTCGATCCGCTCAGGTGTGATCGCTTCGCTTGCGGGTTTGGCGTTCATTGTTGTTTTCATGCTCATCTATTATCGCGGCTCCGGCATCAACGCCGTGATCGCTCTGTTGTTGAACATGCTGCTGACAATGGCTGGGCTGATCATGCTGAATTCCACTCTGACGCTTCCGGGCATCGCAGGATTTATCCTCGGCATAGGTATGGCGGTGGATGCGAACGTCTTGATCTTTGAGCGAATGCGCGAAGAACTTCGTGCCGGGCAAGGCGTCGCTAAAGCCGTTACTACCGGTTTCGACCGTGCATTTATCACTATCGTCGATACTAACCTGACGACAATAATTTCAGCCGTGATCCTTTACCTTTTTGGCTCTGGGCCGATTCGCGGTTTTGCGGTCACGTTGACGCTCGCGTTGTTGATAAACCTTTTCTCTGCGGTATTTGTGTCGCGGACGATATTTGGTTGGATACTTCATCGAAATCCGGATCTTAAGAAGATCAGTATTTAAGTTTATTATTGGGCGATTCGTTTTAAGTAACAGCCCGCACACGTAACTAATGTTTGAGTTTTTTACCGATCTAAAAGTTGATTGGATGGGTTGGCGAAAGCCGCTTATCTTTATCTCAATTGCGCTTCTTGTTGCCGGGTTAATTTCGGCGGCCGGTCGTCAATTGACGCCTGGCGGCACCGATGCTTTCAACCTCGGCGTTGATTTTCAGGCCGGAAGTTTACTTACCGTGAAGTTTAGGCAAAGGCCAAGCGTTGATGAGATCCGAAACGCACTCTCAGCTAATGGGATTAGCGATTCGGTTATTCAAGAATCCACGGACAAGTCCGATGAGGTATTGATCAAGATCCCGGTCATCGGCGGAACGGAAGCGGCGGCGCAAGATCAAACTGCTCCACCCGCAAATACGAATTCAGCTACCAATTCAAATTCATCGGGCACTGCAGTTACTGCAGCACCGTTGGGTAACACGCAAGTGGAAGCCGGACGCAGGATCGTTAAGGAAGCACTCGACACGTTCGGGAAGGAAGCCGAAGCAACGCAAACTCTTGAGCAGGATACTGCAGCTGCTTACAAGATCGTCGGAACCGATTCAGTTGATCCGATCGCGGGCAGCCAACTTCGAGATGCCGCGGTTATCGCAACCTTGTTGGGCCTGTTGGGCATGCTGTTTTTCATTGCCTACCGATACGATTGGACATATGCTGCGGGTGCGGTCGTTGCAGTATTCCACGATGTATTGGTTACGCTAGCTTTTTTCTCGATATTTCAATGGGAAGTTGGTTTGACGGTGCTGGCAGCAATGCTTACGTTGGTCGGATTTTCGGTTAACGACACTATCGTTATATTTGACCGAATTCGTGAGAATGCTAATGCTGACCGAAGCGAAGGCCTTTATACCGTAACGAACCGTTCGATCAATCAGACGATGTCGCGAACGATCGTTACCAACGGCCTTACGTTTCTTTCAGTGCTCGCACTTGTGCTGTTTGGCGGCGAAGTGCTTAGGAGCTTTTCGCTCGCGTTATTTGTTGGAATTATCGTCGGAACTTACTCGACCATAGCGATCGCCAGCCCGATCGCGATCTGGTGGCAGAGCAAGTTAGGAAAAGCCGAAATGAAGGATGTTGGTGCGGAAGAGGTCACCACTACGAAGATCGCGTCCGCCTCGCGGAGGTCTGTTACGCGCCGTCCGGTTACGCGGTAATGAACTCGGAGTTTCGTAAATCGAACTTCCGAATGTAAATTATTGCAAATTCTTGCAAATGGTTGAAGTTATTCTTGACTTTCGTTGGACAAATAAATAGACTTCTCTACGTTGCTGGTCAATTAAATCGATAGAATTTGCAGTTCCGTTTTTGTTCAAGTTCAAAAAGGGATGCGAGATTTTTGTTTGCATTGCCGGCAAGATTCGTTTTACCCGCACTTGATGAACGACAGTTCGCAAATTCATTGTAGACAAACTGTGTATGCCGCGCTGCTGACCTGACATCGGTTGCAACGGTGAAGTTGCAGTTTTCATCAGATAATTACAAGGTTTCGTACCCCTTGACCCGAAGTTTGGCACCGGAATACGGGAGGAAAGAAAAATGTTAGACCAATTAGTCGAATCAAAAAGTAACGCTGATATCGATTCCAAACGTGGCGGCTATCTCTTGACCACGCTCGTTATCATGGTCACGATACTCACCAGCGCGTACCTTTATAGCTTGTTCGCGAAAGAATATGGTGTCGGTGGAAGCGACCTCAGTCTTGAAACACTCGTCGCACCGCCGGTGATCGAAGAAGCACCCGAACCGGAACCGGAGCCAGAGCCGGAAGACAAACAGAAAGATCCGAACGTAGATGTTCGTGAAAAGGCGATCGCAACAATGGATGAGCCTCCTCCGCGCGTTCCGGATAAGGTAAGCAACGAAGCTTCCAAGATCCCGCCGCGTAATCCGGACAGGTTTACGGCGATCGGTAATAAAAATTTTGATGCAGCCAACGCTCCGTCCGCCGATTATACTGGCCGTGTAAACACCGCGGGAACAGGCAGTAACAGCGGCAACGACGGTGGCGGCGGATCTGGAGAAACGGGTGGAGCACCTCCACCACCACCACCACCGGCACCGAAACCACCACCGAAGCAGATATCTGGCGGCGTGCTTAACGGTAAAGCCCGCAGCTTGCCGAAACCTGCATATCCGCCGGCAGCTCGTGCCGTTCGTGCGTCCGGCCCGGTAACCGTCCAAGTATTGATCGATGAGAACGGAAACGTTGTTTCGGCAAGCGCGGTTAGCGGACATCCGCTCCTTCGCGCCGCTGCTGCGGGAGCCGCTCGCGGTGCAAAGTTCAGCCCAACGATGCTTTCCGGCCAGCCGGTGAAAGTTTCGGGCGTGATCACGTACAATTTCGTTGCTCCTTAATTTGTGAGCACAAACGGGAGAGGTTCAAAGCCTCTCCCAAAAATTTTGTCAAAGTTCGGCAATAATAGATTTTTCAAGATTCTTTGGAGGAAAAACCATGACTTTTTTTGCTAGCCTGATTGGCTCATTTTTGCTGTTTGCGGGTGAGGGCGGGAAGATCTCGTTCGGATTCTACGATATCATCTCCAGCCTGACGATTCCCGGCTGGTTCGTGATCATCACGCTGCTAGTTCAAACCGTTTACCTTATAGCCGTCGGCATCGAAAGATGGCTGACCTATAACAAGGCTAAACAACAGTCCCGTCAGTACGCTCCAAAAGTTGCCCAGGCACTTAAGAGCAGTAACATTGATGAAGCCATCAACATTAGCGACCGCCATAAAGATTCACATCTTGCAATGGTCGTATCGTCGGGGCTGAAAGAATTTGCTGCACACCAGGGCAATTCAGATATCTCGGCTGATGAAATGGAAGCTTCGAAACGTGCTCTCGACCGTGCTATTGCAGTTAAGACCGCTGAACTTAAGCGTGGGCTTTCCGGTCTTGCAACCGTTGGTTCGACTGCTCCGTTCGTCGGACTGTTCGGAACCGTTGTGGGTATTATCGGGGCGTTCGTCGCTTTGGCTAGTGCCGAAAACGCGGGTATCGGCGCCGTCGGTGCTGCTATCGCTGAAGCTTTGGTCGCGACCGCATTTGGAATCGCAGTTGCCGTTCCTGCCGTGTGGCTCTTTAACTATTTCACCAATAAAGTTACGAGCTTTGGTGTAGAAATGGAGAACTCGGCTTCGGAACTCGTCGATTACTTTATCAAACAGCGTACGAAGAACCTCAAGGCATAAAGCCGCCTTTAGTTTTTTCAAGGGAGAAAAATTGCCATGGGTGCAAAGATCGGTGGAACCGACGAATATAACTCGGATATTAACGTTACCCCAATGGTGGATGTCATGCTTGTGTTGCTGATCATCTTTATGATCGTCACACCGCTGCTCCAACAAGGCGTAACCGTAAACATTCCGAAGGAACTGAACACACCTGAAGAAGATTCGAACATTACGAAGGACACTTCCGTCGTGATCGCGATACCTGACAACAACAACTTTTACATCGGCAAGGACCCGTATCCGATCGAGGAACTTGGCGAACGTATCAAGACGTTGATGAAGGATAAGCTCGCGGAAGAACGGATCGTCTATATCAAAAGCGGTATCGATGTCGATTACGGCACGGTGGTCAAAGCTATTGATTCGATCCGTAAGCAAGAGATCGACAAGATCGGCCTTGTTGCGGATAAGAAGAAAGGTGTGCCGGCTCCCGCGGCCAATTAATCGTAGTGCGGCCCGCAAGTTTGGGCCGTTACACAAGCAGGAGAAGTTATGGGAATGTCATCCGGCGGTTCCAAAGATGGAGCAACGCCAAACATCAACGTGACGCCTTTGATCGACGTTTTGCTGGTGCTATTGATCATCTTTATGATCATTACGCCGGTCAAGCCGAGCAAGTTCGAAGCTAAGGTCCCGGCCGAGCCGAAAGAGCAAGCCAACTTAGTTGTCGAACCCAATCCGCTGAGTTTGGTCGTCTCGATCAATCCACAGACACGTGCTCTTTCGCTCAATAACGAACCGCAGGGAACGATCGACGAACCGGAAGCATTAACAACCCGGCTCAATGAGATCTTCGCCCAGCGTGAACGCGACAACATTCGCCGTCCTAATTCTAACGAGACGGAAAAGACGTTGTTCATTAAATCACCAACTTCGGTAAAATACGGCGACGTGGTGAGAGTTATTGATGCTGTGAAGGCGGCAAAGGCAACACCGATCGGTCTTCAGATCGACGATCTTTCAAACTAAGGTCTGCCGAAGGCTTGGAGATTCACGAGGCCTTTGTCGGTAGAAACGAATTGTATGGAGTCAAAAATGAGATTATCTCGTTTGGGGGGCATTCTGTTGATCGCATTTGCGGTCATCGCTACAACGAATTGTTCCTATTACAACCGTGTCATGTCCAGAAAGAATCTGGTTGATGGCTCGACGGCTTATAAAGACCGCAAATTCGAAGCGGCAGAGGAATTGTTCCGAAAAGCGGCTGCCCGGGACCCTGAAGGTGTTACCCTGGAGGGCCGCACTGCACAGATATTTCTTGCCCGAACGCTCCATCAGCGTTACAGCGCTGATCGGCAGAACAAGAGTTGGGCGGAAGGGGCTCTTGCGGAATATAAGACGGCGATGCCACAAGCTTTGCGTGAGTTTGCCGAAGCGAAAACGGCTTACGAGGCTAACAGTTCAGGTCAGGGAGAACAACGTCGATATTTTTCGGCGATGTCCGCCGTCAACAGTACAAGTAGTGCGATTTCGAGCCTTAGTGACGCCTTAGGCCAAAACGCCGCGACGAAAGAATGGCAGCGTCAAGTTGCCGCGGACGAATCGTATCCCGTAACGGCCCGTGCCCGTGCCCTGGTTTCGCTCGGCCTTGAATACAATACCTGCGCCGGCGATATTACGAATAATGATAAGGTCCGAAAAACCGTAAAGAAAGACGGAAAGGACGTTTACGAATTCGTAAAGCCGGAAGATCCGGCAGAACTTGAAAAGCTTCGCAATTGCGTTGCCGAAGGGGAAAGGCTTTTTGGCCAAGCATACGCACTTGAGAGCGACGTTGTAAAAAATGCAGATTCTGTCGATATCAAAACGTTGAATGACGATCAGTTGGCTATCCTTGACGAATCGATCCTGCCTTTTGAATCGGCTCGCTCGTATCGTGCAAGTATTGCGATTCAACGAGCTCGTCTCGCGGAAATGGATGGGGCAGCGGACCTTGCCGCGAAAAAGGCGGAAGCCGATCGTCGTAAGGCCGAGTCGGACGAGTTGAAGAAGATCGCGGCCGATATTAAGACTGAAAAAGAAGCGCGTGTCGCAAGCGCACAGGCAGCAGCAGCAGCAGCAGCCGTAGGAAATACGAATACGAAATAGCGATCTCGTTTTCTATTGCCGACTTTTAATGCCCGTTTCCTCCGAACGGGCATTATTTTTATTGAGCTTCCTTGTATAGCGTTTCGATAATTTCATGGCTATTGGTATCCGTATTTCGATAGAATACGAATAACACGACTTGATGATCCGAATCGAAGACATAATTGAAAAGGTCGAGACTAACCGGCCCAACTCAAATGTTGAGTTGATCCGCCGTGCATACATGTTTTCGGCCCTTCACCACAAAGGCCAAAAGCGTGCGTCAGGTGAACCTTATCTTGTTCATCCGCTGGAAGTAGCAGATATCTTGGCGGACATGCGTCTTGACGAGGTTAGTGTTTCAACAGGATTGCTCCATGACGTTGTTGAGGACACGCTTGTCGATCTCGAAACTATCAAATCGTACTTCGGCGACGAAATCACACAACTTGTTGACGGTCTAACGAAGATCGCACAGATAAGCAATCTCTCGAAAGAACGTCAACAAGCCGAGAACGTCCGAAAGATGGTCTTGGCAATGATCACTGATGTCCGCGTCGTTTTGATCAAACTTGCTGACCGACTGCACAACATGCGGACCATGCAGTTTCTCAAACCTGAGAAGCGTGCCCGCATATCACAGGAAACACTCGATATTTACGCACCGATCGCCCATCGGCTCGGTATGGGTAAGGTTCGAAGCGAACTCGAGGATCTCTCATTTCAAAATCTCTACCCCGACGAGTACAAGCGACTTTCGGACGAGGTCGAGATACGTCGACCGGAGCTCGAAGCAACGCTTGAACGCGTTAAGGCAACTGTAGAAGCTCGTTTACGTGAGAACGATGTGCCCTTCATTGAGATCGAAGGACGGGTGAAACGGCTGTATTCGCTCTGGAAGAAGCTCAAGAAACAAAAGATCGCGATCGAGCAGGTGTATGACCTTATTGCCACGCGGATCATTACACCAAACGATCGAAAATATTGTTATTTGACCCTCAGCGTAATTCATGACACGTGGACGCCGGTTCCCGAGCGGTTCAAAGATTGGATAGCGATACCGCGTGACAACCTCTACCAGTCGCTACACACGTCCGTGATCGGCGATGGCGGCCAAGCCTTCGAGGTTCAGATCAGGACGCAGGAGATGCACCACATCGCCGAAGAAGGTGTTGCGGCACATTGGAAATATAAGGAAAAGAAGCTCGGTCAGGTGGAAGAGGATGCGAGCCTTGATGAACTGCGCAAAACGGTAGAGAAACTTCTTCTTCCGTTGGTTGAAAATACTGAGATCGGTGAAGATTCTGAAGATTTTCTCGAAACGCTGAAGCTCGATCTTTTTCCTAAGGATGTTTATACCTTCACGCCAATGGGCCGTGTTATCCAGCTTCAACGCGGGTCGTCGCCGATCGATTTTGCGTACGCGATCCATTCGGAAGTTGGCGACACTTGTACCGGGGCGAAGATCAACGGGCGCATCGTTCCGCTGAAATCGGAACTCCAGAACGGAGATGTCGTCGAGATTTTGACTACTTCTAGTTCCAAGCCATCGCGCGATTGGCTGAACTATGTTGTCACGGCAAAGGCACGAAACCGCGTGCGGCATTGGATCTCTGAGCAACAACGTGTCGAATCGATCGACATCGGCCGAAAGTTGCTTGAAAAAGAAGCAGATCGTTTCCGCATCCCGCATAAGAAGCTCATCAACAACGATGCTGAAATGAAACGTATTGCGAACGAATACGGTCTTGGCCGCCCGGAAGATCTGCTTGCGTCGATCGGGTATGGAAAAACGCTTCCCCGAAATGTGCTTGCAAAATATTTGGGTGCCGAGAAATTCGCCGAACTCGACCCCGAAGGCCGAAAAGAGACGCGATTTGAAAGCAGTGTAAAAGCTGTAAAGAAGCTTATCGGCCTAGGCGAAGATGCGATCATCGTAAAGGGTGTCGATAATTTACTTACGACCCGTGCACGGTGCTGTAATCCGCTTCGGGGCGAGCCGATTATCGGCTATATCTCGCTCGGGAAGGGAATTGTCGTGCACAACAAGCGGTGCAAGAATGTTCTGCAGCTAATGATCAACAAAGACCGAATAGTTGAAGTCGATTGGGCAAAAAGTGAAAAGGAAGAGATTCAATCGGTTAGGATAATGGTTACGACTGAGAACCGGACAGGAATGCTTGCCGGCATCACGAACGCAATAGCTGAAATAAAGACGGGAATTCGCGATGCAAAAGCGAATATCTCGCGTGATGACCGTGGGTTGATCGAAGTGACCGTTGAAGTGTTTGATAAGAAACACCTTGACCGCGTTCTGAGTTCCATTGGACAAGTTCCCGGCGTTATAGATGTAGAACGCGTGAATGATTGACAGCTAATTCTCTTAGGTATAACTAAACCTGCATAGCAGTATAATTTTTACTTTACAAAAAATAGGTTTTATTGTAATCTTCTCTCCGTAATTGCCCTCTTAATTTTTCCGGCCGGGCCCCTACACTCAAGATCGGCTGAGCATTTATTTTATATTTTTTCGTTCTCGAATAATTCCCGCTTTCGTAGATATTTCTGTTTGCGAAATACCCCGCCGGACCTAAAGCCGTGCGGATCAAACTAGGAGAGTAGAACAAAGGATGAAAAGAATGTTGCTAGTTGCGGCAGCTACCGTATTTTGCGGTTCGTTGGTCGCAAGTTTCTCACCACAAATCGTTGAAAGCCAGGACAAGGACAACAAGATCGAGCGGTCGGCAAATAAGATCGAGGGCCGATATATTGTCGTTCTTGAAGATTGGGCAGCCGGTGCGCTCGGCGACGAATCGAACTCGGAAGCAGTCGCTGAAGAACTTTCGATCGTCTATCAGGGGCGTATCGACAAAGTTTTCAAACACGCCGTAAACGGATTTTCGATCGAACTCAACGAAAAGCAGGCAGACGCTCTGAGCCGCGATGCCCGCGTGAAACATATCGAAGAAGACAGCATCGTTTCGATCAACGCGACTCAATCGAATGCCCCTTGGGGACTCGACCGTATCGATCAACGAGATCGTCCGCTGAATGGAACGTACGTTTATACGCCGACGGGAAGTGGAGTAAATTCCTATATAATCGATACAGGAATTCGACGGACTCATGCAGAATTCGGTACACGAGCATTCGTCGGATACGATGCGATCGGCGATGGCCAGAATTCGAATGACTGTAACGGTCATGGAACTCATGTTGCCGGAACCGTGGGTGGCACGACGTATGGAGTTGCAAAAGCGACCCGACTATATGCCGTTCGAGTATTAAACTGCTCCGGTTCGGGCTCCAACTCTGGTGTCATCGCTGGCGTTGACTGGGTCAGGGCGAATCATGTGAAACCCGCAGTTGCGAACATGAGTCTAGGCGGCGGAGCCTCTACGGCTCTTGATACGGCGGTAAATAATTCGATCAATGCGGGAGTCACATATGTAGTTGCTGCTGGTAACGAAAACACCAACGCGTGTAATTCGTCACCGGCCCGAGTGCCGGCCGCGATAACGGTCGGTTCGACAACAAATACCGATGCAAGATCGTCGTTCTCCAATTTTGGCACATGTGTCGATATCTTTGCACCGGGATCTTCGATAATTTCGGCGTGGTACACGAGCAACACTGCGACCAATACTATCAGCGGAACTTCGATGGCATCCCCGCACGTGGCTGGTGTCGCCGCTTTGTATTTGCAGAACAACACGACCGCATCGAATAGCACGGTTCGCAACGCGATCGTAAATTCGGCAAGTGCGAACAAGCTTACGAGCATCGGTACCGGCTCGCCAAATCTTCTCCTTTATTCACCTTTGACCACCGGCGGAACACCTCCGCCTCCACCGCCACCAACTTGCAGCGGCGGAACTTTCGCCGGATCTCTTTCAGGAACCGGAGCAAATGCATATCAGCCGAATGGCTCATACTACCAAAGTACGATCAGCGGTACTCATACCGGTGGACTGACCGGTCCGTCGGGAGCTGATTTTGATCTGTATTTACAGAAATGGAACGGTTCGTCGTGGTCAAGTGTAGCCAGTTCGCTTGGCTCGACATCGACCGAAAACATTTCATATAGCGGAACAGCCGGCTATTATCGCTGGAGAATTTATTCTTACAGCGGCAGCGGAAGCTATAGCCTCTGCACGACGCGGCCGTAAATGTTCAATTTCGCACCGAGCGGCGGAAACGTCACCGCTCGGTCATTTAGGAATCGATTAGCTGATTAGCAGAACGGCGACGAGCAGGATCTACTCGTCGCCGTCGTTTTGTTTTGGTGAAGAAATCTGATAACATTTCCGTTTTGTTTCGGAGTTGGAATTTACTACACATAAACGATGGAAACCGTCTCAACAGATAATGCACCGGGAGCGATCGGCCCTTATTCGCAGGCTATAAAGGCAAACGGAATGGTCTTTTGTTCGGGGCAGATACCGATCGATATCGCGACAGGCGAATTCGTCTCGGATGATGTTTCGGAGCAGACTGACCAGGTTTTGAAGAATCTCAGTGCGGTGCTAGAAGCTGCCGGATCGAGCCTTGAAAAGGTTGTAAAAACCGGTGTCTTTCTTGCTGACATGAAGGATTTCGCGGCGATGAACGAAGTGTACGGGCGATATTTCATCGACAATAAACCGGCGAGAGCAACCGTCGAGGCGGCGCGTTTGCCGCGTGATGCAAAGGTCGAGATCGACTGCATTGCAGTTGCTTAGCTTGGGGTTCTAGCTTTAGGTGGCTTTCTGAACGCCCGCTAAAGCGGGAACTTCGAACACAGAAAATGCCAAACCCCGAATCAACGGCGTTTGGCAACTAAAGGCGAGAAGCGTAACTCAAAGTAACTTACGCAGCTTTGATAATTTTTCCGGATTTGATGCAGCGAGTGCATGCCTTGATCCGACTGTTACCGCCAGAGGGTAATTGAACACGAACCCGCTGCAGATTCGGATTGAACCGACGGCGTGTCTTATTGTTCGCGTGTGAAACATTATTTCCGAACTGCGGTCCTTTGCCGCACATGTCGCATCGTTTAGCCATAATATTAGTGCCTCAAGATTGAGGAGAGTTTGTTAAACTCAAAAACAAGTTTTATAACAATTTCAGAAGGTATAGTCAAGTAATGATGAAAACTGTCAAACTCAGAGGAGTAACCGCCAAAGTGCAATTTGTAAAATCTCGGGCCTTCCCGTTGGCTCTTTTGTTATCGGCTTCGGCCTTTTTTGCCGCGTGCGGCGAAGCTGGCCCGGCAGCACCGGGTGCCGTGAACCCTAACGATACGGCCGCAACCGTCAATGGTAAGGCGATCAAGATGGAAGAGGTCGAGCGTGCCGTGAAGCAGCAGGCACAAGGCCAGGAAAGCCGACTGTCGCCATTAGAACTCGCCGCTGCACGTCTTCAAGTTCTTCAAAGCTTGATAGAACAGGAAGTCATGTTCCAAAAGGCTGAGAAAGAAGGAACGGTTCCGACCGACGACGAGGTCACAGTCGAGTTCAATAAGCGAAAGACCGCAAGCGGACTTTCGGCCGAGAAATTCGATGAGGAAATGAAGAAGATCGGCGAGAACGAGGCTTCGGCCCGTCTCTCGATCAAACGAGGCCTTGCTATCCAGAAACTCAACGAAAAGATCACAAACAAGATCGAACCACCGAAAGATAGCGAGATCGAACTGTTCTATTCTTCTAATCGTGAAGCGTTCAAACGTAAGCGAGGAGTCCAACTTGCCGCGATCGTTTTCGATCCTCGTGATCTTGGCGAAGGCGATCTGACGAAAAATGATCTTGAAGCTCAGACAAAAGCTCGTGAAACAGGTGCCCGTCTTTTGCAGGGTGCGGACTTTGCTACTGTCGCTCGTGAATTGAGCGAAGATCAGGATACGAGATTTAAGGGCGGCGACTGGCAATATTTTACGGAAGAGCAAATGAAACAGGTTTTTCCGCAAGGGTTTGCGGAAGCGGTTATGGCCTTGAACAACGGCGATATTGTAAGAAATATTGTGCCGTTCGAAGGCCGCTATCTTTTGCTGAAGGTGCAGCAAAAAGTTCTTACTGATGAAGATCGCACTCTTGATTCGCCGGGTGTTCGACAGGACATAACCGAAAATCTAAGCAGCTCGCGTAAACAGCTTCTCGCGGCATCATATCAAACGACGGCGATGAACGAAGCCAGGATCGAGAATTTTCTTGCTAAGAAAGTTGTTGAAAACCCGAATGAACTGAGCGGCGCGCGGCCGGCCGGGGCAGCAAATACTTCGAATACAGTATCGAACACGGCAATGCCATCAACTTCGAATTCCAACGTCTCGAATACGGATTCGGCTTCGAATGTTGCTGCTTCGACAAATGCTAATCGTCAGGCAGCGACAAATGCGCGTGCGAACTCTAACCGCTAGGTTCTCTTAGCGTGTTCGGTAGAGTTAGACCTTAAGGTAAAGGGCAAAACTTCGATTTTGCCTTTTACCTTTTTACTTTTTCTTTGTTGATATGCTTTTTCGTCTTTCAGACATCACCAAATCCTACGGCGGCACCGAGGTGCTTCGCGGTGTTTCGTTTCAGGTAAACGTCGACGAAAAGATCGGGCTCGTTGGAAGGAACGGTGCCGGTAAGACGACGGTCTTTCGTATGATCACCGGCGCCGAATCTCCGGATACCGGCGATCTGGTCAAGATAAACGGCCTAAAACTGGGACTCTTGGATCAACATGTGGATTTTGAACAGGGCGAGACCGTGCACACAGCCGCTCTTTCGGCGTTCAAAGAGATCCACGATATCGAAGCCGAAATGCGGCAGCTCGAAAGGACGATGGAGACCGACCATTCCGAAGAGGTGCTCCATAAGTACGCCGATCTTCAAACAGCATTCGAACACGCCGATGGATTTACGTATGCCGCTCGGGCAGAAGCAGTGTTACTGGGTCTCGGGTTTCCCACAGAAATGTGGTCGCTAGAAACGCAGACCCTCTCGGGCGGACAGAAGAACCGACTTGGGATGGCAAGACTTTTGCTTTCGTCAGCGGACGTCTTGTTGCTCGACGAGCCTACGAATCATTTAGATGTAGATGCGGTCGAATGGCTCGAGGATTTTCTCAAAGACTACGACAAGACCTACGTTGTGATCAGTCACGACAGATATTTTCTCGATCGGGTCACTAACCGGATTATCGAGATCGATCGCGGC
This sequence comes from Pyrinomonadaceae bacterium, assembly GCA_041744555.1. Lineage (GTDB taxonomy): Bacteria > Acidobacteriota > Blastocatellia > Pyrinomonadales > Pyrinomonadaceae > OLB17. The sequence goes on from JBGTKQ010000183.1 coordinate 17,064, forward strand.
GCGGCCGTTACCTACAAAGGCAACTACTCACAATACCTGACCGAACGTGAACTGCGACGCGAACAACAGATCCGTGAATACGAAAACCAGCAGGCACTGATCAACAAAACTCAGGAATTTATTCGCCGAAATCTTGAGGGACAGAAGACCAAGCAGGCGAAATCACGCCGGACTTTGCTGGCACGAATGGATCGAATCGAGGCCGTCACGAGCGAGAAATCCGGCGGAAATTTTGGGCTGAGACAGGTCGAACGAACCGGCAATAATGTGCTGACTACCGAAGACCTGACGATCGGGTACGGAACAAAAGCTCTCGCGCAAAAGCTGAACTTCTCACTACATCGCGGCGATGCACTCGGCATCATCGGCGGAAATGGAACGGGGAAGACCACGCTGCTAAAGACGATTCTCGGAAGCATTCGTGAGCTCGACGGTAAGATGCATTGGGGAACCAAAACGAACATCGGCTATTACTCGCAGAATCTCGAAGACCTTGAGCCGCGAAATGAAGTTATCCAGGAACTCCGCCGCGTTGCGCCGTCGGCGGACAACGGAACCCTTCGAGGTTTTCTTGCAAAGTTTTTGTTTTCCGGCGAGGACGTTTTCAAACCAGTTTCTGCGCTTTCCGGCGGCGAGAAAGGCCGGCTTGCTCTCGCCAAGCTGATCTATTCGCAAAAGAACGTTTTGGTCTTAGACGAACCGAC
>JBGTKQ010000184.1:0-53845 GCA_041744555.1 Pyrinomonadaceae bacterium
CCCGACATTCTTTCCGAAGTATCCAAACGCCGAAAGAACGGCCAGCTTGTGATCGGTTTTGCCGCCGAGACCAACGAAGTTATCACCTACGCGAAGATCAAAATGGGCAAGAAAGATCTGGATATGGTGATCGCAAACGACATCACCAAAGAAGGTGCCGGATTTAACACAGACACCAACATCGCGACGATCCTGACACGGGTCGGCGGCGAGATCGAATTGCCGCTGATGTCAAAACGCGAGTTGGCTGATAGAATACTCGACGAACTAATAAAACTACGTGGAGCGTAATGTCAGGAACGGCAATTTCCCAATTGATCGCAGACGTCCGTGAGCAAGTCCTTTATCTAAAGGAGCTTGGCGCCCACGTGCTTTCGGCTGATCTGGCTGCCACGGTCGATCGACCCACCGAGCCGCAGCGTGTTTCACGTGAAGTACGAACCTTGGAACAAAGGCCAGAGACCAACGAACAATTTGAAATGCCGAAGATCACGCGGCCGGACCCTGCCGTTAAACGGCCGGCCTCTAGACTTTCATCATTGCCTTCGCTAAGAACGCGAAGTGTCGCGAAGTCCCTAGATGTGCTTCGAAAGTCAGCATCGTTGGAAGCTGAACAGAAACCGATGGAAATAATTTCTCGTGTAGCATTGCCGATATTGAACGAAAGTTCGGACACTATCGAATCGATCCGTGCCGAGATCGGTGACTGCACGCGGTGTCCGTTGCATGCGGCTCGAACGCAGATAGTGCATACCACAGGCAATTTTCAGGCGGACCTGATGTTCGTTGGTGAAGCTCCGGGAGCGGATGAGGACGCACAGGGTTTACCTTTTGTTGGGCGCGCCGGACGATTGTTAACCGACATCATTAAGGCCATGGGCTTTGAGCGTGAGATCGTTTGCATCGGCAACATAAACCGCTGCCGCCCGCCGGACAACCGCAAGCCCGAACCGATCGAAACCGCCGCTTGCAGGCCGTTCCTGACGCGTGAAATAGCGGTTATCAAGCCAAAAGTGATCGTCGTCCTCGGAGCGACCGCGGCTCATAACCTGTTGCAGGTGAAAACGCCGATAACAAAAATGCGGGGCGAATTTCACGATTATTTAGGAGTTCAGGTAATGCCAACGTTTCACCCCGCGTATCTGCTTCGCGACCCGCATAAAAAGAAGGATGTCTGGGAAGACATGAAGAAAGTGCGTGATTTTCTGGCGAATTAGCCGACATTTTCCCGTTGGTGAATCCGAGGAGTTTTTGGTCACGAAAGGGATTTCAAGGAGATAAATCGCTCGGCTGCACTACCTCACCAGTAGTCGGACTGATGAACAGCAAATGATCGGATTGCAAGATTCAGGTACGAGAACTAACACATTAGAAGCGAAACTGGCGTTCGGCATTGAACAATGCCGCCAAATAACGCGGCGATACGGTACCAGCTTTTATTTCGCCACGCAATTTTTCCCGAAAGAAACACGTGAAGCTATTTACGCTATTTATGCGTTTGCGCGAATTCCGGATGAGATCGTCGATGATCCAAGTTGTGACGATCACGACGAAGCTTTACGAAAACTGAAAGCATGGTGCGATTCGTGGCGTTCGGCGATGGAAACGGGGCAAAGTGAAGACCCGGTGCTCTTCGCGATAGTGGATCAATTCAAGAAGTATTCGATTCCGATGTCCGAGTGCGACGCTTTTCTGAAGTCTATGGTTATGGACGAAGAGAAGTTCACTTACGAGAACTATTCGGAATTAGAAGCCTATATGTACGGATCGGCCGGCGTGATCGGTTTGATGGTCACGCGGGTGGTTGGCTATTCGAGCGATGACGCTTTTGAATACGCGAAGAAGCTTGGCTACGCATTTCAGCTCACGAATTTCCTGCGTGACATTCGCGAAGACCACGACGATCTCGGCCGCGTCTATATGCCGCAGGACGAGATGCAGGAGTACGGCCTGACAAACGCCGATATTGCTTCAAAAACACGTGATGAACGCTTTGTCGAATTTATGAAATTCCAGATCGAACGAAATCGTGAGATCTATCGTGAAGCATTTCCTGGTATAAAGTTACTTCATTGGCGCGGAAGGCTCGCGGTTCGCATTTCGTACGTGCTTTATAAAGCGATCTTAGGCGAGATCGAGCGAGCGAATTATAATGTGTTTGCGGGCCGCGTTCGGACAAACAGACAACAAAAAATTTACCTTTCCCTAAAGGCCCTTGCCGGAGTTTATGAGTAAAAAGGTCGTTGTTATTGGTGCCGGTATCGGCGGTCTCGGAACGGCAGGGCTATTCGCAAAAAAAGGTTACGAAGTTACGGTTCTGGAAAAGAACGCGAACCTTGGTGGGCGTGCGAATATCTTTGAGGCCGAAGGCTTTAGGTTCGACATGGGTCCGTCGTGGTATCTGGCGCCTGATCTTTTCGAACATTTCTTCAACTTGATGGGTGAACGGGTCGAAGATCATCTTGATCTTACAAGGCTTGGGCCATCGTATCGCATCTTCTTCACCGGCGATCCAAAACCACTCGATATTCATTCTGATATGTCGAAAGATTCGATAACGTTTGACGCTATCGAGCCCGGTTCTTCCGAAAAACTTCGTGCGTATCTGAAGCAATCCGAGTACCAATATGAGGTCGCGACCCAGCACTTCATGTACAAGAATTACGATACGGTCTTCGACTTTTTCAACAAACGAGTGATGACCGAAGGGCAAAAGCTCTCCGTCTTTTCTAAGATGCACACGTTCGTTTCCAAGTTCTTCAAATCGAAAAAGCTGCAGCAGGTAATGGAATACACGATGGTGTTTCTCGGCACGTCGCCATATGAAGCACCAGCGATGTACAACCTGATGTCGCACATGGATTTTAATCAAGGCGTGTTCTATCCGCAGGGTGGGTTTTACGAACTGATCAAGGCGCTTACACGCGTTGCCGAGAAAAATGGAGCTGTGCTGCGGACAAATTCACCGGTGGCTGAGATCGTGGTCGAAAACGGTTTAACGAAAGGTGTTCAGCTTGAAAGCAAGGAATTTGTTGCGGCCGATATCGTGATCTCAAACGCCGACATTCAGTTCACCGAAACCAAGCTACTCGAACCCAAATGGCAGACGCATAAAGAGAAATATTGGGAAAAGCGCGTTATGGCGCCGTCGGCATTCATTATGTATCTCGGAGTAAGCGAAAAGATGCCGAGCCTTATCCATCACAATCTTTTATTTTCGGAAGATTGGCGAAAGAATTTCGACGACATTTACAAAGATCCGTGCCTGCCTGACCAGCCTTCGCTTTACGTTTGCGCACCGTCGGTGACTGACCCGTGCGTCGCGCCGGAAGGCAAAGAGAATATTTTTGTACTCGTGCCGATCGCGTCTGATCTGAAAATGACTGAAGCCGAAAAGGAAGCTTATTCTGACAAGGTGCTAGCGATAATGGAGCAGGAGATGAACCTGCCCGGGCTTCGCGAAAAGATCGAGTACAAGCGGATTTACACGGTCGATAATTTTGCAGCGGACTATAACGCATACAAAGGGACTGCGTTGGGTCTCGCGCACACTATATGGCAGACGGCGATATTCCGGCCGAATAACAAATCTAAGAAAGTAAAGAATTTATTTTACGTAGGAGCGGGAACGAATCCCGGAATCGGAACACAGATCTGTTTGATCAGCGCCGAGCTAGTTTATAAGCGTGTGCACGGGATCAAAAGTGCCGGGCCGATGGATTCGCTTTAGAGAAATTTAGGAACTGCGACGTACCAGAAAAGCCCAAAGCCGACGACTGCGTTAATGAGAGGAAAGACGCGGTATATGCGAAAGAGCTTTTCGTTATTCGGAGCGAAGATCGCAAAAAGCATAATGCCGACGTAGATCAAAGCCGTTGTTATCCCGATCCAGCCCAAGAATGGAAATGCGAGTAGCGCGGAGCCGAGATAAGCCGCCGTACAAAAGATGAGTGTTCCAGAACGGCCAAGGAATGTGGCGATCGTGCTTACTTTTGCTTGGCGGTCGGATTCGATATCAGGAACGGCTGAAAATGCGTGCATTCCTGCTGTCCACAATCCACCCGCGATCATCACAGAAATTAGCGGAAAATTTCCGGCGATCGTTTGATAGGCGAATGCAGCGGGAAAAACGTAGAGAACATTGAAAGCGGAATCTACGATCGGGATAGCCTTTGCCCTAATTGGCGGTGCGGAGTAAAACACAGAAAAGAATATAAAACCGGCAAGCGACGGTATTGCCTGTGGTGCGAGAAAGTAGGCGGCTGCGATGAACGGAATATTTAAAGAAGCGATCCACCTCAATAGCGGCCGATGCGATTCGGGTCGGACAAGCATCTCGTATTCATATTTTTTCGGATTGAGTCGGTCGGTCTCAAAATCGAACACGTCGTTGATTCCGTAGATCAGTAGATTTGACGGAAGGAGAAAATAGAGCCCGAAAATAAGAACGTCCCAACGTAGAAGATCTTCGGCCTTTCCGATACCGGCTACTAGTCCGACCAAATACGGCCCGAGGACGTAGATCCAAAAACGCGGTCTGCTAACATTTATTAGAAATTTGACGAAAGAGTTTTGCACTAGTTTTCAGTTAACAGTATCGAGTTTCCAGTTTACCTTAATGGCGGCTGACCAAAACAAACAAACGGCATTCGTTGCGGCGATATTAATATTTCTTGCAATTGGAGCTTTCTTCATGGCGAATGTTCCACTTCCGCCGTGGTCGCATTATGCTTCGGCGATCAATGTAGCGTTGTTCGCACTTCCATCGTTTTGGGCCGTTCGCCGCTGGCTCGGCTGGCGCGACTGTTCGATGTTAATAATGGTACTCGGTATTTATTCTCTCGCCATTGAAGCATCTGCGATCTTGACCGGTTTTCCATACGGCCACTTTGGTTATTCGGATCTTTTAGGATTTCGGATCTTTGGGCTTGTGCCGTGGACGGTTGCATTTGCGTGGACGCCGCTGATGCTTGGTGCGTATGCGGTCGCAGCTAATATTTTCGAAGCCCGTATTGTTCGTGTAATTGTTACGACCCTGATCATCACGTTGTTTGACATGGTTCTCGATCCTGGCGCGGTTTATCTCGGTTTTTGGCAATACGAGGGAGGCGGCTGGTTTTACGGCGTTCCGATGTCGAATTTTGTCGGGTGGCTGATCTCGGGATCGATCGGTGCGATCATTGTTGAGCTAATGGTTTCGATATTCCGACCGATCTTGCCGACGCCGATGCAGCTTTCGATAAGCGTCATCTTCATTATATTTTTTTGGTCGATGATTGCAGCGTTTGGCGGGCTCGTTTGGCCAGCAGTTATCGGACTTGGTGTCTTTGCAGGACTGGCAATAATCTATCGAAAATTCAGCTATTCATTCGGCGACAAGATCGTTTTCGTCGATGAAACCAACACGCCGATCGCGACCGGCGATAAGCTGTCTTCGCATACCGACGACACAAAACTGCATCGGGCATTTTCAGTTTTTTTATTCAACGAACGGGGCGAATTTCTGATGCAGCAGCGGGCATTGTCCAAGAAAACGTGGCCGGGCGTATGGTCGAATTCATGTTGCGGACACGTTATGCTTCACGAAACGGTTGCTAGTGCAGCTAAGCGGCGAATAAAATTTGAGCTCGGTATCAATGTCGTCGATCTGAAGGTCGCACTGCCTGACTTTCGTTATCGTGCTGAAAAGGACGGAGTAGTGGAAAATGAGATCTGTCCGGTTTTTATCGGAAAATGTACGAGCGAAATGCGGCCAAACCCGGACGAGGTCGAGGCCATCAAATGGGTGGATTGGGATGCTTTCGTTGCGTCGCTTGATGACCCGGCGACCGAAATCTCGCCTTGGGCTATTTTAGAAGTTAGCGAACTCTTGGAGTCGCAAGAATTCAAGAGCCTTATTTCGCAATTCGACCAAAACCGAAATTAAGCGAATGCAAAGTCCGTATGCGACAATTCTTTCGCAGAGAACTGAAATGAGAAAACAATTTTCTATCCTACTTTTATTTGTTCTGACTTTTGTGTCCATTCCGGCTATCGGCCAAAAGTCGGCCGGAGCCGAGATCAAACAGCTTCAGGGGCCGCAGAGTCCGCGGCTTGGCTTCATCATTCACGGCGGGGCGGGCGTTATTACGCGCGGTTCGCTTACGCCCGAACTTGAAAAGGAATATCGTGCGAAATTGGAAGAAGCTGTGCTCGCTGGGTATAAGGCGTTGCAAGCAGGGAAGTCAGGGCTCGATGCTGTCGAAATTGCCATTCGAATAATGGAGGATTCGCCGCTTTTCAATGCGGGAAAAGGTGCGGTCTTTACTAACGAAGGCAAGAATGAGCTCGACGCGTCGGTCATGGACGGCAAAACGCTTGCGGCCGGAGCCGTTGCCGGATTGAGTAGAGTGAAAAATCCGATCACGCTCGCACGTGCCGTCATGGAAAAAAGTGAGCACGTGATGATGATCGGTGCGGGTGCAGAGACATTTGCTGAACTGCACAAGATCGAACTCGTTGATCCGAAGTATTTTTGGTCGCAACATCGTTGGGATGCACTCCAACAAATACTGAAAGAAGACGCTGATAAGAAGAAGATTAGCGGTTCTGCAAAAGATCAACCTGCGAACAAATTCGGGACAGTCGGTGCTGTCGCTCTAGATAAAAATGGAAACCTCGCGGCGGGAACATCCACGGGCGGAATGACTAATAAGAAATTCGGACGGGTCGGCGATGCTCCAATAATCGGTGCCGGCACTTACGCCAATAACGAATCTTGCGCCGTTTCTGCGACCGGTTGGGGTGAATATTTTATTCGGTTGAGTGTTGCTCGCGATATTTGCTCAATGATGGAATACAGAGCTTTGCCGATCCAGAGAGCGTCAGACATCGTGATCAAACAAAAGCTGCAAAAGCTTGGCGGAGACGGAGGCATTATCGGAATGGACAAATTTGGCAATATCGGCATTTCGTTCAATTCCGACGGTATGTACCGAGCTTATATTAGTTCAGAAGGCAAACCGGTTGTGGAGATCTACAAATAATAAAACCTATGCTCACGGCTGAAATAATCGCAATCGGCAGCGAGTTGCTGACACCGCAAAAGACCGATACCAACAGCCTTTGGCTGACTGAGAAATTGAATGATATCGGCGTTGAGGTAATGCTGAAAACCATCGTCGGCGATGACGAATTGCGTTTAGAGGAAGTTATCCGCGACGCACTTAACCGTTCGGATATTGTTATAACAACGGGCGGTCTTGGGCCGACAGAGGACGATGTGTCGCGTCAAGTTTCAGCACGGGCGATCGACCGCGAGCTGATCTATCACGATGAGATCGAACAACACCTGCGTGAACGCTTTCGTGCATGGGGTCGCGAAATGCCCGAGATCAACAAGCGGCAGGCGTTCGTCATCCAAGGTTCAATCATTCTCCCAAATCCGAATGGCTCGGCAGTTGGAATGTTGGTCGAAATTGGGACGAAGTTCCTTGCTATCTTACCCGGTCCGCCAAAAGAGATGCGGCCAATGTTCGCTGAGCACGTGGTGCCGAAGTTGTCTGAACTTTCCGGCGATCTTCGCGTTACGAGACGGGTGATCAAGGTTTCGGGGCTTGGCGAATCGGCCGTCGATGAAGTTGCGTCGCCGATCTATAAAGCGTACGAAAATGTGCAGACGTCGATACTTTTCAATAAGAGCGAAGTTGAATTGCACCTCGCCGCTCGATCAGCGAGGGCTGGCGAATCGGAAGCGATACTCACTGAGATCGCTGACAAGATAGTTGAAAGGCTTGGGAAAGCTGTATTTTCGACGAAGAATGAATCGATGGAAGAAGTAGTCGGTCGTTTATTGTCGGAGCGAGGCGAAACGGTTTCCGTCGCTGAGAGTTGTACCGGCGGCTTGATCGGAATGCGGTTGACCGATGTCGCCGGTTCGTCCGCTTACTTCCTCGAAGGTGCGATCACCTATTCGAACGAGGCAAAGATCGCCCGGCTAAACGTTTCTCAGAATACGATCGCAAATTTTGGGGCGGTAAGCGTTGAAACCGCTGAGGCGATGGCCATTGGAATGCGGGAAAAAGCGGGAACGGACCACGCGATCTCGATGACGGGCATTGCTGGGCCTGATGGCGGAACGGACGAAAAGCCGGTCGGAACCGTTTGTGTCGGATACGCAGGCCGTGACAGTTCGAAGGCGATCGGAATGGTTCTGCCGGGAGATCGTTATCTTATCAGGTGGCGTTCGAGCCAGGCTGCGCTAGACTATTTGAGGAGAAAGCTTCTACCGAAAGATTGAGGAAGGCGGATTTGTTCAACAATATAAAGAATATCATCAAGGAGCTCGGCCATTTGACGCCGATGGCATTGGTGATGGTTTTCCTTCCTATGGCCGGAAGCATTGTTTTGATGCTATTCCTGAGCCCGATCGGAGAGTGGTTCCGAGCAAATTGGGAATTGGGAACCATAGTTTATTTGATCTCGACCGCATTGTTGTGTGGGCTTTCGCTTGTTCCGACAAATGTAATTGGTTTGGTTGGGGGATGGGCATTCGGATTCTGGTTAGGGCTTGGGTTATTGACGGCAGCGATATTTGTTGCGTCCACGATGTCATTCTTTATTCACTCTCGAATTAGTGGACGCAAACTTCCTGATTTTGCATCGAAGCGCATTAAGATCGACGCAGTCTATCGTACATTGATGCGTGAAGATTATTGGCGTACAACGCTTATCATCTTTCTGTTACGAATTTCTGTCATCATGCCGTTTGCTTTCAGCAACTTTCTTCTGGCTTCGGCACGTGTTCCACTTGGTTCATATATTCTTGGCACATTCGCCGGAATGTTGCCACGTTCGGCTGCGATGGTGCTTGCCGGTGCGGGCCTTGCTCAGCTTGATCCGCAGAGTTCGCGTGACATAATAACCCTGTTTATGGGCATTGCGGCGACGATATTTTCGATCGTGGTGATCGCCCGATTGAGCCGAAATGCATTGGCGAGCATCACTGAAAGGGAACCCGAGGTTGAGATCGTGCCGATGGCACAAGCATAGTGCTTCCGCGGTTATCGTCGAAGTTTTGAAGAATTAGCTTGCAAATCGGAGATTATCGTCCGAAAATCAATAGGACAAGGTTTTTACGGCAAGATGGCAAAGTTTATGCAACTTTCATTGCCGGAACCCGTGCATTACTTGACCAAATCGGCGTCCTCTTCGCCTCTTACTGAATGACTTATATGAAAAGTTTATCAACCATTCGGCTTATTCTTTCGCTCTTTGTTTTGATCGCATTGGCTTCCCCAACCGCTGTTTTAGCATTTGGCGAAGGCAAAAAGCAGTTCAAGATCGGTATGAAGCATGAGGCGGCGAAAGAATGGGATAAGGCCGTTGAGGCATACACGATTGCCGTTAACGACAATCCAAAGAACCCCGAATATCAGCTTCATTTGCGGCGTGCATTGTTCAATGCCTCGCAGCAGTACATGACCTACGGTCGGAGTTCCGCCGAAGAAAAAGATTACGCAACGGCGTATACATACTTTCGAAAGGCATATGCCTTCGATCCGGTGAACGAATTGGCGAAGTCTGAAATGGCGCGAATGGTGCGGCTTCAGGAAGAGCTTAAGAACCCGAATAAATCTAATACGGTTGATGCTAATGGCGTAAGATTGGTGCCTTCATCGTATGGCGCTCAGCCCGAAGGTTTTCGGATGCCGCAAAAGCTCGAAACGCTTCGCGATTTGCCGTTCCCGAGCGGAATTCCGCTTCAACAGATCGTAAAAGATCTTTCGCGGTCATTAGATCTGAACGTGCTTTTCGATGTCGAATCTCGATTGGAGAATCGTTCAGTTCGCATCGATCTTAAGCAAGTTAGTGCCGCAAAGGCTCTCGATTACATCTTTCTACAGGAGAATCTATTCTTTCAACGAGTCGGCCCGCGAACTATTTTGGTCGCCAGCGGTGCACGTCGGCAGAACTTCCAACAGCTTGTTCTTCGAACTTTCTATTTGGCAAATGCGAGCCCAAAAGACGTAAAGACAGTTATTCAAACGGCAATTCCGCCGCAGCCCGGCCGAAGTCAAACGATAGTATTGGAAGATCCGGCGACGAACAGCGTAACGGTCAGAGATACCGAAGAAAACGTCCGCCTGATCGGCCGCTTGATCAGTTCGCTTGATAAAGATCGGGCAGAAGTTGTTATGGATGTTGCCATCTACGAGGTTCTGAAAACCGATCTTCTTCAGTTGGGCAATCAGATTGGAAGCCGAGACCAACTGACAAACCTTGGTGGAACCACTCGAGGTGTGGTCGGGCTCGGTGGAAATGAGATCTTTGGCTCGCTTGGCCGGGCGGCAGCCGACATAATTCCATCGGTTTTCGGCGCAGGAATTATTTTACCGGCAGCCAATTTAGCTGCGTTCCAAAGTAAAGGGAATACAAAATTGATCGCATCTACTCAGATACACGCATTTAACAATGAGGATTCATCGGCTCGAATCGGTCAGCGGGTTCCGGTTCAAACCGCACAGTTTGTTGGTGTAGGTGCAGGCACGACACCCGGTGGCGATGGAGTGGTTTCAAATGTTATCAACTATGAGCAGGTTGGTCTCACTCTTAAGTTTAAGCCAATAGTCTTTCCTAACCAGGACGTCCAAGTTGCGATGGAGATCGAGTCAAAGGACGTTGCGGCATCAAATACAGATTCGCTTGTTCCAACGTTTATTGAACGCACTATTAAAGGTACGGCTCGCATTCAGAATAATAAAACTCTTTTGCTGGCTAGTGTGAATCAAGGAAGTCAACGAGAAAGTCGATCTGGTATTCCGATTTTAGGACTAATACCGATTCTTGGCCGCCTCTTTTCTGCACCCTCAAACGATAATTCGCAGATCGATATAGTCATTTCTATCACACCGCGTGTTATCCGTGCTCCTGCCATTCTTCCGGAAGACGAGGTTGAAAGACCGACAGGAAGTATCGCGGTGCCGACAAGCGGTTCGCTGGAGGCGATGATCATTCAGGAAGAACGCGACGAATACTTAGCATCTGTAAGACGATTATCGAACATGGCGACGGTGCAGCTTGCCGACCAACCGAATACGCCGGAATATGTTAGAACGACAGAAACTGCGTCCACTCCGGCAAGCGCGGCGACGGCAGCCTCAACCACTTCGAACGAAGCTCCGAGCGGATTAAACCTAAAGCCGATAGATACGTCAGTGAAAACGCTGAATTTCACGCAGACGTCGGATACATCGGTGGCGGCAGAAGTGCGTAAGCAACCGTTAACTCAGCCTGAGAAAACTGCTGAAGTGCAGATGTTTGCCGAGGTTTTACTGCCGGCGAACATGCCGACGCTAAAAAAAGGTGACAAAGCGAAGATCGCCATAATGGTTAACAGTTCTGCTGCTTTTAGATCGGCAATGCTTGGTTTGAAGTTTGACGCGGCGAAGCTGTCCGTCACATCAGTTGCTTTTGGCGATGTTTACGGCCCGGCACTGGCGAATAACCCGACGACACCGTTCCTGAATCAGAACGGTAAGATGTATGTATCCTTGCCGATGCCGCAAGGTTCGGTTTTGAGCAACACGGGAATACTCGCATTTATTGAGATCGAAGCGTTGACGGACGGCCAGACGGCGATCGAGTTCGAAAGGGATGCGTTGAATTTTTTGAACGCGGAAGGAAAGAACCTGAAGGTCAAGTTTTAGAGACCCTAGCAAAATGTTGAAGTTTCCTCTTAGATCGATCGCCAATGCCCGGCAAGGCGTAGTTGAAAGCGGCTACACGTTGTTCGAGCTTGTTGTGACCATGGCTGTTTTAGCGGTGCTTGTTATGGGCACGGTGCCGATCGCTCAGAATGCGGCAAAGCGGCAGAAAGAGATCAGGCTTCGCGAAACGCTTCGGCAGATAAGAGGTGCGATCGACGAATTCAAACGCGATACTATCGGAGCATGCCCGCAGGGAGCAGTCAATACAACTAATCCGACCGATAGACGCCAGGGCCGGGCAGCAGCGGTTCCGACCGACCCGCGAAGCCGTGTCGTGGTCGATGATTGCACGATCTTTGATACGGAAAATCTTGATCGGTATCCGCCAGAACTTGAAACGTTGGTAGAAGGCGTTCGTGTGAAGCCCCGTGGCATCAATCTTACAGGCGGAAGCGGGATCAGCGGTGATAGCAAGCAGGCGACGGAGCTGAACGCCGCCACCGAAGAAGTTATCAAGCATTATCTTAGCCGACTTCCGATCGATCCAATGACGGGCGAATCGAACTGGGAGTTAAGGTCGTCATATCAATCGGCCGACAGCGGAAGTTGGGACAGCGTTAATGTGTTCGACGTGCGTTCGGCGTCTGACGAGACTGCTTTGAATGGGGACAAATACAGTGATTGGTAAACGGTTGCAAAAGGGCTTTTCTCTATTTGAACTGATGATCGCGATGTTCATTTTGATCATCCTTTTGTCGGTGGCCGTGCCTGTCTATCAACGTACTGTCCAACACGCAAAAGAAACGGTGCTAAAGGAAAATCTTTGGCAGATGCGGCGTGCGATCGAGCAATACACCGCCGATAAAGGTAAACTTCCCGCTTCGCTTGAAGATCTTGTTGAAGCGAAATATCTACGCGAAGTTCCGATCGATCCAATCCTCGAAAAGGCCGAATGGGATCCGAAAATGGGTGACGATCCGACATCCTCTGATGGCGAACAGGGTGTCGTGGACGTGAAAAGCCTCGCCGAAGGCAATGACAGCAACGGCGTGCCGTTCGACGGGGACGCTTATTAAACTCACTTAATTCTTACCAATGCTTTCATTTTTAACCGAACCATCTTTCCCTAAAACAGCCCTCGGAATCGAAAGGACCTCGATCACCGCACTGTCGCTCCAACGGTCGGGCGGGCAATTTGGCATTCGCCAGGCGGCAACGGTCGAAGTCCCCGAGAATCTGATCAATCCGAGCTTTATCGAGCGAAACATTACAGAACCGACACAGTTTCGCTTCCTTCTGGAAGAAGCAATAACGTCGGCAGGTTTGCGAAATCAGAAGCGTTGGTCGGTTTCTCTGCCAAGCAGCACAGCCCGAACGGCGATCATTACGCTAGAATCCGGAGCCGGTGTCAAAGGTGAAAGTGAAGAGATCTTTGATTGGAAAGCCGAACAGAGTTTTGGTCTGCCGGCATCGCAGTTGCGGATAACACGAGACAAGATCGCGCCCGACGCGGAAGGCCGAATTCGTTATTTTGCGACTGCAGTGAAGCTTTCAGTCATAAACGAATTCGAGACGATCTTTGAACAATTCGGTTGGAAATGCGGGTTGATATTGCCGCGTGCGATATCGGAATCGAAATGGCTTATCGATGGTTCGGGCGTTCGCGACTCTTTGCTGATCAGTTCACAAACGGACGGATTCACAGCAATAATGCTTCGCGGAAGCGAGCCTTTTGTTGTTCGAACCGTAACGTGTCAGGAATCGGAACTTGACGATGAGATCTATCGATTGCTTCTTTTCTATAATGATCGTTTTTCAGACGAAGTAACGGGTCGTTCGCTAGATCGGGTTCTCGTGGTCGGGAGCGGCTTTTCGCTTGCACGGATCAGCGAGATCTCAAAAGATGCACTTGGGCGCGTGATGCAGATTCTTAAACCTGATGAGATCGGGCTGAACATTCCGGTTGGATCACTCAATTTTGATGACCTTGCGGCCCCAGCCGGACTCGCGTCGTTCGGCTATCAATAATTTCGACACAGTATTCAGTCGGTTCGCCCCACCAATTGTTCTACACATCTCGTTTTGCTTGCGTCAACTGCAAAGTTGCTTCATTATTGCGAAGTCACTTATAAATGGCTGAGCATATTCTCAAAACAATTTTGCCGACCCGGGATCTTACCGATGCCGACTTGATCACGAAAGCGATCGCCGGTAGCGAAGATGGTTTCGAAGAACTCGTACGTCGTTATCAACGCCCGATCGTTGGTTATGTTTTTCGAATGCTCGGTGATTACGATTCCGCATTAGATGTCACGCAGGAAACATTCGTAAAAGTTTATTCATCGCTGACAAAATATAGCTCTGAGTACAAATTTTCCACATGGCTTTACCGAATTGCCCACAACGCCGCGATCGACCATATGCGTCGCAACTCGGTTAATTCGCAGAGTCTTGAAACCGAAACAGACGGCGTTGCGTATCAGATTCAGATCGAAAGCCCGGCTCCAAATCCCGAACAAGATCGTGAACGGAGCGAATGGCGAAAAGAGATCGATTCGGTGATAAAATGCCTCCCAGCAGCGTATCGCGAATTGATCATCTTACGGCATTCACGGGATCTAAGTTACGACGAGATATCGGATGTTACCGGCTTGCCGCTTGGGACCGTGAAGAACCGGTTGTTTAGGGCAAGAGATATGATGCGAAGCATCTTTATCGAACGCGGCATAACCGGAGTTTGACCTCGCCTCACTTTAGCCTTTCGACGTTCTGAAATGGCTATCTCATTGCAAGAAAATTCGGCGGAATGCGACCTCGATCAGATAGTCCGTTATCTTGATCGCGATTTGTCGGACGATTCCCAACTTCAATTTGAATCGCACCTAGCCGATTGCGGATCGTGTAAGACCATCCTTAATCGAGAAAAGCAGATATTGATCGCCGTCCGCGATGCTGAATTGGTCGCAGATATTCCGGCGCTGCCCGACGATTTCGCTCATCGTGTTTCGGTTGCCGCGGCAAACGATATTGGAACTATTCAACTGCCGAGTGAAAGGCTTGTTGCAATAGCGATCTGCGGTCTGCTTGGGCTTTTTGCCCTTGCGGCCTTGGGCGGCTCTTTGACGGGATTTGCCGGAACGATCGATGGTGCATTTGCTCTCGTTTCGATCCTTGTTAATTTGCTTTACCGTATCGCATTCGGACTAACAGCATTTCTTCGTCCATTCTCACATTACTTGGATGGTAACAATTGGGGGCCTTTGACCGGGTTTCTGGTAGTTTTGGTGCTGGCCTATCTCTACTTCCATCGAAGGCTTCGAACCAGCCGAGGTTCGTAATGATCGATCGCGATCCTTTATGAGAGCAAGGTATATTTCTTCAATACTGTTTCAGGATATTCGGCAGAGATCTTTACGTGTAGGATTGATCCTGGCTTGCTGCTTAATTGCTGGTTCTCCGATATTCGCTCAGCCACAGATCACAACGTCAGACGATGGGAATACGATGACCATCGAAGAAGCTCCGGACATGCAGGTCATCGCTGTTGCAAAGACCGTGATCATCAGAGGCAGGGTAAAAGAAGTATTTTGTTGGGGCGGTGACATAATTGTCGAAGGAAGAGTTGACGGCGACGCGGCTGTATTCGGCGGATCGATAGTTCAGAAACCGAATGCATATATCGGTGGCGATGTGATCGTGCTTGGCGGGGCATATCGCCCGGAAAGCAAAACTCCGCTTCGCGAAAGCGGTAAGGAAACCATTATGTTCGGTGTTTTCGAGACCGAACTTCGTGAATTTGCCGTAGATCCTTCGTCGATCTTTGCTCCTACGCTTTCATGGTCATTCCTCGCTCAACGTATCTTATCGGTGCTCTTCTGGTTCGTTGTAACGCTCCTCGTTGCCACGATCGCACCTGGAGCGGTAAGCCGTGCCTCAACTCGTTTTCAGCTTTCACCATTAAAAATTCTTGGGCTGGGTTTCCTTGGCTTCTTAATTTCGACTATTGGGACCGTTCTGGTAATCGGCTTTTTGCCGGAGTACATGGCGACCGTTGTCGGTGGAATGGTCTTTGTTTTACTAATGCTTGCTTATGGATTTGGCCGGGTCGCGATGCAGGTAAGTCTAGGGAAATTCCTCCAGCGACAGCTTCCAGGCGAGTCGAGGAGATCTGAATCGATCGCGATCCTGATCGGGGTTGTCGCCTGGTCCGGCCTTCTTTCGCTTCCTTACGTTTGGACGCTCGCACTCTTGACGCTTTTTGCTGCCGGTATCGGGTTGGTCGTTTCGATCCGCTCGAATCGATCATGGACAAAGGTTTAAGCCCGTAAGTCTATGCTTTTACAATTCTTTACATTATAAGCTAAACCTACAGTAGTAAAATTTCGTCTTAGTTTGTTGTCGGGACATCCAGACCCGTTATTCTTGCGTATACGTCAAATTGGGTTAATGTGCATTTTATGTTGAATAAATTTATACCAATTTTCTTTTCGGTGCTTTTCGTCGCCGGTATCTCGGCACAGACGTCAAACGTTAAGCCGTCTGCATTGACCGGCGACGTCGTTTCTATCAACGAAACGCTTCTCGTTCTGAAGACAAAGGACGGAGCTTTGAACGTAGGGTTGACGGCGACTACAGAATTTAAGAAAGTGCCGCCTGATAATCCAAAGCTGAGTGCAGCGACAGCGGCAGCCGCGAGCGATATTTCTGTCGGCGACAAGCTGTTGGTGACGGGAATACTTTCCGACGACAAAATGTCGCTTCCCGCGAAAGCCGTTTACCTGATGACTAAATCTGATATAGCTCAGCGGAACCAAGCCGACACACAGCGTTGGGCGACGCGTGGTATTTCGGGCAAGGTGGCTTCGGCAAATAAAGACACCGGGCAATTGACGATCGAAGTAAGAGGTTTGTCGGGGACACAAAGCGTAACCGTTACTCCGCGATCGGGTGCGAAATTCCTAAGATATAAACAAGATTCTGTTCAATACAGCGAAGCGATCGCCGGAACGATCGTGGATGTTCAGGCCGGCGACATGGTTCGGGCTTTGGGCGATCGAAGTTCGGACGGCCTGAGTTTTTCAGCCGAAGAGATCATCACAGGTGCTTTTCGAACAGTAGCAGGAACGGTCAAGTCGGTAAACCCAGATGGAACTGAGATCGTGATCACGGAACTTCAGTCGAAAAAGGACGTGACAGTATCGATCGGCCGCGGATCGACGCTTAAGAAATTTCCAGAGGAAATGGCGATGCGAATGGCCGGAAATGGCGGAACACAGCCCGGAACCGGACAAGGCGGAGGACGGCTAGCAGGTGCAGGTGCACCGGGCGGAACACCATCCGGAACGGCGGGAGCGCCCGGAATGGGACGTCCGGGAATGGGTGGCGGTCCGCGGGCAGGCATTGACGATATGTACGAAAGATTTCCGGTGATCACGGCCGCCGAATTGAAGGCGGGCGATATGATCGCAGTTTCTAGCTCGAAGAGCGGTGCTGAGGATCGGATAACTGCGATCAAACTGCTGGCCGGCGTCGAACCTTTTGTTCGTGCAGCTCAAATGCAGCAGGCAGCCAGCGGCCGAGCCGGCCGCGGCGGTCAAGGTTCCGGTTTCTCGATTCCCGGACTGGACGGTTTTGATAATCCTTAATTTAATTTAATTCAACGGGACGAATATTACTTTGATTTTACTTTTGGCTTTTAACAGGCGGATCGATATGAAATTCATAAATAAACTCATACTACTTTCCCTGATCACGCTGTCGCTTAGCTTTTCGGCATTCGCACAGCAACCGGGCAGTATTTCCGGGCAGGTTCAGGATACTTTAGGAGCTCTGATCGTCGGAGCGACAATTACGGTTGTGGGCCCTAACGGCCAGGAAAAGACTGCTACGACAAATCCTCGTGGCGAATTTAACGTTACGGGTTTAACACCCGGCAGATACACAGTAACGGTTTTTGCAAACAGCTTTTCGCTTTACGAGAACACTGAGGTTGACGTAGTCGCAGGTCAGAAGAATGAGCTGATAGTGCCGCTAACACTGGATGCGGTCGTTGAGAACGTGGATGTGCAAACTACCGGAAACGTTTCGACCGATCCGGAGAACAATCTTGGGGCAACGGTATTAAAGGGAAGCGACCTTGAAGCCCTACCGGATGATCCCGATGAACTCGAAGCCGCGTTGCAGGCGCTTGCCGGTCCATCTGCAGGCCCAAATGGCGGACAGATCTTTATCGACGGCTTTACCGGCGGACGGCTTCCGCCGCGAGAAGCGATCCGTGAGATCCGGATAAACCAGAATCCATTTTCGGCCGAGTACGATCGGCTTGGATTTGGACGTATCGAGATCTTAACTCGTCCGGGTTCTGATAAATTTCGTGGAAGTGCATTCTTCAATTTCAATGACGAGAGCTTAAATTCGCGCAATCCGTTCGCACCGAATCGTGCTCCAAGCCAGACCCGATTTTTTGGTGGAAATATTTCGGGCCCGATACAAAAAGGGAAGTCATCGTTCTTCCTAGACATAAACAATCGTAATATTGATAACAACAGCATCATCAACGCTCGTATTTTGGACGGAGCTTTTAACGTAATTCCGTTCACCCAGGATGTGCGGGTCCCGAGTACCAGATTTTCCATCAGCCCTCGATTTGACTACGCAATAAACGAAAGCAATACATTGGTCGTGCGTTACAGCTATGAACGCGATTCGGTCGAGAACCAAGGCATTGGCGGAACTTCGTTGCCTTCGCGAGCTTCGGAATCTGAATCGACGGAGCATGAAATTCGCCTTACCGAAACAGCGATAATCAACCCGACGACGGTCAACGAGACCCGTTTCGAGTATGAAGTAGAAGATCGAAATCAGTTGGGCGACAACTCGATCCCGACGATAAATGTTGCGGACGCCTTCACCGGCGGAGGTTCGCAGATAGGCCAGAGCTTTAATAAACAGCGTTCGTGGGAATTGCAAAATTTTACAACGACGTCGATCGGTGCCTCAAATACGATAAAATTTGGCGGACGCATTCGAAGAATAAGTATCAAAGATCGTTCGGAGAATAACTTCGGCGGTAATTTCACATTTACTAATCTTGATAGCTACCGTAATACGCTTCTGGGTGCTGGTATTCCCACGCAGTTTTCGATAACAACGGGAAATCCGGAACAGGAAGTTTCGAGAACCGATACAGGCCTTTTCATAACAGACGATTGGCGATTAAATCCGGGCCTAACGTTGAGCTTTGGTCTTCGCTATGAGAATCAAACGAACATTAGTGACAATCTGAATTTTGCACCTCGATTCTCGGTCGCTTGGTCGCCGGGTGCGGGCGGTGCTCGTGCTCCAAAAACGGTCTTTCGTGGAGGATTTGGTATCTTTTACGACCGTTTTAGCGAGAACCTCACGCTTCAAGCTCAACGTTTTAACGGTTCGTCTCAGCTAAATCTGATCGTAAATAGTCTCGATCCTGATCCGGTTCGCCGGGCGGCAGCTATTGCTCTTTTGCAGCAGCCTGTGTTTACCCTTTCGGGGGTGACGAATGTGCCGACCGCAGACCAGATCATTGCGGCACTACCGCAGTCGAACACGATACGGTCTATCTCGCCGGCCCTGCAATCGCCATATACGATGCAGGTCGCACTTGGTATGGATCGACAATTGCCGTGGAATTCGAACCTTTCGTTGTTCTACATCGGTGCAAGAACACTTCACGTTCTGCGGGCACGAAACGTTAATGCTCCATTTTGTCCTGAGCAGGAAAACTGTTTGAATGCTCCAAGGCCGATCCCTACCGCGGGCAACATTTACGAATACGAATCAAGCGGTACCTCGAACACGAATCAGTTGATCGTCAACTTTAGAACTCAATTCAATCCGCGGATCAATCTTTTCGGAAATTATCGGCTCGGTTTTGCAGACAGCGATGCTGACGGTTCCGGAAGCTTTCCGGCCTATTCATACGACCTTACGGATGAGTATGGCCGTTCAAGCGGCGACATTCGGCATAATTTCTTCATCGGTGGAAACATTCGATTGCCATGGGAGATCTCGCTCAACCCTTTCATCAATATGAACTCTGGACGGCCGTTCAACATAACCCGCGGGTTTGATTTTAACGGTGACTCGTTGTTCACAGAGCGTCCGACGTTTGGCGATCTGGCATTCCGATGTGCCGAACTTGGCCTGACGAATTCGTTCTGCGATGTTTCGGGCCAAGACCCCAATGCGATCATTCCGCGTAATTTCGCCAGCGGACCAAAGTTCTTTAGTGTCAACATGCGAATCAGCAAGAACTTTGGATTCGGAAGCTCGGGTAACACCGCCCAAGGTGGCGCAGCCGGACAAGCTGGCGGCGGCGGCGGAATTCCCGGAGTGGGTCGCGGCGGACGCGGTGGTGGCGGTGGTGGAGGCCGTGGTCCGGGCGGAGGTTTTGGCGGCGGCGGCGATGGTCGCAAGCCTTACAACCTAAATCTTGGTATCAGCTTCAATAATCTGTTGAATAACGTGAACTTTAACACCCCGGTCGGCAGTCTCACCTCTAGCCGATTTGGGCAGTTCACCTCGACAGGCGGTTCGTTCGGCGGATTTGGCGGCGGCGGCGGAGGTTCTGCTAATAGGCGAGTAGAACTTTCAGCACGTTTTAGCTGGTAGGTTGGTTTGAAAGTAAAAATAAAAAGAGCGGATCCTCCTTTTCGAGGGTTCGTTTCTTTTTTGATAACATCGAAGTATAGGAGCCCGTTTATGTTTAGATCATTTTTACTTGCAATTTTATTGGCCGTCACTTCCGCTGGGACTTCGGCACAGCCGAAAGCGTCGGAAATTCGGTTTGTAGTAGAAAATGCGTTGGCTGAAAAAGTGCTTGCGGCGCACGGCGGTGAAAAGCTTCGGTCGATGAAGTCGCTGGTAGTTCGCGGTTCCGTCGATATCACCGCGTCTAATTTTCCGCAGGCGATTGCGGGCGGGTTTGCCACTATATTCGAAGGGAACAGATATCGTTTTGAATTGCAAAATCCGTTCCAGAATCTGACGCAGATCTACGACGGAACGAACACGTCCTCTACGGCACCCGGCGGCATATCTCTACCGCCGGTGAATCGCCTTGGTTTGCCGTTGTTGCCTTTTTTGGGCAAAGAAGGATTTGTCGTTACATCTCTGCCGGATGAAAAGAAAAAGAAGTCTGGGTTTCGGATGACATCACCCGAAGGCTATTTCACGGATTTTTACATCGACGCAAAATCCAACCAGATCAAAGGATACGATGCAACCTTTGTTCTGGACGGCCGAACGATCACGACCAATGTTGAGATCGACAAAACTAGATCGGTCGACGGGTTACTTATTCCGGAACGGTATGTTCAGCGTTTCGATCTTGGACAGTTCACGGTCTATGCAAATTTTAAGGCTAAAGAAATATTAGTAAATTCCGCTCTCGACGCAGAAATATTCACTGTCAAGAACTAATGCAGGCCGTAACGATCTCTGACATTATTTAGCGAAGCGGCTTAACTTCCACCAGTCTATAGTTTGTCTTAATCCTTCTTCAAGTCCGACGAGTTTTTCGTAACCGATAAGATCACGTGCTTTCGAATTGTCAGCCTGCGAATGCTTAACGTCACCTTTCCGCTCATCCTGATATTCAGCCGCAACATTGTCCGTTGAAGTTATCCGCTTCAGAACTCCGAGCAATTCATTAAGCGAAACGCGCTCTCCGTTCGCTGTATTCATAACTTGTCCGATTCCATTTTCGGAAGTTGCGGCCTTGATGTTTGCGTTGACCACGTTCGCGATAAACGTGAAGTCCCGCGTTTGTTCTCCATCGCCGTAGATGACAGGCGTGTCTCCTTTCATTAGAGCGTCGATAAATCGTGAGATCACGCCTGAGTATTGAGACGACGGATTTTGCCTCGGCCCGAACACATTAAAATAACGCAGGGCAATACACTCAAGCCCGTAAACATTGCTAAAAACACGGCAATAATACTCACCCATAAGCTTTGCTGCCGCATATGGCGAGAGCGGATCGGGAGCCATCGTCTCGACCTTTGGCAAGACCTCCTGATCCCCATAAGCCGAACTTGACGCGGCATAAACTAATCGCTTTACTCCGTTTGTCCGGGCCGAGTTCAATACCTTAAAGGTTGCGTTGACGCAGGCATCATGTGTCTCTAGTGGGTTTGCTATGGAACGAGGAACGCTGGGCAAAGCAGCTTGATGAAAGATGACCTCGATGCCATCGATCGCCTTGGCAAGAGCGGTCTCATCGTTAATATCCGCTTCGATGAAATCGAAATCGCCGTTGATCTCCTCAAGGTTTTCGCGAAAGCCGGTCACGAGGTTATCGATAATGCGCACCTTTGCACCCTGGCGGATCAATTCATCCGCAAGATTCGAACCGATAAATCCGGCACCGCCGGTTACTAGAGCTTTCATCGACATAAAATTATTCTGCGCTAATTAAGTATGGCCGCAGTAAAGGTGCATTTGGGAGCGACAAAAATTATAAGGGCAGGAATTTCCCAACCTCAATAACGGTCTAAAAGACTACCGGCCAACTCCAACGTATTCGAATCCCATTTCGCGCATTACTGACGGCTCATAGATGTTTCTAAGATCAGCGATACGCGGTGCAGCCAAAAGTCCTTTAACTTTTTCCATATCAAGTGCGCGGAATTGATTCCATTCCGTTACGATGACAAGAGCATCCGCCCCTTCGATCGCATCGTACTCGTCGTCAGCGTATTCGATCCCGGTTATAAAATGCTTCGATTCTTCCATCGCGACCGGATCGAATGCACGGACCGTCGCACCTTTTTCAATAAGCTTGTGAGCAATATCGATCGCCGGTGATTCACGCATGTCGTCGGTTTCGGGCTTGAACGACAAGCCAAGCATGCCGATCTTCTTTCCCGAAAGGTCGCCAACAAGTTTTTCGATCTTTGGGATCATCGCGTGTCGCTGAAGTTCGTTCGCTTCGATCACGGCATCGACGATGCGAGTTTCAACACCAAATTGATCAGCGACTGTGGTCAACGCACGGGTGTCTTTTGGGAAGCAAGAACCACCGTAGCCCGGGCCGGGATGCAGAAACTTGCGGCCAATTCGATTGTCCATTCCCATTCCGCGGGCAACATCGTGTACGTCGCATCCGATCGCGTCGCAAAGATTGGCTACTTCGTTGATGAAGGTGATCTTAGTTGCAAGGAACGCATTCGCAGCGTATTTGATAAGCTCGGCGGCTTCAAGCGATGTGATCACAATCGGAGTTTCGATCAGGTAAAGCGGCCGATAGAGCTCTTTCATCACCTCGATTGCCTTTGGTTCATTGCTTCCGATGACGACGCGGTCAGGCCGCATGAAATCATCGATCGCTGCTCCTTCGCGAAGGAACTCCGGGTTTGAAGCGACGCCAAAATCCGTTTCAACGTTTAAGTTCGACGTCACAAATTCCTTCAGCCACTTGCCGGTTCCGATCGGCACGGTTGACTTGGTGACAAGTACCTTGTAACCGTCCATCGCATCGGCAACGTCCTTCGCCGCCTGCTGATAGTAGCTCATATCAGGCGAACCATCGTCTTTTGGAGGGGTGCCAACCGCGAGGAAAACGACCTTAGCCTGTTTAACTGCCGAAGCAATGTCTGTAGTAAAATGTAGACGCCCATCACGAACATTCTTCTCAACGATCTGATCCAGTCCAGGTTCATAGATCGGAATAACGCCGCTGTTCAGCTTATCAATCTTCGTCTTATCTACGTCGACGCAAGTTACATCCACACCAAACTCCGCGAAGCAAGCACCACTTACCAACCCAACGTAACCCGTACCAATTACTGCGATATGCATATTTTTAATGAAAATAAAAGTTGAATCAAATCTCTGTCTTTATCTTATCGAGTCGAAAATTAAACAAAAATATACGGGCCATATTTCATAAACATGGCCCGTAGTTAAAGCAAAATGAAAGAGGAGTCAGATGAAACTACCTAACAGGGCTGACAATGATAGTCCCGCCACCGATCGTTGTTTCATTTTTCTTTCCAAAGAGTATCGCCGCACCAGCAGCACCTGCACCGACCAAGATCAACCACCACGGACCACCAAATGGTACCGGCGGAGCTGAATTCGGACGGAGACATGGTTGACAACCGGTCTGGGAAAGGTTGCCGGCGGTTGCTGATGTTCCGGCAGCGACTTGTCGATCTGCTGAACCTTCACGCATCGTTACAAAACCAGATGTAGCGTCAACGTGAGTGTGTGAACACTCGACCTCAACGGTGAAGACGTCAGCCTGTCCGGCGTCGGCTATCACAGTAGCATCTTTTGTAGTTATGGTGGTCGGGACGCCGATCGCATTTGAAACGCGAGCCTTTCCAGTCGAAAGGATGCCAACGATGTTGCTGGCTGAGAAATTAAGAACGATGTTGGAATCCGCCAAAACTTCAACTCGAACATTTTTACCGAGACTGATCATTGCGGACGAATCCGGGCCTGTAACGATCGTGCTACCTGAAAGCAGGGTTGCATTAGAAATTGTCGAAATTCCATTTACCGAAACTTGACCCGTAACCGTAACTTCTGCGACATCGTCTTTTGGCAGGGCCAAGGCGACCGATGAATAAACACAGAGAACAGCGACGGCAGTCAATGATGATATGACTTTACGAAAACTTTTTGTGCCGAGCATTGATTTAATATCCTCCTGTAGTGATCTTTGTTTAGATCAATCATTCCGGCCTAAACTAATACAAGCCAGAGCAAATAAATTCCTTTATCGGACGGGGCTGATAACCGTTCCGCCGCCGCCTAGTTCGGCATTGTTTGTATCCTTAACAACTGCGTATAGAATACCCGCCGCTGCACCGCCAAGACCGATAGCGAACAACCACCATGCGGCACCGCCGTCATCGTCGTCATCGTCATCGTCATCCTGACGTCCTGCCGCTGTCGCGGTTTCGCCAGCATTTAAGGTAACCAGACCAGCAGGAGTGTCGATCAAAACCTGTGACACGGAGTTGATGACCGAAACCTTTCCCTCGGTCAAATTACCGCCGATCGAATTTGTGTCGGCAGATAACGTGAAGGTTGAGTTCGGTGCGATCTCTATACGGCCAGCATTATTCACGCTGACGATCGCTGAAACGCCCTCGGGGGTTTTGATAGTGCTCGATGAAAAGATCGAACGGCCAGATTTGGCGGCCTCGCCATTTACAAAGACAACAGAGCCAGCGGCGTTGTTACTTTTTCCGAGGACAGTAAGATCGCCGGCGATCCTTCCGTTTCCGGCAAGGGCCACCATTGAATATGTCGCTATTACCGCGACCATCAAGCACGACGACAGTGCTTTGCGCATCCAAAGATTACAAGTCATAATTCTCCTCTTAAATCGCCAATTTTCAATGATTTCAAAAAAAACAGACCAATCAATCTTTTACACGAATAAAGGAACAGTGTCAATAAAAGTTCCGTCAGTCGATAAAATCTTGACTTAAACCTTACTTCAGCCCGTAAAACCTCTAAGCTAAGGAATTGAGCCTCTTTTATACCACAGAAATGCAGCCAAATGAAAGACAAATTGATCGAAACTTACGCATAGGCGCAAAATTCTTCAATTCGACTACCTAAGGATACAATTTTCGAAAGAATAAAAGCAACCTGAACAATGCTTTTAATTCTGACAAACAGCCACAGACAATTAGCCCACGATCCAATTTGTGATTTGGCGCATCGTACGGCGTAAGTCCAAAGATTGCCAAGTTTTACGATTTCTGATTTAATCGAAATTCTTTGGTATCTAGCAACGTCGGTTTTTCAAGATTTTTCGACTTCGCTGTCAGCTATCCGACTCGTTGTTAGATCCGAGTGATGGAAAGAATTAGTGGATCTGAATGAACAAATTAACGCTCGCGGCTGACCTTGGCGGAACGAACCTTCGAATCGCTTTAGTTGACGATACGGGAAAGATCGTTCGCCGGCGGCGAATCGACACACCGCGGACCTTGGGAACCAGTGTTTTCCTGGACAGTCTTAGTGAGCTCGCCTTGAATACTATCGAGGAACGGCCATCCGATCAACGAATTGAGGGGTTTGCTCTCGCAGTTCCAGCAGTTTTAGACATTTGTAATGGCAAAATAATTGAGTCTCCGAATCTTCCATTTCTCAACGGATTAAATATTTCCGAAGAACTCACTCGCCGGATAGGACTTCGGATCGTGCTCGAAAATGATGCGACCGCAGCGGCGATCGGCGAGAATTGGCTTGGAGCGTCGCGCGGTTCAAATAGTTCGATCTGTATCACGCTTGGCACAGGGGTTGGCGGCGGGATCATCTTGGACGGGAAGCCATTGCGGGGTATAGATGGCA
This sequence comes from Pyrinomonadaceae bacterium, assembly GCA_041744555.1. Taxonomy (GTDB): domain Bacteria; phylum Acidobacteriota; class Blastocatellia; order Pyrinomonadales; family Pyrinomonadaceae; genus OLB17. Next base: position 26,043 of record JBGTKQ010000184.1, read on the forward strand.
CCGCCGGAGAAGTTGGACATATATGTGTCGATCCCGATGGATTTGAATGCGGATGCGGCAGTTGGGGCTGTCTGGAACAATATGCCTCGGCGACCGGGCTTGCGAAAGTTCATTCTCAGATGAGTCACGATTTTCCGGATTCAAATATTCCGGAGGATGTCCCGGTCAGCCCAAAAGAACTTTTCGAATTTGCCGAAGCGGGAGATAGGCTTGCATTGGCGATATTTGAGCGGATGGGGTTTGCTCTCGGGGTTTCTATTGCCGGCTTTGTGAACCTGCTCAACCCCGAAGTGGTCGTGATAGGCGGCGGCATTGCGGCGAGTTGGGACCTGTTCATTGATAGGCTAAGAATCACTTTAGATGAAAGGGCATTTCGGCGACCGGCGGAACGTGTTAAGATTCTGCGTGCCGAATTGGGCGATGATGCGGGCGTGATCGGAGCGGCTTCTCTGATCTTCTCGGCTGAAATGAAGTCCGGATGGGCGACAAACAAGGACTCTTAATATATGGACGTTTACCATAAAGTTCTGACGAAGATATATGAGCAGACTGGCGGCAAGGATTCCGTCGACGTTGATCTGACGGACTTGTTGAAGCGCGAGGGCTTCTTTCCGAGCATTGAAAATATAAGTAAATTTCTAACCGATGAAAGTTGGGTGACCGAGACACCCAAGAAATATACGGTCCGGATCACGCATTGGGGTGTGTCGGAGGCCAAGAAGACTCTCGTTGGAGCGCCTGATAAGGCTCAAATAATTGAGCGAGAGGGCAAAAAGATTATTTCCGAAGTTCGAGAGCTGGTCGTAATGCTGGAAGAGTTCGTCGCGTCGCCCGAGAGTAAAAAGTTCGCGGTCATTCGTGAACGCCATGAGCAGGTCGGCGGCACTCTTAGCAGGATAGAAAAGAATCTTTGAACAACTGCTTGAAGAATTAACCTAACATAATGTATACTTTCCGTTTGTTGGAAAGTGTGGTCCGTCACAAGTGGGTCTGGCACCCACTTTTTATTTTGTTTTCTTTGAAAATGATCGAAGCGTCACTATTTGAAAAGATCAGGTCGATAGCTGCAGAAGTCATTAAGGCCCGCAGCTTTGAATTTGTTCATTTTGAATCGGCGGGAACGAAACGAAACCCGGTCTTTCGTATCTTTGTAGATAAAGAAGGCGGGATAACGATCGACGACTGTTCGGAAGTTTCAAGAGCGATCGAGGATCTTCTGGACGCGGATGACTTTATTCCTACGGCCTACGTTCTTGAAGTTTCGTCGCCCGGGATCGAACGCGGTCTATATTCGATAGCAGATTTTGTACGTTTCGTTGGAAACGAGATTCGCTTGAGAACGATCGAGCCGGTGAGCGAAAAGAGTAATTTCGTTGGAACACTGACCGAGGTCGTTGGAGAGGATGTGATAATCGAAGATCGAACTGTCGGCTCGGTAAGGTTCGCATACGCCAACGTAAAGAAAGCGAACTTGAAAATGGATCTTGATAAGGAATTGCGAAACCGACAGCGGACTTAGATTCGATGAATAGCGTGGGTCGAGCTGATCGCCTAAGTAAATATGATCTCAGTTATTGGACAGAGCATTGAAGCATTGTGTAACGAACAGGGCCTTGACCGCGATATGGTCATTGAGGCAATGAAGGACGCCGTTAAGGCGGCCGCGCGTAAGCAATTCAAGGCTCAGGATAAGACCGGCGATAATATTCAGGTTGATTGGAACAATGACGAAGGGATGATCGAGATATCTGTTCAAAAGGTCGTTGTTCAAGAGGTCGAAAACCCATCGGCGGAGCTTTCGCTTGTCGAGGCCCAGGAACTGGCCGGCGACGAGATCGAACTGGGCGACATGCTTCAGATCCCATTGCCACAGGAAGAAATGGGCCGCATAGCCGCTCAAACAGCGAAACAGATCCTTGTTCAGAAAGTACGCGAGGCAATTCGCGAAAAAGTTTACGACGAATATATCGATCGAAAGGGCGAACTGATCAACGGAATGGTCAAACGTTTTGAACGCGGCGATATGATCGTGGATCTTGGTAATAACCTCGAAGCGATCGTTCCGCGAAAGGAACAGTCCCGCGGCGAGATGTGGAACCAGGGTGAACGCGTTCGCGTGGTTATAGTAGATGTTTCCAAGGAACAAAAAGGACAACAGATCGTCGCGTCGCGAGCGTCGGCGGATCTCGTTCGTCGCTTGTTCGAGATGGAAGTGCCTGAGATATATGACGAAACGGTCGTGATCAAATCGGCTGTCCGTGAACCGGGCGACAGGGCCAAGATCGCCGTCTCGTCAAATGAAAAGGATGTCGATCCGGTCGGTGCCTGCGTCGGAATGAAAGGTTCGCGTGTTCAATCGATCATTAAGGAACTCCGCGGCGAAAAGATCGACATTATTGAATGGTCGGACGAGCCTTCGGTCTTTGCGGCGAATGCGCTTTCACCGGCGAAAGTTTCGCAGGTTCGCATTACGGACATTAATAACCGCGAAATGGACGTGATCGTCGGCGAAGATCAGTTGAGCCTTGCTATTGGTAAGAAAGGACAGAACGTTAGGCTTGCGACCCGATTAGTCGGTTGGAATATTAATATTGTCAGCGAAGAAGTCCTCAAGAAAGAGATCGCTCTTCAGATGGGCAAGATGATGGCATCCGGTGAAGCTGTTCCGCTAACTGCATTACAAGGTGTTACGGCGAACCAGGCTGAGACGTTAGCTGAAAAAGGAATTGAAGATGTTGAGTCGCTGGCGTCGGCGAAACTCGATGATCTCGTTGAATATCTGGATCTTACGTATGACGAAGCTGCGAAGATGATAGCTTCTGCTGGATCCATCGTTGACGCAAAGAATGCCGAATCCGGCACTGAAGCGACGGACGGTGAAGCAGAATCTGCAACACCCGACGAACCTATCGAAGAGACGGTCGAGGTAGCCAAAGGCGACGAAACCGAAGAAGTAGAAGCTGCGGGCGTCGAATCCGACAACGTAGCCGAGGTCGCCGATGTCTCCGAAAAGGCAGAAGAAGCGGCAGTTAAGATTGAAGGATCTGAAGATCCGGTCGAGGCGGAAGTGCCGACCGAAGTCGAAGAAAGCTCCGATGAGAGCGAAGAGAGTACGGATGCTGAAGATGAATAACATCCGTCAATTAGTTTACGAAGACCCCGGCGGCTAACGCCAAATCCACTCAAACAGAATGGATCAAAACCCGGGATTTTCACCTTAGAGCAAGCATATTATGCCGATTGGGAAAAAAATACGGGTTTACGATCTGGCACGCGAGATCAAGCAGGATACAAAGCGTGTCATGGAAGACCTGCGCCGCGAGGGAGCCGACATCAGCGTTCCTTCAAACTCCGTTAGCGCCGAACTCGCCGACAAGATCCGCCTAAAGTACATACCGAAAGCCGAAGTCGCGCCCAAGCGGACGATCAAGATCATTAAGGCTTCAAAAGTTACAGATCCGCCGGCAGAACCGGTCAAGGAACCGAGTGAGCCTGACGCACCTGCGGCAGAGGTCGAAGTTGCTTCGCCCGCCGAAGTTCCGACTGTTGAACCTCCGATCGTAGCCGAACCGACCATTGAAGCTGAGCCTGAGAAAGATTCGTCTTCGGTTCGAAAGGTCCTCAAAAGAAAGCCAAAAGAGGTTGAAGCGGTCGTCGAACCTGTCGAAACTCCGGACGCGACCACCGAGGAATCGGCGGGTGCAACAGATGAAATAGCCGAGCTAGTTTCCGAAGTGCCAACCGAAGATCAGCCTGAACTGGCTGTGGCAACACCGGTCGCAGTTCGTCCGGGCGGGACACAGATCAAGAAACTGACGCTTACGCCAGATGCCTTAAAGCAAGGCGTTAAACCGGGCGAGCGATTCGTTTCCGATGCACCGACAAAGACCGGAAAATTGGTCGAAGCTCCGATGGAACGCGATCCGAGAACCGGAAAGCTTCTACGGCCTGCATTCCGTGGAACGCCTGGTGAAACGGCAAATCCGCAGTTGAACTACACGCCGCCGGCGGATAACCGTAGGAAGCCCGGCCGTTCGGGTGGTAGAAAAGGCAAGGGAGCTGGCGCAGGCGGAAGATTCGCCGAACGGGATCAAGATCAGCCGCGACAGAGAACGATCGAAGAGCGAGTTCTCGATCAGGTCGGCGGCAAAGCGGAAGGTGAATTTAAGTCAGTGCGTCTCACCGAAGGTGCGACCGTTCGTGAATTCGCCGAAGCCTTGGGCATTACGCCGAGAGATATAGTTCAGCTCCTTATTAAGAAGGGAATTTTTGCCACTTTGAACCAACCGATCGGCGAACCAATGGCCACCGAAATGGGAATGGAATACGGCTATGACGTTAGTTTCGTTGCCTTTGAGGAAATGGTCATCGAGCAAGAGTTCGAGGAACTGATCGACGCCGGGGCCGATGATGCGGAACTGCCGCGGGCACCGGTGATCACGGTCATGGGCCACGTTGACCACGGAAAAACGTCGCTTCTTGACGCGATCCGTTCCGCGAACGTTGCCGAAGGAGAAGCGGGTGGAATTACGCAGCATATTGGAGCGTACAGTGTTTCAGTGCCGAGCCCTGAATCGCCTGACCAGCTGCGCCGCGTCGTATTCCTAGACACACCGGGCCACGAAGCGTTTACGATGATGCGTGCCCGCGGCGCAAAGGCAACCGATATCGTGATCCTTGTTGTCGCTGCAGACGACGGCGTTATGCCGCAGACGATCGAGGCAGTTGAGCATTCTAAAGCTGCCGGTGTTCCGATGATCGTTGCGATCAACAAGATCGATAAACCGGGAGCGAATCCAGACAAGGTTAAGCAAGGCTTAGCCGGACTCGGTGTTCAACCCGTCGAATGGGGCGGCGATGTCGAAATGGTACACGTTTCCGCAAAAAACCGTGAAGGTTTGGATACGTTGCTTGAAACAGTTCTGCTCCAGGCAGATATCCTTGAACTCAAGGCTAGCCCGACGCGACGAGCGGCAGGCGTAGTTCTTGAAGCAAAACTTGATAAAGGCCGCGGTGCGGTCGCGACGGCACTTGTTCAACAGGGAACGATGCGTGTCGGCGATCCGTTTATCGTTGGACAATTCTACGGAAAGGTCCGTGCAATGTTCTCCGATCGAGGTGAACAAGTGATCGAGGCAATGCCCGCAACACCGGTCGAGATACTGGGACTGCAGGGCGTGCCGCAAGCCGGTGATACGTTCCAAGTCGTCGGAAATGTAGAACGAGCACAGGAAATTGCTCAACAGCGACAGATGCAAGCACGTCAGGCGGCGATGCTTAAGACCACGAAGCGTGGTATCGAATCGCTCGGCTTGGCTGAGATCAAGGAACTTCTTGTTCTACTTAAAGCTGACGTTCAAGGTTCGGTCGAAGTATTAAAGGGAACGCTTGAGAAGCTTTCAACCGAGAAGGTCAAGGTACGTGTAATTCGTGCCGGTGTTGGTGCGATCGCCGAATCGGACGTTCTGCTCGCATCTGCGACACAGGCTGACGATGCTTCGACTGCGGTCGTTATCATCGGATTCAACGTAAGGCCCGAGGCTCGCGTTGCCGATATCGCTAAGCACGAAGATGTGGACATCCGCCTGCATTCGATTATTTACAAGGTCGAAGAAGAGATCAAGGCCGCGATGATCGGAATGCTCGATGCGATCGAGAAAGAGGTCATTCTCGGAAAGGCTCTCGTTCAGGAAACGTTCAAAGTCTCCCGTATCGGAACTATCGCGGGCTGCCGCGTCACAGATGGTGTTATTCGCCGTCAGGCAAAGGCGCGTCTGCTTCGCGACAGTGTCGTTGTTTGGGAAGGCGATATTGCAACGCTCAAACGATTCAAAGACGATACGAACGAAGTTCGCCAAGGATTTGAATGCGGAATCAGTCTTGTCAACTTTAACGACATAAAGGTAGATGATGAGATCGAGGCATTTATGATCGAGAGGACGGCTGCGACCGAATTGTAGGGAGTTATTGATGCGTCGGCCCGAACGATTAGCAGAGGCATTGAAGGAAGAGATCGGTGAAGTGGTCGGCTTTGAGCTTGATGACCCAAGACTTGCTGCCGTCATTGTCACAGACGTTTCTGTTTCCGACGATCTTCGAGATGCCAAGGTTTATGTGTTGATAAGCGGTACGGATAAGGAGATCGATACAGCGTTGCAGACATTGAAGCACGCCTCCGTCTTTGTTCGTCAGCAGGTTGCGATGGCCCTTAGCCTGAGGCACGCCCCGCACCTGCACTTTGTCCGCGACACCGCCGAAGAGAACGCTGCCCGGATCGGTGGCATCCTTAATAAATTGAAGGAAACGGGCGAAATAGAAGTAATCACGGAGAATGAGGAATAGAACGAGCAAACCGTTTGCGTTTGCTCTACCGAGGTCCTCTTTTAATTGTGTTAAGTCAAGTAGTTGAGTTAATTGAAAATAAGAATAAGTTCGGCATAACCACCCATATCAAGCCGGACGGCGACGGCGTAGGGTCGTCGCTCGGCCTATGTTGGCTGCTTCGTTCGCTCGGAAAAGAGGCGGAGGTTATCGTCCACGGTGATGTGCCTCCGGCCTACCAAACTTTACCGGGAGCAAACGAGATCCGCGATGTTAAGGCTATCGACAAGGATTACGACGCGATATTCGTTATCGAATGTTCCGATGTAAACCGTCCCGGAATCGGCGGGCTTGATGCCGAATTCACCGTAAACATTGACCACCACGCGACCAGCGAGCATTTCGGAACAATTAATTGGATCGATTCGACAGCTTCAGCGGTCGGTGAAATGATCTATAACCTCTGTAAGGCGATCGGCGGGAAAGTGACTCGTGAGATCGCGGAATGCGTTTACATGGCGCTAGTGACCGACACCGGTTCCTTCCATTTTTCAAACACAACGGATCGCACATTGAAGGTCGCGTCTGAGCTTGTTAAAGCCGGCGTAAAGCCCGCCCAAATATCCGAAGCTGTTTACAATAATTACCCATGGTCGCGCGTTGAGCTTATGAAAGAGGTCATCGGAACCATAAGACGGCACGACAATGGACGGATCGCGACACTAAGGCAAACGCTCGAAATGCGCCGGATCGCTGGTGCGGTCGACGGCGACAACAACGGATTTGTGAACATTCCGCTTGCAGCCCGTGAAGTAGTCGCGTCGATATACATGCGTGAGGTTGGTGACAATAAATATCGTGTAAGTCTGCGTTCAAAAGGCGATATAAATGTTGCACGCGTTGCGGAGAAGTTTGGCGGAGGTGGCCACGCCAATGCAGCCGGTTGTAGCGTCGAGGGCAATTGGGACCAATCAGAAGCCGACATCGTAAACCGGCTTCGCATCGAGATAAATCAATTCGATATCAACAGCACCGACGCCGACTAAAAATGCTCTCCGAGAATGATGATCCAAACTTGGCGGGTCCGATCACGTTGCGTTCCGACTCGGCGGCCGCATGCCTTTTCCTAAAAGCTGTACGTCTTTATACATTCAATACACCGATCACGAAAGGTAAATATCGCCTTTACCAGGCTGCGCTTGGCCTTCTTAAAAGCAGACCGAGAACTATATTCACGCGCGTAAGGGACGGAAGGTGTTTCACGGTAGATCTAAACACCGGAATGCAGGAGACGCTTTTCTTTATCGGTGAATATGAACGGGCAATTTCTTTGATCGCGGAACGGATGATCGGCAAGAGCGACATCTGCATCGATGCGGGTGCGAACTTTGGCTGGTATACGACGCTTATGTCGCTGAAGGCGGGAAGCGACGGCCAAGTGCATTCGTTTGAACCGACACCATCGACCTTTGCCTTGCTGGAAAAGAACCGTAAGCTCGCATTTTTCCCCGATCGGATCTTCGTCAATAATCTTGCGTTGGGTGATCGTGAAGATAAGGTCAGCATAAACGTGTTCGGCGGCCAGCCGACGGGTCATGCTTCGCTTTCTGCAAAGGATGAGATCGGCGTCGAGTCGTTTGATTGCCGAATGATCACTTTAGATTCGTATATTGAAGCGAACGGCGTGAGCGATGTAGCCTTCGTTAAAGTAGATATTGAAGGGGCAGAATTGATGTTCCTGCAAGGTGCAGAACATCTGTTCGAGCAAAGTGCTCCGCCGATCTTTCTGATCGAAATGGCTCTGGCTCAATCAAAGAACTTCGGTTATTTACCAAATGACCTGATCGAGTTTCTTAGAGAACGACACCCGTACGAGTTTTTCAAAGTGAACGAAGTTTCAGGCAAGCTTCATCCGATTGACGGTTTTTCGCCTGAAGATATCGGCGCCAATGTGTTTTGTATTCCATCTAGAGCTTCGGGACGGTTAAGTTCTGTGATCAAGCAATTTTTAGCTTAAGATAAATGACTGAACAAAAAGAGAAGCGGTATAAATGGCGGCGCGAGGACTATCGTGAAAATACGAAAGGCCTTCTAATGGTCAACACCGGCGACGGTAAAGGCAAAACAACAGCCGCTCTTGGCGTGTTGATCCGAGCGGCCGGCCGCGGGATGAATTGTTGTTTGATCCAATTTATGAAGTCAAAGACGGATCGCTATGGTGAGCACGAATCATTGGAAAAACTAGGTGTTGAAGTGCATACGATGGGCGATGGATTCACCTGGGACACGAACGACAAGACGCAGGACATAAAAACATCGGAAGAGACTTGGGCACTTTGCCTCGAGAAGCTAGAAAGCGAGGAATATGAACTGCTCGTCTTTGATGAATTGGTTTATGTGCTCGATTACAAATTTCTGGATCTGAACGATGTTCTGGAAAAGGTGAAAACCGTGCGCGAAAAACAGCCGCATTTGCATATTATAATGACTGGCAGAAATGCTCCGCCTGAACTGATCGAAGCAGCCGATCTTGTAACGGAAATGAAAGAGATCAAGCATCCGTTTCATGCCGGAATCTACGCACAGCAGGGGATCGAATTTTAAGATGAAGACCAAAGTTGAACGCCGTAAACCCGAAGGGTACAAAGACTATTTTGCCCTCGCGTTCAGCACGTGGGGCGTTGGTTATTTGCCGATCGCACCGGGAACTTGGGGTTCGGCCGTTGCGGTGGCCATTTACGTTGGTTTGGGGTATGCGATCGCTCCGCCGCAAGCCCATGGTTGGGCGCTGCTTGCCGTATTGCTCATGTTATTTTGTTTAGCGGGAGTTTGGGCGTCAAACCGTTCGGTGCCTTTCCTTGGCAGTTCTGATCCATCAGAAGCTGTTGTAGATGAACTAATGGGACAGTTTATAACCTTTGCTTTCGTCCCATTTGGCGTTGGATGGCCGTTCATCCTGGCCGGATTCTTGTTGTTTAGATTCTTCGATATTTTCAAGCCGTATCCGATCGATCAACTACAAGTGTTGCCCGGCGGTTTGGGTATATGTGCGGATGATATTGTTGCCGGCGTATATGCGGGCGTTTGTTTGGCGGTAATTTACTCGGTCAGCCTTTCGATATGATAGTTCACGTTTTGCCGGGCGATTCGCTCGTTGAAGAATTTGGGAAAACAAGCATTGAAGGCGAGACGGTCGTCTTCCGCGAAGCGTTGATAGCGGGTGACGTAAATGCCGCAACACTTGATGAATTTTGGGACGTCCGGGCTAATTTTCTCGAACTTGAGTACGGTGAAGACCCGATCGATTATCGTGAAAAGGTGGCGTATGAGATCGAGCGGCTGACGTATTTGCCGGACGAAGCCGAGGTAAATCTCTGGTTTGAATATGAATTATTCTGCCAGGCAAATATGTGGTTCTGCATTGACTTGCTGAAAGATCACGAGAATGTCTACCGCGTCGCTCCGCTCAATGCTTCGCCGGATGATGTTTGGAAAGGCTTCGGAAAACATGATGCTGCGGCTCTCGAAGATTGTTTACAGGCTCGGACAAAGATGTCGGAACACGACAAAGCGATCGGTTCGGAACTCTGGGAAGCATTTCGAAACCGTGACAGTAAAACTTTGATCGAACTGGGGAATTATCGGAGCGAATCATTCCCATTTCTGCAAGAGGTATGCAATGCGGCGGCTGAGATCGAAACGCGATTAAGCGAGATCTTGAAGGAAATTACGGGATCGGGTATTTCCGCATTCGACGATATCTTTGCTGAATTCCAAAAGCGTGCCGGCGTTTATGGTTTCGGCGATCTCCAGGTCGAGAGACTTTTGGAAAAGCTATGAGCCCGATCAATTCGAATCGTCTTTGAGTGCGATAATTTCTTCGCTTCGTTGAAATATCCAGCCGCGTCGCCAGAAATATACCAATAGAACGATCGCGACCAAGACCATTACTCCAAGCGTAATAAAATAGCCATAGGGCGTTTCCAGTTCAGGAATATTCTTGAAGTTCATCCCGTAAATTCCGGCGATCAGGGAAAGCGGCAACACTATTGAGGACAGCACTGCCAGCGTTTTCATTACTTCATTAGTTCGGGTGGCGACGACCGAAAAATGAATATCAAAAAGCCCACTGACAAGGTCCCGATAGCTTTCCGAGAGATCCGAGATACGGACGAGATGATCATGAACGTCGCGGAAGAAGGGCAGAATATGCTCAGGTATCTGCGGAAACTCGCCGTGTGAAATGCGGTAAAGCACATCCAACTGTCGTGCAGAAATTCGCCGCAGACGGGCAACGCTTCGACGAAGATCCATTATCTCTTCGAGGATCGCGTTATTCGCGTGTTTCATATCAAACGCTCGTTCCTCAAGGTCGTTGATCGCAACATCAAAATCATCGACGATCGGCATATAAAGATCGACAACATGATCCAATATCTGATGGAGCAGGTACGATGCTCCTCGAGTACAGGAAAATGGATTTGTGCGTATCTGCTGCTTTACGTCCTTGATGCTGCGAAAGCGTTCGGTGTGGTAAGTTACGACGAAGTTTGGTCCGAGAAAACCATCAAGTTCTTTAGTGATGAAATTTGCCGGGCCTGTTTCGCCGGGCCTGATGCCATGAACGATAAAATACAGATATCGCGGAAATGCCTCTATCTTAGGCTGGTTTCGAGTCTCAAAACAGTCTTCGACCGTCAACGGGTGAAAGTGGAACACATCAAGCAGAATATGCTTCGCCGACTCATTTTCGTCCGTAGTTTCACCAAGAAAATCGACCCAAACGACCGAGTCTTCGTCCTCAAGTAACCTAGGAAGATCTTCTTCCGAAAATCCTTCTTCAACCTTTTCGGCACCCGATTTGTACACAAATATTTCCATAACGATACCGCTCGCGATTATACCGAAATCACGGCCGAAAGCGATAGGAGTTGGTTTCCGATAATATACCTGCATTGCAAAACGCCGTAGGCATCGCCAAAATGATACTGATGCGAGAAAATGCCCCGACTGACGCAACTATAAAAGTTTCCAACGTAACAAAGCGATTTGGTGAATTCACGGCGGTCGAGGACCTTAGCTTTGACGTTCAGGCCGGACGTGTGTTTGGTTTTCTTGGACCGAATGGAGCGGGTAAAACAACGACGATACGAATGATCGTCGGTATCACATTTCCCGACGAAGGCTCGATCACGCTCGGTGGTGAACGAATTTCACATAAATTGCAGAGCCGTATTGGCTATCTGCCGGAGGAACGCGGGCTTTATAAGAAAATGCGTGTGCTTGACCAGCTCCGTTATTTCGCCGCGCTCAAAGATGTTCCGTCGAAGGAGATCGACAAACGGATCGACTTCTGGCTTGACCGAATGCAGCTTTCCGAGTGGAAGAAGAAAAAGACGACGGACCTCTCAAAGGGAATGCAGCAGAAGATACAGTTCATCGCGACCGTGCTTCACGATCCGGACGTGTTGATTCTTGATGAGCCGTTCTCCGGACTCGATCCGATCAACGTCGAATTCCTAATGGACGTCATTGACGAATATAAGTCCGCCGACAAGACCATAATCTTTTCGACCCACTTAATGTCAACGGCAGAGAAGCTTTGCAACGACATCATTTTGATCAATAAATCGCGAAAGGTTCTCGGCGGAAGCCTGCGCGAAGTGAAAGAAAGCTACGGCCAAAATCTGATCGCGTTCCGGGGTTCGAACGCCGAAAACATTTTGAGCGATAAAGCGCTTGTTGAGCGCGTCGTTTCGCATTCGGATGAGCAAGAATTGCATTTAGCTGAAGGTGTCGATTCGCAGGATTTGTTGAAGCGAATGGTCGCAGCGAATGTACTCGTTTCGAAGTTCGAAAAGACCGAGCCGAGTTTGAACGATATATTTATCGAGCGGGTGACAAATGCGTAAATTTTTAGCGGTCGTAAAACACGAATATAAGAAGGTCGTTCTAAAGTGGTCGTTTCTGATCGGAACGATCTTGTTGCCCGTATTGGCAATTGTCGTTTCTATCGTTCCGGCACTGATCTTTTCGATCAAGGGCGAGCCGACGCGAATCGCGATCGCCGATTCGAACGGCCAGGTCGCTGTCCGTCTGAGGCAGAACCTCTCGAGCGAGAAGATCGCCGAACGCGTTCGCCGCCAAGCTCGCGAGAGCATCAGTAACATCAGCGTTTCGCAAGACCAGCAGCTCCAGCGTTCCGCACAGATGATCGAAAGTGCATACCAATTCGTTGATCTCGATACAACGGAAAAAAGCGGTGAGGAACTCCGGCAATTTCTGCTTTCGAAGGTTACCGCCAATGAGATCGACGGCTATTTGATCGTTCCCGACAATGTTAACGATCCAAAAGCAGTCTTCGAATTTCGCTCGCGTAAGGGCGGCGATATCCTTTCGGGCGGGACATTCAAGGACGCGTTGAATAGTGCGGTGCGGTCTGTTCGTTTGGCAGGTGAAAACATTAGTGAGGCAAGGCTCGATCAGATTTCACAGCTGGTGAATTTTGACGCGAAAGGCCTCGACGAGCTCGGTGCAGAGAAAGACACCGACGGCATAATGATCGCGTCGATGGTCATCGGTTTGATGATCTACATCACACTTGCGATCTACGGTCAGGCGATAATGGGTGCGGTCGTTGAGGAAAAAGAAACGCGAATTGCCGAGATACTGTTTTCGTCGGCGAGGCCGTTCGAGCTAATGCTCGGGAAATTAGTGGGCGTCGGGCTTGCGGGCTTGACGCAACTTGGAATTTGGGTGGCGTCGATCGCGGTCGTACTTGCCGTTGCGGCATCGCAGACGGAGCTTGCACCGTTTCTTGAATCGGTCCCAAAGATCACGCCGCTGATGATCGTCTATTTCATGCTGTTCTTCCTTGTAGGATTTTTTACATATGCGGCGATCTTCGCATTGGTCGGTTCAATGGTGACTAGCTTGCAGGAAGGTGGGCAGTTCGCGTTTCCGCCGATCATGATAATGCTCGCGGGCTTCTATTTCAGCATTGCAGTTATTCGTGACCCGAATTCGTCACTTTCTTTTTGGGTTTCGATCGCTCCCTTTCTTGCACCGATCACAATGCCAGTTCGCATACTTGCCGAAACGCCTCCGGTCTGGCAGATCTTGCTAGCACTAATCGTAAACGCGGCGGCCATCGCCGGCCTTGTATGGATAACTGCTCGTGTCTATCGCGTCGGGATGCTGATGTACGGCAAGCGGGCGACGATCCCAGAGGTCTGGAAATGGATCAGACAGGCGTGATCGGTTTGGAGTACCGCCTTTAGGCGGCACAATTAATGTCAATAGAGATCGAAAAAAAGTACCGCGTTACCAGCGAACAACGTGATCGAATAATCGCGGCGCTGGCGGAATTCTCAGCGGAGTACGTCGGCGAAGATGCGGAAGAAAACATCATCTACGGCGGAGCGATCCTGCGCGAAAAGAATGCCGTACTCCGTGTCAGGATCATTGGCGAACGAGCGATCTTGACCTACAAACTTCGGCTCGGCGGTGCCGGCGATATCAAACGACAGATCGAAGAAGAAACCGAAGTAGCCGATCCGAAAGCGATACAAACGATCGTAACGGAGCTCGGTTTTTCTCCGGTCCTCATTTACGAAAAGCGAAGACGGACCTGGCGATTTCGCTCCACCGAGATCGTTCTGGACGAACTTCCGTTCGGGCTTTTTATGGAGATCGACGGCTCGATAACAGGGATCAGAGAAGCCGAGATGCTGCTCGACCTCGATGATCTCGAAACCGAACACAAAACATATCCGCAGCTTACGAGCGAGTTTGGTGTGAAAAACGGCGATGTGATCCAAGTTAGGTTTCAGGCAGAACCGCCCGCGTAAGCGGGTCGTGAGATGTCTGCGGTCGTTCTTGTTCCGTCTATCGCATAAGTCGAGAATGTGTGTGCCGTGCCACCTGCTAACGCAGGCGGTTCTGCCACCGATTCGAATAAGTTCTTGGCGTTCCGCAAGAACCTGAACTATCATCGTTCTACTTCCAAGAGGAGAAGCCCAATGAGAAAACATCTATTCGGAATAGCTACATTTATCGCGATCGTTTCATCGACAGCGATGATTTACTCCGTTTTTCGCAGTTACGAGATTCCGACCGTTCCAATGGCAATTCATCTGGGTGACGATAAAAAGTATTCCTGCGATTACGTGAGTGAACGGATCAGTTATCGGATCATTTCCGCCGAGTATGAAATGCGGTCGGGTCGTTTCATTTCTGAGATCGAATTGGAATGGAACGGCAAGTCGTCGCCACCGGAAACTGTTTACATGAGCCTCTTTCTTTATGAGAACGACCATCAACCTGAGAGGGTGGCTGTTGCACCAAATGTCCTTGAGCGTCCGTTTGAGAAAGGGAATAAATATCTGGCAAATGTTTCATTGCCTCCGAACACCGCCGGAAAATTCCGCGATTGGGACAATATCTATGCCTATGTCGATTTCGCTAGGGATATAAAGTTTCCATCGACCCGCGAAGAACGGATGAAGAAGTTAGAGTTTGTTCCGGTTTTAAAAGTTCACTAATAGTTTTCCTGCAAGTTTGTTTGGGGAACCCGTTCTTACCGTCATGGTAGCAACGGGTTCTTTATTTTTAATCGACATTGGAGAAATGAAATGAAACAGGACAAGATCTTCTCTTCCCGGTATATTACCGGTCTTTTGGTTCTTACGAGTCTTATAGTTGCAGCATGTGGTGATGCGGCGAAGTCCGAGATCGCCGGAACAGCAAACAAGCCGATTCAAGCGAAGGAAGCCGTTTACAGTTCAAATGCGGCAGCGAATACTTCGGCGACCCCGTCTCTAGAGTCGAAAGATTTGGCCGAAGGCCAATACGGCGAGCGTTACGCAGAGATCAACGAAAATCCATTCTTCGAAACTGCACGTGCTCCGCTTTCGACATTTTCGATCGACGTTGACACCGCTGCCTATTCCAATGTCCGCCGTTACTTGAATCAGGGTCAGATGCCGCCGAAGGACGCGATTCGGATCGAAGAACTAATAAATTATTTCGAATACGACTATCCGCAGCCGATCGGCAATGTTCCGTTTTCGGTGAATACGGAAGTTGCAGTCTCGCCGTGGAACCAAAAGAATCGGCTTTTGAAGATCGGACTGCAGGGCAAAAAGATCTCACTTGATAACACGCCTGCGACGAACCTCGTCTTTCTTCTCGATGTGTCGGGTTCAATGAACTCGCCAGACAAACTGCCGTTGCTCAAAGAAGGCCTTCGAATAATGGTAGGTCAGCTCAAGCCGAATGACCGTGTCGCGATCGCGGTCTATGCTGGTTCGAGCGGTCTCGTGCTGCCTTCAACACCCGTGAGCCAAAAAGGCGAGATTCTTGCCGCCCTTGAACAACTCGAAGCCGGCGGTTCGACCAACGGAGGACAGGGACTTCAGCTTGCCTATACGGTCGCAGCTAACAATTTTATCAACGGCGGAAACAACCGTGTGATCTTAGCGACCGACGGAGATTTCAACGTAGGAGTAACCGGTGATGATGCGCTTGTTAGCCTGATCGAAGAAAAACGAAAGAGCGGAATATTTCTCTCGGTCCTTGGTTTCGGGTCCGGCAATCTGAACGATTCGATGATGGAAAAGCTTTCGAACAAGGGAAACGGGAATTATGCCTACATCGATTCGCGTGACGAAGCCCGGCGTGCTCTCGGCGAACAGGTTGCTGGAACGCTTTACACTATCGCGAAAGACGTTAAGATCCAGGTCGAATTCAATCCGGCAAAGGTCGCGGGTTATCGGCTTATCGGCTACGAAAATCGGTTGTTGGCTGACCGAGATTTCAACGATGACAAAAAGGACGCTGGTGAGATCGGTGCGGGGCATTCGGTTACGGCACTTTACGAGATCGTTCCTGCCGGGCAAGCGGTTGATAACGGCGGAATCGAATTGAAGTATTCGAAATACGAACCAAGTGGAACCAGTTTCGGAAGCGAAATGGCGACGGTGAAGCTGCGTTATAAAGAGCCCGATGGAAACGAAAGCAAGCTGCTATCGATCGGCGTACTCGATAACGCGCAACCTGTCGAGTCAGCTTCGGAAAATCTGAAATTCGCAGCGGCCGTGGCCCAGTTCGGATTGGTCTTACGGGATTCTAGATACAAGGGAAGCTCGAACTTTGATTCGATACGCAGCCTTGCAAATAACTCGATAGGCGGCGATGCCCGCGAACGTCGGCAAGAGTTTGTGCAGCTCGTAGAACGGGCACGAAGATTGAGCGGTCGCAGCTAATTTTTGTCGTTCGCGTCTGAAACGTTGAGGTCGGCGGCGACGGCCTTTAGGATGTCGGATATCAACGTGTCGTGATCGAAAGGCTTGGTCGCATAACGCTGAAATCCGGCATCGAACGCGCGGCGACGGCTTTCTTCATTGGCGAACGCGCTTAATGCGATCGCCGGAACGTTTCCGCCTTCATTTTCCGGAAGTTGACGGATACGAGCGATCAGCGAATAACCGTCTTCGTCAGGCATTGCAAGGTCGGAGATCAACAGATCCGGAAGCCGGCCGCGTGATTCGGAAAGCAAGCGAAAAGCGACTTTCGCTGATTCAGCAACCTGTATCTTTGCTCCACTTTTTTCCAGAAAGATCTGAAGCACTTCGCGCGAATCTTGATTGTCCTCGACGATCAGTAGCTTCAGTCCCTCAAGCGGCTTGGAACTTGATGATATTAAATTAGGGCTTGAGTCCTGATGAATTTCAGCGGTCGTGTTTATCGGAAGTGTCACCGAAAATTTTGAGCCTTTCCCGATTCCGTGGCTCTCGGCTCGAACATGTCCGCCGTGACGTTCGGTAAGTATCTTAACGATCGAAAGCCCAAGGCCTAATCCTGTATTTCCGCCGAAATTTCCGCTTTCGACCTGTGAAAACTGACGGAAGACACCGGGCAAAGCGCTTGCAGATATTCCCGCACCCGTATCTTCTACATCGACCGTAACGGCTTCGGCACCTGTCTTTAACGTAACCGTAATAGTTCCGCCGGCGGGCGTGAACTTCAGCGAGTTCGATATCAAATTCCCGAAGACCTGTTGCAAACGGGCCGAGTCGCCAAGTATCGATAATTGTTCGATATCCGAAGCAAAGGAGTAGCTGATACCGGCCGTTTCCGCTGCCGGCCGATGAGCTTCAACGACTCCACGAACGACCTCGCAAATGTCGATCGGGCGATATTCCAATCGAAGCTTTCCTGAAGCAACTCGTGCGGAATCGACCAGATCGTTGATCAATTTTGTCTGCGATCGAGCACTTCGTTCGATGGTTTCAAGCGCGTTCTGCCGCGTTTCGTTATCGACCTCTTTTGTTAGAAGTATCCGCGACCAACCGATTATCGCATTTAGCGAAGACCGGATCTCATGTGAAACGAACGCGAGGAAAAAATCCTTTGCGCGATTAGCTTCGATCGCTTCATCGCGCGCACGTTTCGCCACTTCATTTGCCCGAGCATGGTCTGCAGCGGCAAGTTTTTGTTCGGTTATCTTGCGGACGACGCCCATCATCTTCTGCGGCGTACCGTCGGCTCCGAGTATCGATTTACCTTCGGCAAAGATCCAGTCAACGGTTCCGTCGCTATACTGAACACGGAATTCTTCGTCGTATTTTCGTCCGTCCTTCTGCGACGTACGAAAGAAATTTGTGACATATTCCCGGTCGTCCGGATAAACGACCTCTATAAACCGCTCAAACGTTAATTGTTGATACGCTGGTACATCGAACAATTCGTTACATCTAGGAGTCGAATAGATCTTGTCGTCGGCAAAATCCCAGAACCAGAGGCCAATATCCGCGTTCTCAGCCGCTGAAAGCAGTTGCTCGGCTTTCTGATTTACCTGCGAGAACTCACCTACTTCTTCATCCGGTGCATAACCACTAATAAAAATTGCCTTGCGATCATCTTCTAATGTTATTGGAACTAATGAAAGTTCGATCGGGGTCTGATACTCGGAACTTATCCGAAAGTCTAACTTAACGGAATTGCATTGCCCTTTCAGGCAATCCTGTATCGACTTTTCAAAGATCTTTGCAGTTCGCTCCGAGGACTGCCAATAGACCGTTTGGGTAAAGATCTGTCCCAGCAAAAGTGTCGGATCTGTACCGGCCCGTTCGAATAGCGTTCCGTCCATGGAAATAATCCTGCCGTCTTCGTCCAACACACCATAGAGATCGAATGACGCTTGAAAAATCGATTCCAGGTGCGTGCCCAGGAAAGAGAGTCCAATTGCTGGATCGGTCGGCTTCAGTTTTGAATCCATATGGCTAGTTTGAAAGACGGCTTTCGATATGACAAGCACAGCAATTGCTTTGCCATCGGTAAGGCCTCTCGAAAAGGCCAAAATGCAGGAAATCTGATCAAAGTTTGCGCTATCAGCGTTCGGTTTTGATACAATCTAACAAATTCAATATATTTACAGACGCGAAACATATGAAATATAGGGCATTGGCAATTGATGATGACAGAACGTCATTACAGCTTCTGGAATTTCAGCTCAAAGCTGAAGGCTATGACGTTACCACGTCGGAATCGGGAAATGCTGGCTTGGCGTTGATCGCTGAGCGTGATTTCGACGTGATCTTAACAGACCTGCACCTTCCCGATATTAGCGGTATCGGTTTGATCAAGAGTGCACGCGAAGTCGCACCGGAAACCCAGATCATCATGATCACGGGCGATAAGTCGAAAGACAAGACGATCGAAGCAACAAAGGCGGGAGCATTCTGGTATCTGGAAAAACCTTACGAAGAAGACGAATTGATCGGTTTGGTGAACAAGGCTGTCGAGCTGAAACGAGCGGCCTCCGAAAATCGCGAACTTCGTCTCAAACTTTCGAGCACGACATCATACGAAGGCATAATCGGCGGCAGTCGTGCGATGCAGAATATCTATTCGATCATCGAAAGCGTTGCTGAATCTGACGCGAACATCCTGATTCTCGGCGAATCCGGCACCGGAAAGGAGGTTATCGCGAATGCGATCCATTATAAGAGCCATCGCTCCGAAAAGCCGTTTATTAAGGTCAATTGCTCGGCATTGCCGAAAGACCTGATCGAATCGCAGCTTTTCGGCCACGTAAAGGGTTCTTTCACAGGCGCCCATGTTGATAAAGAAGGATTCATTGGCCAAGCGAACCGCGGAAGCTTGCTGCTCGATGAGATCGGGGAAATGCCGGTCGATCTTCAACCGAAACTACTTCGTGTGCTTCAGGAAAAGGCCTATTACCGAGTCGGCAGCGATAAACCACAGGAAGCTGATTTCCGCCTGATATCGGCGACGAACCGAGATCCCTTTGAAGCGATCAATGATGGAGCTCTACGTGAAGATCTCTACTACCGCATAAATACGATCGAGATTCGCATTCCACCACTTCGAGAGCGTATGGAAGATATTCCTATGCTTGCCGAACATTTCCTTCAACTATACGCCAGCAAATACAACAAATCGGGCATCGCATTCTCGCAAAATGGTTATGATCAGTTGCTGAATTATCATTGGCGGGGAAATGTTCGCGAGCTGCAGAATGTTATCGAACGGGCCGTTCTTTTGAGCAAGGGCGATAAGATCGAGAACCTTAGCATTCAACGGGGCGATTTTGAGCCGGTGGCTAACACGAGTTTCGCAGCGTTCGCGGCTCCCGGCGTTTCAACAAGCTTTGCTGAAAATCGGCCCGTCGTTCAGGTCGGTTCGGCTCCGATGGAGTCCTTCGGGTCCGATGCAGACGTTTTTGAACGCGTGAGTAAATTGGTCGTAGATTCATTGAAAGAAAGGGAAGACGGCAGCGATGAGCCCGACGTTTTCGATTCGATCGAAGGCGGGATCGTTCGGGCTGCATTAAAGCGAACCCGTGGTAACAAACAGGCGGCCGCTCACCTTCTTGGCGTATATCGACCGCGTCTTTACGGAATGATCAAGCGGCATAAAATATCAGAAGACGACTGAAAGAATAACTAAACCGAACCAGACACATTTGGGCCTTAAGCCCGTTCGAGACAAAGCGGACATTCAGTTCGCTTTTCTCATTTTTAAGATAAGACGTGTTAGTTTTGTATTATGGTATATTGTTTTTAAGTAATAGAAGAAAAGTGTTAGGTTATGTAATCTGCATTTTACATAGCGTAATGTGACTGTTACATTATATCAAGTGAGTGTTAGATTATAAAATGTAACTTTTATATTCTGTCTAGTCAGTTTTATATTCTTACATGACAATTATGCTAAAACTGGATCTCAAACGTGTTTTCGACAGTCGCGGCATTCGAAATGCAATGACGATGATGGTCAAATGGGGCATCTCGCGGCCTACTGCATGGAACCTTTTGGATAATAAGGTCAGTTCGATCAATTCCAAGCATCTGGAGATTCTTTGTGAACGCCTAAACTGTGAACCCAGCGACCTTTACGCCTGGAAACCCGCGTCCGATACCGTAAATGTCGAAACGCATCCGCTCAAACGCCTGCTGCGCGACGAAAACACGAAGTCGATCACCGAAACGCTGAAGGAAATTCCTCTCGATAAACTAAATGAGGCCCGCGAACTGCTCGCAGGCCTCAAGAATAACGATTAGATCAACTGAATTATTGTGTAAAGCTACCTTGTCACGCCGGGAACTTTGACTTCGACGTCTATCTCTTTCTTGGAACCCGCGCCATTGAAAACGCCGCCGTAGTATAAAGCTCCAGCGATCATCCCAACGATAACCACCATTGCCAATGCCCATATGAAATTACTTGCTACACCTTTTCCTTCGTCTTCCATTTCTTTAAGTCTCCTCTAGTTTTTATCAATAATGCTTTAGCAGTAGAACGATCCGAATAACTGCAAGCACTATGCCGAAGAGGATTGTTCTATTTTTTAGATAATTGCTGCTCAGCTTCACAAATCGAATGTATTGAAAGCGGACACAACACTGAAATGCCGAACGAATCACGCAAAAGCCTTGTAGTTCAAGCCAAGGTATAGTAAAAGTTTAGCCACCGTTACGATTCTTTATTTCACAACCAAAGGAGATCGATATGTTTGGATTGATTGGACAACTGATAGGTGGGCTAATTGTTGGCGTGCTCGCGCGTCTGCTGCTTCCTGGAAAAGAGAATTTTCCGGATGGTGCGCTAGGATGGCTTTTAACCGCTGTACTTGGGATCGGCGGAGCTTTTTTGGGCGGAACGATCGCTCGTTCGATATGGCGAGCCGGCGATGAAAATTACGTTGCAAGTTGGACAATGTCGATTATCGGTGCGATCTTGCTGCTTTTGATAGTGCGGCTGATCTTCGGCAAGAAAGTTTAATTGTTGTCTAATTCGGATCTTGATAATTGTCGTCGGATTCGTCCGGCGGCATTTCCATTTTTATCAGGCCATCGAAAACGACATTGAACGCAACCCCTTTTACCGCCACGGACATTTCCTCTTCGGTTTTTCCTTCGGAATTGGCAATGCCTACACTTGCGTAATAGCAAGATGCTCCATGGGCCTTTGCGTGTCGAACTAGCGTTTTGTATGATTCCACGCCTTGTTCAAACCGGCCTCGTTGCGGGTGAACATCTGTTCGCACAATGAAAAATGCTCGTTCACCGTCTTTATTTGCAACGATCTGCGGCTCGGACGACAAGTCGGCCAGGATATCAGCCGATTCAACGATCCAACCGTCCTTTTCGAGTTGCTTAAATACGATCTCGATACCAAAGGCATGGATATCGTGTTCGTTCATTAGTTCGCGTGTTTCCATTAAATATATCGTAGCGATGAAGAGACAACGAAACAAATTCCAGTTTGCGTAAAACAGCTATACTAATCTTAACCTGCGTTGCGGAAATGGCGTGTCTGATTTACGATTATGGGTAATGTCATTAGAAGAATTGAAGAAAACGCCGCTAAACGCGATTCATCGGGAAATGGGCGGCAAAATGGTCGATTTCGGCGGTTGGGACATGCCGGTTCAATATACTGCCGGCGTGATCGAAGAGCACATGGCGACGCGCACTAGAGCGGGATTGTTCGACGTGTCTCATATGGGTGAGATCTGGGTCGAAGGACCCGACGCTATCGCGTTCGTAGATCGGATCACAACCAATGATGTAACTAAACTTGTTGATGGCCAGGCTCAATATTCGGCATTGACCAATCAGCAGGGCGGCGTCGTTGATGATCTTTTGGTCTATAGATTTGGACCGGAGAGCCTGTTGCTGGTTGTGAACGCGGGAACCACCGACAAAGACTGGGCTTGGATAAAGTCGCATCATTCTGAGCATGAAGACGTCCAACTTCGAAACGCTTCCGCAGAATATTGCCAGATAGCGATCCAAGGGCCAAAGGCGGTCGAGATCCTTCAACGGTTGACCGAAACAGAGCTCGATCCGATCAAGTATTATTGGTTTACGACCGGGCAAGTCGATGGCGTCGATGCGATCATTTCCCGGACCGGCTACACCGGCGAAGATGGATTTGAGGTTTATGCGGCCGCCGATGCAGCAGAGCAGATCTGGAAAAGGATAGTTCATACCGGCGAGAACGAACGCATTTTGCCGTGTGGTTTGGCGGCACGAAATACTTTAAGGCTCGAATCTGCAATGTCGCTGTACGGCCACGAACTTGGCGACGATATCACTCCGCTTGAAGCCAATCTTGGTTGGATCACGAAATTAGGTAAGGCAAGCGATTTTGTTGGTCGCGGTCCGCTATTTGAGCAGAAAGAAGCGGGGGTAAAACGAAAGGTAGTTGGATTTGAAATGATCGAACCGGGCATCGCTCGAGATGATTTTGATGTTTACATTAACGATGAAAAGGTCGGCAAAGTTACTTCCGGTTCACCGGCACCGTTTCTGAAGAAGAATATAGGATTGGCATTCGTTCCGGTTGAGTTTGCAAATGTCGGGCAGGAAATTAAAATCGATATCAGAGGGAAAAAAGTCGCCGCAAAGATAGTTCCGACACCGTTTTATAAGAGGACGAAATAGTTAGAATATCGAGCTTCACCAGTTTAGAAAATTAGGATCGGCTAACAAAAGATCATGTCAAATATTCCTGAAAATTTACGTTACAGCAAGGATCATGAATGGGTCCTCGTTGATGGCGATGTCGCTACTATCGGCATCACGGATTACGCACAGCATTCGCTTGGAGATGTCGTGTATGTTGATTTCCCTCGCGTAGGCGATAAGTTTGCCACACACGAAGCGTTCGGTTCAGTCGAATCCGTAAAAGCGGTATCGGAAGTATTTACACCGATCGCGGGCGAGATAACCGAGATCAACGAAGGGTTGAACGACGCCCCCGAATCCGTCAACAACGATGCCTACGGAACCGGTTGGATGATCAAGATAAAAATGGACAATCCGGGCGAGGCTGACGGAATGTTGTCGAGCGCTGAGTACGAAGAATATTTAGAAGCAAGTGCGTAATTGTAGCCAGTGGTCGGTTAGAAGCCGTTCACTGACGACGGACAACTGACAACTGATGAGATACATACCAAATTCGCCCGAAGAGCGGCAAGAGATGTTAGGCCTGCTCGGGCTTTCAAACGCCGGAGAGCTTTTTAGAACGATCCCTGCGGACGTTCAGCTTGGCCGCGAACTTGATATCACTGATCCGCTTGCAGAGCCCGAAGTGATTGCGGCGATGGAAGAAATGGCCGCTCGGAATCTGGCTGCCATAAAACCTTCTTTTCTCGGCGCCGGAGTTTATTCACACTTCTCACCGACGATCGTCGATCACCTGATCCAGCGTTCGGAATTTTTCACCTCGTACACGCCATATCAGCCGGAGATCTCGCAGGGAACGCTTCAATATATATTTGAGTTCCAGACGCTGATCTGCCAACTAACTGGAATGGAGGTCGCGAACGCCTCAATGTATGACGGTTCGACCTCGATGGCAGAAGCGTATGTGATGGCTCAGCGCGTAACTCGCCGCGACAAGATCGTTGTCTCGACAAGCGTTCACCCCGAGTATCGAGAAGTTGCTCGAACCTATACACAGCACGGTGACGCCGAGATCGTTGAAGTACCGTTTGACGAAGCGACCGGCCGATTAACTGACACTTCGGCCCTCGATGACAAGACAGCCGCACTCGTCGTTCAATCCCCAAACTTCTTTGGCTGTATCGAGGATCTGAAAGCGTTGGGCGAAGCGGCTCACGCGGTAGGAGCTTTGTTTATCGTCGTCGTGACCGAAGCGATCTCTTTTGGATTGCTCAAGTCACCAGGTTCGTGCGGTGCGGATATTGTTGTTGGCGAGGGCCAATCGTTCGGAATTCCGATGTGCTTTGGTGGTCCGCATTTGGGGCTTTTCGCAACCAAAGACAAATTCGTACGCCAGATGCCCGGTCGTCTTTGCGGCGTCGCGTATGACAAGAACGGCAACCGTGGGTTTACGCTAACGCTTTCCACCCGCGAACAGCACATCCGCCGCGAAAAAGCGACATCGAACATCTGTACAAACCAGGGCCTGATCGCTCTCGCCGCGACGATCTATATGGAAGCGATGGGCAAAAAAGGCCTCCAAGAAGTTGCTGAACAGAATGCGCAAAAGGCCGCTTACGCGAAAAACGCGATCGCATCATTGAATGGATACTCGATCCCGTTTTCGTCACCGACGTTTAACGAATTTGTTGTCCGGGGCCCGAAACCGGCGGCAGAGAATCTCGAATCCGTGCGTGCAAACGGCATCATCGGCGGCTTGGCGTTATCGAAATATTACGACGGCCGCGAGAATGAGTTTTTGGTTTGTGTAACGGAAACCGGGTCGAAAAAGAACATTGACGCATTGGTCGCAGCGTTGAGTTCGTAGATCTTATTTAACTAGGTCAAGGCTATGATTTTTGGGTCTTGGGAGATCGCATTTTGTTTGGGAACCTTTATGGTCATTTCCTTTTCCGTTTTTTTGGGCTTGGCCGGGCAGAATGTTGCGATCTGGTTCAAAAAGACGGGACCGCGATGTCCGAAATGTTTTACATCAGTCAACCCTGAGGCATACATTTGCTGGTCTTGTAAGGCCGAGTTGGAGACGCTAAATGTCCACAGCAAAGAACTTTCCTGATATCGATAGACGCCGTTTCCTTTCGGCTGCCGGCAAAGGGCTTGGCGTAATGGCGATGGCCTCGACGACAGTTGGTGCGCTCTTTGAAAATGTAAAGGCTGCCGGAAAATCGGTCGATCATTTGTCACCTTTGGAGGTCGCGTCGGACGAAGATTTCTGGGCGGTGATACAGCAATCGTTTTCGGTCACTCGCGGAATCATCAACCTTAATAACGGCGGCGTTTCACCCAGCCCGCGAATCGTCACCGAGGCCTTTGTCCGCTATACGTGGCAACAAGAAGACGCGACCGCCTATACAATGTGGCAGATCCTAGAGCCGCAATCGGAGACTATACGCACAGGCCTTGCAGAAATATTCGGGTGTGATGCTGAAGAGATCGCGATAACGCGGAACGCATCCGAATCGCTCGAAATTCTGCTGATGGGAATGGATCTCAAATCCGGCGACGAAATTCTGACAACCACGCAAGATTACGGTCGGATGCTGACCACGCTGAGGCAACGCGAGCTTCGCGAAGGCTTGAAACTCAATCTAATCAAAGTTCCGCTTGCTCCAACAAACGTTAATGACATCGCAAATGCATTTGAAAGGGCGATAACGCCGAAGACCAAGCTTATCTTGGTCTCGCACCAGATAAATCTGACGGGCCAGATCAATCCGGTAAAAAAAGTTTGCGAGATGGCACGTGCCCGCGGGATCGAAACTATTGTTGACGGCGCTCATGCATTCGCTCAGTTTGATTTCAAACGCGACGATATTGGTTGTGATTATTACGGAACCTCGCTGCACAAATGGCTTTACGCTCCGAAAGGAACCGGAATGCTATATGTGAAGAAGGACAAGATCGCGAAAGTCTGGGCGTTGATGGCCTCGGAAGACAAGAACAAGAGCGACATCCGCAAATTCGAAGAGATCGGCACACATTCCGCCGCGATGCGTCTTGCGATCGGCGAAGCGATCTTGTTTCATAACGCCATCGGCGGCAAGCGAAAAGAAGAGCGTTTGCGATATTTGTCGCGATATTGGATGAACCGTTTGAAAGATATTCCGAAAGTCGGGTTCAATACATCATTCGATCCGGCCCAGTCGTGTGCGATCGCGAATTTCAAGATCGAGGGTGTTGATCCGGTAAAACTTGGCAGCTATTTGATGGCGAAGCACAAGATATTTACAACGCCGATCGTTCACCCGGAATTTACCGGCATTCGAATTACGCCGAATGTTTACACAACGCTTTGGGAGCTCGACCGGTTCTGCAACATAGTTGAAAGCGTGGCAAAGAACGGCCTT
Source organism: Pyrinomonadaceae bacterium (assembly GCA_041744555.1). Classification (GTDB taxonomy): domain Bacteria; phylum Acidobacteriota; class Blastocatellia; order Pyrinomonadales; family Pyrinomonadaceae; genus OLB17. Next base: position 52,711 of record JBGTKQ010000184.1, read on the forward strand.
CCGAAAGGATAAATGGACAACATATTTGAAAAACTTTTCGAGGCCGGTTGGCGGCACGTTGATCCGAACGGGCACGTTGCGAACATGGTCTATTTGGAATACGCGGTCGATACGCGAATCGCGTTCTTCGCGTCGCAAGGCTTTCCGCCAACCGATTTCAGCCGGTTGGGTTTTGGTCCCGTGATCAAGAGCGACCTCGTAGAATACTTCCGCGAGGTCAAGATGCTCGACAAGGTGACGGTCACGATGGAAAACGGCGGAGTTAGCCCAGACTCATCGCGATTCCGAATCGTAAACAATTTCTATAAAGAAGACGGCACCCATGCGGCACGTGTCACAAGCGTCGGCGGCTGGCTTGGGCTTGAAGAACGAAAGCTGGTCGAACCGCCGGACACATTGAAAGCGGCGTGGGAACAACTAACGAAAACAGAAGATTTTGAAGAGCTTAGATCGAGCGTTAAAAGATAGTATGTCAATCAAAAAAGTTACACAGCATCCCTCACAGAATGAAGGTTTGATCTTCGAACGTTCACAGACCGGCCGCGTCGGCTATATGCTTCCGAAACTTGATGTTGAGGCGTCAGATCTCGATTCGATCATTCCTGCGGAGCTTCGCCGCGACGACGGGCTCGACGGTGTTCCCGAAGTTTCCGAAGTCGATGTTATCCGCCATTTCACGCGGATATCGACGTGGAATTATTCGATCGATCTCGGGATGTATCCGCTCGGGTCGTGCACGATGAAGTACAATTCGCGGCTCAATGAAAAGACAGCGCGGATCGGCGGTTTTACCAATCTTCATCCTCTTGCACCCGAGGAAGAATCACAGGGCGCGCTCGAACTGATTTACAAACTGCAGGAAGATCTTGCCGAGATCACAGGCTTGCCGGGCGTTTCGTTACAGCCGGCGGCAGGTGCACAAGGCGAGATGACGGGCGTTATGCTCATTCGTGCGTTACTCGACAAACGCGAAGGCGAAGGGTCGAAAGAGCGTCGCGTGATGTTGATCCCCGATTCAGCACACGGAACGAATCCCGCATCGGCAGCACTCGCAGGCTTTACCGTGAAATCGATCCGCGCGACGCCCGAAGGCCTGACCGACATGGATCACCTTCGCGAGCTATGTGCCGAAGGC
>JBGTKQ010000185.1:0-5594 GCA_041744555.1 Pyrinomonadaceae bacterium
GGAACCAATGCTTGTGCTTGAGCTCGGGAACCAGGATAAAGAAATGGCCGCCTCGAATTGAACCTAAAGGCGGATTTTCTATTAAAGTATATCCAAAACGCCTTCGGCGACCGGAACGCGAGTTCGTTCGCGGTTGATGAACGTCTGTGCGATGACGAAAATGTTCTCGCTCCCCTTTGCTTCGCCGCGCATCTTTCGATCAACTCGAAAGATCGATGAAGCAAATCGGTTCCGATCCACGCCGTCCGTTAACTGTCGGTTCTTCTTAATTGTTGTATCTGATCGAAATTGAAACATATGATCTCCCCCTTGCTTATGAATAGTTTTCGAACACGTTGCCCTTCTAACGCCATTGTCGCAAAACGCGTGCCATCGTGGTTTGTTCGGAAATGTTACGCGCTGGGGCGAATTTCATTGACACCAACTTGGTGTTCTTGTAGCCTCAAATCTGAACAAACATTGGCTTTTGCCGGGACTATTTAATTTGAGCAATCTTCGAAAACTTGAACTACCGCCACAGGGCCTGAACATGCTTTTTGGTGTACAGGATCAAAACATTAAGTATCTGGAAACGCTTCTCGACGTAAGCATTGGCGCCCGCGGGAACGAGCTGTTGATCGATGGCGATCCGGCCGATATCGAAACGGTCGAAACCATCTTGCGCGATTTCGGCAAACTGTTTGCCGACGGCCAGACGTTTACCGACAATGAGTTGAAAGACGCCTTCAAGCAGATCGCTGAAGATCGGGCGTATAGCCTGTTGGACCATTTTCAGAGGAATCGGTTCAACCCTTCGGGCAAGAAATCGATCGCTCCAAAGACTGCGAATCAGCGGAAGTATCTCGATGCGATCGCGTCGAATGATCTGGTGTTTGGCATCGGTGTGGCGGGAACTGGGAAGAGTTATTTAGCGGTCGCAATGGCGGTCGACGCACTGCTCAAGAAACAGGTTTCGCGAATAATTTTAACGCGACCGGCGGTCGAAGCCGGTGAACGGCTCGGGTTTCTGCCGGGTGACCTGCAGGAAAAGGTCGATCCATATTTACGGCCTTTGTACGACGCCCTGTTCGATCTGGTCGATTCGGAGAAGGTTACGAAGATGCTAGAAAAACGCATCATCGAGATCGCTCCGCTTGCGTTCATGCGCGGCCGAACGCTCGCCGACGCGTTCATCATTCTCGACGAAGCTCAGAACACGACCAGCGAACAGATGAAAATGTTCCTGACGCGAATCGGTTTTGGCTCGAAAGCCGTTGTCACCGGCGACCGCACACAGATCGATCTGCCCCGAGGCCAAAAAAGCGGCATCAAGGAAGCAGAGATCGTCCTCAAAAATCTCGAAGGAATCGAGTTCGTTTATTTCACTGACAAAGACGTCGTCCGCCACAAGCTGGTGCAGATGATCGTCCGGGCATATGAAGATCACGATAACAATGAGGACGGCGGACAATGATCGTCAATCTGCAACGAAAGATAAAGATAGACGCCGGATCGTTCGAAAGTTATGTCGCGACAATTCAAACGGTTGAAGAAATAAGCGGTCGAGAATTTTCTGTAGCTTTTGTTTCAGACCGCAAGATGAAAGACTTGAACAAACTTTTTCGCGGCAAGGACGACACTACCGATGTCCTTTCCTTCCCGCATGAGCCTGACGAATTCGATCCGGATAAAAACAATCTTGGTGACATCGTAGTTTCCGTCGAGCAGGCCGCAAAGCAAGCCGAAGAAATTGGACTGACTCTCGAGCTTGAGATCAAGCAATTGATCTTGCACGGCGTTCTGCACCTTTGCGGCTACGATCACGAAACTGATGAAGGTGAGATGAATGCCCGCGAACTCGAACTTCGTGAAAATCTCGGAATTTAGCCACAGATTTACACAGATAAACACGGATCAGAAAATTCTTATCTATGTGCATCCGTGTTAATCTGTGGCTAATTTTCTTATGGCAGAAATACAAAAAACCGCCGAGCCGTGTGTAATGGTCATCTTCGGTGCGACCGGCGACCTGACAAAACGCAAGCTCTTTCCTGCTCTTTATAATCTGGCGAAGGACGGCCACCTGCCTGATAACTTTGCGATCATCGGCGTCGGACGTCAGGAGATGTTGTCGGAAGAGTTTCGCGACGATATGACCGCGAATCTGAAAGAATTCACCGGCACAAAAGGCGATGCCGAGCATATCAAATGGTTTTGCGAGCGAACCTTTTACACGGGCGGCGATTTTGACGACGACAAGAAACTGTTCAAGGACATCAAGGACATGCTCCGTGATGTCTGCTCGGCTCACGAGATCCCAGAAAACTATTTTTATTACATGGCGATACCGCCGAATCTTTTTGCAAATGTCGCGCAGAAGATCGTCAAAAACGGACTCGGAAAAGAGGAAAACGGAAACTGGCGTCGGTTCATATTTGAGAAACCGTTCGGACACGATCTTGATTCTGCGAAAAAGCTTAACGCCGATCTTCTTAAGATACTAAAGGAACGACAGATATACCGTATCGACCATTATCTCGGAAAGGAGACGGTTCAGAATCTGCTCGTTTTCCGCTTTGGAAACAGCATCTGGGAACCCATTTGGAATCGCAATTACATCGATCACGTTCAGATCACGGTAGCCGAAACGCTCGGTGTAGAACAACGCGGCGGCTATTATGACAAAGCCGGTGCATTGCGCGACATGATCCCGAACCACATCTTTCAGCTCGTGACGCTGACGGCGATGGAACCGCCCGTTTCGTTTGACGCGGATTCCGTTCGCGACGAACAGGTCAAGATCCTGCAGGCGATAAAGACGTACACTCCGGAAGAGGCTCTGCATGACGCTGTTCGTGGTCAATATGACCACGGTACGATCGATGGAAAGAACGTTCCTGCGTACAAAACTGAAGAGAGTGTCTCGCCCGAATCGCATACCGAAACATACGCCGCGCTAAAGCTCGATATCGACAACTGGCGTTGGGCCGATGTGCCGTTTTACGTCCGTACCGGAAAGAGCCTTGCGGCAAAACATTCGAGCATCGTTATTCAATTCAAGAAAGCTCCGTTCGTTCTGTTTCGCGATACATCGATCGAAAGGCTCACCACCAATCGCATCGAGATCCATATCCAGCCCGATGAAGGCATCACGCTTCATTTCGGTGCGAAGGTTCCCGGTCCGATCGTGCAGATGGGCGCGGTCGATATGGATTTCAATTACGTCGATCACTTTGGTGAACAGATCTCGACGGGTTACGAGCGATTGTTGTTCGATTGCATGATCGGCGACGCGACCCTTTTCCAGCGTGCCGACATGGTCGAATCGAGTTGGGCGACCGTCACGCCGATCATTGATGTTTGGTCGGCAATTCCGCCACGCGATTTTCCAAATTACGAGGCCGGCAGTTGGGGACCGACGGAAGCCGACGAACTATTGGCCCGCGATGGCAGAAAGTGGAAGAATACCGAACATCCGCAGCCCGCCAAGTAACAGTTGCATTTCGGCGTGTGGCGACTTAACATTCAACCTCATTGCATATGTTAATTGAGATAGTCGTCGGTGCATTGATCCTTTTCGCTCTAGTGTTCCTGGCGTCGGTCGATCTTGCGTTTTCACACCTCTCCGATCTTAGCCTGCGGCGACTTTCGTCCGAGTCCGACGACACGCTAAACAAACGATCGACGCAGCTTTTAAGAGAGATCCTTACCGACCGCCCGCGTTTCCGTTTCGCTCTCTCGTCAGCTATACAAGCATTATTGATCGGTTTCACAGTGCTGGTTACGTGGATGGTGCTCAACTGGACCAACGACCGCACGCTTTTGTTAGTCGCTGCTTTGTTGATCGGAATCTTCGTTACAGCGGTTTTTCGTCAGATATTGCCGAGGCTCTTCATGCGGGATAAACCGGAACGTAAGCTACTCGTACTTCTACCCATCGTTCGTCCGCTTTATGCCGCTGCTACCGTGATGACGAGTCCATTCGCAGGGTTCTTTACGGTCAAGGAAAACTCTAAGATCGACACCACGGTCAACCCGGATTCGGCAGATGACGATGACGGCAACGACGAAGGCTTTCAGGCCCTGATGGAAGTCGGCGAGGCCGAGGGCATCTTTGAAGAAGACGAACGTGAACTGATCGAATCGGTCGTTGAATTCAGCGATACTCGTGCGGGCGAGATAATGACACCGCGAACAGAAATTTGCAGTATCCCGGCGGGGACTACGGTTCGAGCGGCTCGCGATGTGATGATCGAGGAAAAATATTCGCGGCTACCGGTATATCGCGATTCGATCGATAACATCGAGGGAATTATTTATGTCCGCGACCTTCTGACAGCTTGGGCGAGCGGTCGCGAAAACGACCCGATCGACGGAATGCTGCGCGACGTCTATCTGGTACCCGAAACAAAATCGGCCGCTGAACTGCTCAAGACGATGCAGGTCGAACATGTGCAGATAGCGATCGTCATTGATGAGTATGGCGGCGTGGCCGGAATAGTTACTTTAGAAGACATCATTGAAGAGATCGTTGGCGAGATCGAAGATGAAGACATTAAGGAAGAAGAGATAATTGAGATCGTTGAAGGCGAAGACGGCTATTATGACGTGCTGGGTTCGACCGAGATCGACAAGATCGAACGACTCTTTAACATCGAGCTGGAAGATGACGATTATACGACCGTCGCGGGAATGGTCACCAGCGAAGCCGGTTATGTTCCGAAGCAAGATGAAGAACTGTTAATTCGCGGCCTTAACATCACGATCCTTCGGGCCGAAGAAAAGCGTATCAATCTCTTAAGATTAAGGCTTGCGGCCGAGGCCAACGACGAAGTTAAGATCAAATCGTAAGGGAATGCCTGTTCGATCAACGCCTCCAATTTTCCACAAAAAAAACGCGTTCGAAATTGTTTTGTTCAGCAGTTTCGCTGAAGCAGCATTCGGAACGCGTGAGAATTTTCGAATCGAAGTAACTAAACTATAACTAGTCAGTCAGCGGATCTGCTATTGCGGCTTTGGCATCGGAATTTTTTGAACTCCGCGGGATCGGTTTGTCGTAGCCTTTTCTTGGGACCAAAATAATGCGATCGAGCTTTATCGGATGTCGCGACATATTCGCAGCCATTTGGTCGCCGATACCTTCCGAGTAATCGAAAGAATATGTGTATTGTCCTGCTGCCAGACGCTTGCAAAGTTGGTCTTCCAGGTGAAAAACAAAAGCATCTGCATAGATCCCTAATCCTTCATCGACCTGCCCAATAACGGTCACCTCATCGCCTTCGATATAAACGGGTATCGATTCAAGGTGTTCGCACCGCCCATAAAGCTGTCCGAGAACATGCCGGCGCGAAACCGAAAGGGTCTTGATCTCGGTATGGCGGTTCAAAACAGCCACCGCCGGGTCGATTATTTCTGATTCCATTTCCTACTCCTAAAGATGTGGCCTAAGCCGCGTTAAAATAAAAACGGTGCCGATAACTTTCGCTTTCGGCACCGTTTCGACCTCAATTCAAGGCTTACCAGCGTTTTCCGCCGCCGTAGCCGCCGCCGCCACCGCCGCCACCCCGGTTTCCACCGCCGCCGCCGCCGTAACCACCGCCACCGCCACGTCCGCC
>JBGTKQ010000186.1:0-29807 GCA_041744555.1 Pyrinomonadaceae bacterium
ACGCCGGATGTCGGTATCGAAGCGATCCGTGCAGGGAACGACACATTCTTTACGGCATTTCCGGATGCGTGGTCGCGGGTCGAGAATTTGATGGGAGACGGCGAATGGGCGGCATGGGAATGGATCGGAGGTGGAACCTGGTCAGGTGAATTTCTGGGACACGAGCCGACCGGAAAGACATTTGAGATCCGAGGTTGCGGGTTCTTTCAATTTCGCGACGGCAAGATCGTCTTTCAACGCGGGTATTGGGACAAGGAAACATGGTATTTGCAAATCGGCTTGCCGATCAAATGACGGGAAATTACACCTGCAATTCACCCGACGAAACGTTCGCTGTGGGAGAGTGTCTGGGAAATGCACTGCAATCCCGCGACGCAGTTCTGCTTCACGGCGGGCTCGGTGCCGGGAAGACGCTATTAACGAAGGGAATCCTTCACGCTCTCGGATTCGATGTTGATGAAGTAACCAGCCCAAGTTTTACTCTCGTCAATCATTATCCGACGGAGCGATTCGACGTTTATCACCTAGACGTTTGGCGTATCGTTGAGGGCTCAGACGCTGCGTTCGGCGTTGGGCTCAACGAGATCGTTGAAAACGAAAACTCGATCGTGATCATCGAATGGGCCGAGCGGCTTGGTAAGTTCAAGTTTCCCGGGCGCGTTTTCGACATAAGCATCGAAGGCGAAGGCGACGATGCTCGTTCGGTAGAGATCACAAATACTGATGTATGAAGAGTTTCGTTACGGGTTTAATGGCTGGTTTAATAGTGCTTTCGGCGTGCGGGGGCGGTAGTGAAAGGCCAATGAACCGGGCGTCCGACAGTGAAGCGAAATCGGTTGCGGAACTGAAGAGACAGCGTGATGCGACCGTAAGATTCTTCGAACCCATGAAGATCAACGAAGGCGATTGGCTCGACGTGCAAAAGGAACCGGGTGAGACGTTCGAAGAATACATCGTTTCAAGTCCGACGCTTCCGACCGACGCACGACGAACGATCTACATCCAGCCGATCGGAACATTTACCAGGTTACAAAGTGAAACGATAATGAAGGCTGCTGAATACATGCGAGCATTCTACTCACTGCCCGTAAAATTGAACGCTACAATTACACTTGGGAACGTCCCGACCGACAAAAAGCGTTTGATCAAATACCGAAATAATTTGCAGATCCGGACCAGCCATTTTACTGACGACGTTTTGCCTAAAATGCTCCCTGCGGATGCGGCCGCACTGATCGCCTTTACAAATTACGACCTCTATCCCGAACCGACATGGGCTTTCGTTTTCGGACAAGCGTCGCTTGATAAACGCGTCGGAGTTTGGTCTTTGTACCAATTTGCAGACCCGATAACTGGGAAGTACGACGAAGAACGCTTGCTTGAACGAACGATCAAGATCGCAATGCACGAAGTTGGACATATGTTCTCGATGAAGCATTGTACCAAATACGAATGCCTGATGTCCGGCACGAACCATCTTCTCGAAACTGATCGCCGACCGCTCGATAACTGCCCCGAATGTCTGGCGAAGGTAGCTTGGGCGATGAAGTACGAGCCAGCCGATCGTTACAGAAAGCTCGCCGAATTTTGGAAGAAGAATGGAAACTCGGCAGAGTCTGCACAAATGATCGAAAAGGCAAAAGCGGTCGAGTCGGTTAAATGAGAGGTCAAAACAAAATACCCAAGAGGATGGATTCGCCACGGATCATTGTACACAAAGCCGACCGAAGGCTTGAACTTTTCGATGGCGAAAACCTCATCAAGACGTATCCGATCGCGCTTGGTAAGGCACCTCTTGGCGACAAGATGGAAGAGGGTGATCGTAAGACCCCCGAAGGCGATTTTTACATTTTTGGAAAGAATCCAAATAGCAATTATCACCTCGGACTCGGCATAAGCTATCCCGATGTAGCCGATGCAAAACGCGGGTTAGAGAGCGGCATCGTCTCGAAACAGGAAATGGAACAGATCGAAGCAGCGATCACTAATCGCGGAATGCCGCCGCAGAAAACCAAGCTCGGTGGCGAGATCTACATTCACGGTGGTGGGACGGCATCTGATTGGACTCACGGCTGCATCGCTCTTTCTGACGCCGACATGACGGAACTCTATGGTGCAATTGATAAGGGTTCGTCAATAACGATCCTAAAATGACCGTGTTTAGCCCCTGCCTTGCCGCGTCTCGCGAATACGCGTAACATTTACGTAACACTAAGTTAACATCAGACGGCGCTTCATTCGGCTATAATTTGTGAAGCCGCTATGGATCAAGCCCAGACTCCGCCTTTGAAGCGTTTAACTAAAACTGTCACCGCGATACAACCCGAAGCCGTCGAGGACGACGCTCGGCTCTTTAACCGCGAACTGAGTTGGCTGGAATTTAACCGAAGAGTTCTCGATGAAGCGATGGACGAAGGAGTACCTGTGCTCGAACGGCTGAAGTTCCTGTCGATATTCGCTACAAATCTCGACGAGTTTTTCATGATCCGTGTTTCCGGGATCAAAGAGCAGATCGAAGAGGGAGTAAGTGATTATTCGCCGGACGGCCTGACGGCGACCGAGCAGCTTCGCGAGATCGGCAAACGCCTTCGGCCGATGCTTAAGAAGCAGTCGGCATATTTGGAACAGACTGTTTTGCCGGATCTTGGGTCGTCGGGAATTGCGATAGAATCGTATAAGTCGCTCCCCCTCAAAGAGCGGAAAAAGCTCGATAAATATTTCATCGACAATCTGTTCCCGATCTTGACGCCTCAATCGGTGGATTCAAGCCATCCGTTCCCGTACATTTCAAACCTTAGTCTGAATCTTGGCCTGTTCATCGAGCCGAACCGCCAGCAAACGCAGAAAAATCTAAAGCATCTTTTCCGGCAAAAGCGATTCACGCGAATTAAGCTACCCGCGACCGTGCCTCGGCTAATCCCGATCAGTGAAAAAAAGGGTCGGTTTACGCTACTCGAAGAAGTGATCGCGGCGAACGCACATCATCTTTTTCCGCATATGAAGACCGGCGAAGGATTTTTATTTCGCGTAACGCGAGATGCCGACATAGAGCTTCGCGAAGACGAGGCGGGCGATCTTATGCGAACGCTTGAACGGGAACTCCAACTTCGTCGACGCCGCTTTCCTGTCAGGCTGGAGGTGTCGGCGGACATGCCTGACAAGATGCTCAAAGTTTTGAGCGACGGAATTGGGCTGTCCGAACAAGATATTTACAAGATAGACGGATTTATTGATATTTCTGATCTGATGCAGCTTTATTCGCTTGACCGGCCGCGGCTTAAGGACAAGCCTATACAGTACGTTCACCCGGCGGCGTTTCAAGATAAGAAGAACGTTTTTGACGTTTTGAAACGGCGCGATGTCTTGCTCCATCATCCGTTCACGGCGTATTCGGCGGTCACCGATTTTATTGCGGAAGCTGCGGAAGATAAGGACGTACAGGCGATCAAGATCTGCCTTTACCGGACCGGAAAAGATTCGCCTATTGTTCGATCTTTGATCAGGGCGAGTCAGCTTGGTAAGCAGGTTACCGCAGTCGTTGAGCTAAAAGCTCGATTTGACGAAGAGAACAATATCGAATGGGCACGGCGGCTTGAGAACGAAGGCGTCCATGTCGTTTACGGCATACATTCGCTAAAGACCCACTCCAAGGTCCTTCTCGTTGTACGCCGCGAACGCGACAAACTTAACCGATACGTTCACATTGCAACCGGCAACTACAATCCGTTTACATCACGTCATTATACAGATGTTGGCCTCTTGACCGCCGACGAAGACATCGGTGCCGATGCGACGAGCCTGTTCAATTTTTTGACCGGATATTCGCAACAGGACGAATATCGCAAACTGCTCGTTGCACCGTTAAATCTTCGGGAGCGGTTTGTTGAATTGATCCATCGCGAGATCGCAAACAGGAAGGCTAATAGCCCGTCGAGGATCATTATAAAGGCGAATAGCCTAACCGATGTTGAGTTGATCGAGCAGCTTTACGCCGCATCTAACGAAGGCGTCGAGATCGATCTGATCATCCGCGGAATTTGCTCATTGCGGCCGGGCGTAAAAGGGTTGTCAGAGAACATTCGTGTTCGCTCGATCGTCGGGCGTTTTCTCGAACATAGCAGGATCTTTTACTTTCTGAATGGAGATGAAAAAAAAGCGGAAGTGTTTATCGGAAGCGCTGATTGGATGCAAAGGAATCTTGATCGTCGTGTAGAGGTAGCCGTGCCGATAGTTGATCCTGAAATAGCTGACTATTTACGAAACGTGCTGCTCGAGAAGTATTTGAGGGATAACGTGAGTGCACGGACGCTGAAGCCGGACGGAACTTATCGAAAGGTTGCGGCCGGTAATGCGACCGTTGTCGATTCACAAATGTACTTTGTCGGGGACGATATCCTAGCCTAAGCTGGGGCTGTTCGTTCGAAACGAGCCTCTTTTACGCCGTTTACGTCTTTACCGTACTTGATCGTCAACCGGGGATAACCACGAGGTTCGTTTTCGATGTCTTTCATTCCTAGAAGTTTTTGAGTTTTTTCGATCTCTTCGAACGTGCCTTCGATCTCCATAAAAAGTCCGAACGGTAGTTCGTCCAACACAACTTCGACCGGACCAAGATTCCAATATTTACGTCGCTTTTCGTAAACTGCCGTCAGCTTATAACCAAGCCTCTCAATGATCTTTTCAGTTGCGTCAACGTCAGAAACGGAAGTTTCGTATTCGATCTTGTGCTTGGCACCGTCGTCGGTCTTGATCTTTTCCTTGTATGTAAGAACCGAAAAATCGCCGATCTTTCGAACACGCAATGTGGCACCTCGCTCGTCCATCTCACCGCCACGATGCTGATAATTAACCTCGAAAACTTCTTTTTCAAAAACAGCTCCAAGTTCAGACAGGCGCTGCGTTATTTCTTCGACCCTTCTCGGGCCGATTCGATACTTTTTCTCGGTCTCAATGTATAACTGCTTTTTGATCAAACTGTGAGTTTAAGCCCTGGCTAAGCACTCGGCAAGCGTATCGCAGAGAAAGATCGAACTTGACGAAACGTCGGGCGTAACCGATACTTGAAAAAAAGGTCAAGTATAAGCTTGGCGGAATGAACTTTGAGTACACGAGGTTAAACATATGCCATATCCAGAAATAATGATCCACGGAATGCGGGCCGAACTCGCTGAATTGGGAATCGAAGAAACGAAAACGCCGGAATCGGTCAAGGATGCCGTTGAAAATACCGATGGTACCGTAATGGTCATCGTAAATTCGGTATGCGGATGCGCGGCGGGCGGTGTTCGTCCGGGAATCGCGATGGCATTGGCCAACTCAGAAGCAAAACCTGAGAAGTCGATCACGGTTTTCGCAGGTGCCGATATAGATGCAACGGATGTTGCCCGTGATTACTTTACGGGTTACGCTCCGTCGTCACCCGCGATCGGTTTGTTGAAGAACGGCAAATTGGTCAAGATGTTCGAACGTAAAGATCTTGAGGGTCGACCGCCGCAAACGATTGCTCAGGCACTCGTCGGTGCATTTAACGAAACTTGTGGCGCCGAACAGGCAGTTACTGCGTAAACATAGGTTTTCAATTCGAGTGAAGGGCCAAGGTCGCAAGATCTGGCCCTTCGCTGTATTATTTTGTTGATTTGCCCATCGTAAAATAGTTACAATTGGGGTCAGGCTGATTTGCTCGCCACTTTCCTTTAACGTTCGTTTTCAACATGTCCATTGCGCAAAGACAACACATTCGTTTCTCGCTCGATATTCCTGCGACTCTGATCACAAAGTACGGTGATCGACAGGAAACTCAGCTTCAACAGATAAGTATCGGCGGCTGTTTTACGGATTGGGAGGAGAATATCTACGCGGGCGATGAGTTTCGCCTGGAGGTTGAACTGCCTAATAAGAATCGTCTTCCTCTTGCTTGTAAGGCGATCTATAGATTTGAGAATTCAGGCATCGGGGTACGCTTCACAGATATTTCTCGGTTCGAACAAGAACTTATCTCATCGATCATCGCGAATAAGCTTGAGACTGAAGGCTTGCCAGCCGAAGTGGATCCATTTGCTGAGCCGAAGCGAAACCCGTCACACTTGCGTGAAAACAACGTCCAGTCCGATCGAGAGATCCGCGAGCAAATGCTGGAGGAAGCAATGTCGGCCGAGGAAGTAAGCTGAGCTATTTGTTTTCACGGTGCTTTAGAATTTCCTTAAAAGAAAGTCGAATCTCGCCGAGTCCAAGTGATGCTACCGCCGCAACCTCTTTCTCGCTGATCCCTCCGCAGCTTATTCCACGTCGGAAATAATTCATTAATCCTTCGGCTGACGCCGCATCATCGAACGTATTGCCGGTTAGAGTCGCCTGGGTTGCACGAGTTAAAAAACCATAAAGCCTCTCCGCCTGTCGGTCCATCGACAAAAAAAAGAACGAATACACGGCGGCGTAACGAACCGGAAGCTGATTTGGGTGAAGATCCCAGCTTTGATAAAAACCACCGGCCATTGAACGGGAAATACTCTCAAAATGTTCCGCCCAACCGGCATGAATTGCTTGACGGTTCTCGTTCTTTTGCAGATTGTTTAACCGTCCGCTTGAATGAACCGGAACAGGCAGCCGCGTCGTCACCGAATCTGCTAATCTGATGCCAACAGGTGCAAGATTTATAAGCATCATTTGTCGGGCAAAATTACATGCCTCGTGTTGAAGATGCTGAAATTCCGCAGAAATGCCGAGTGCCGAAGTATAGTCAAATGCACCAAAATGTGCGGACGTAACACGGCCCTGGCCTGCCTCAACGATCTTCCGCAAAGCTGAGTTTCCCTTTCGGTCAAAGATCGTTTCCGGCGTTTCGATCATCACCTCAATTCCGATCGAACCGAGGTTCAACTTATTCTTTTTCTCAAACCTCCGAAGTCGGTCGGACAGGTCGCGAACTTGCTTGCTAATTGTGATTTTTGGAAGCGTGACTACTAGATCGAGAGGAAAGTTCTCTGCCGACTCTGACAAAAGCGTTTCGAGAAATAGATCAAGTGTTCTAGTCGCCCGCGCGTATGTTTCCTGAGCGAACGATTTGATCCGAAAACCGATGAAAGGTGTCCGCGAGCCATCACGAATCGACTTTGCGAGATCGCTTGCCGTACGGCGTGCATCTGAATCTTCCTCTTCATCCGACCGAAAACCATATCCATCTTCGAAGTCGATCCGGAAGTCTTCGATGGGCTCATTTGTAAGTTTAGCGATCGTCCTTTGATAGACGATCCATGCTAACCAAGCGTGAAAATTCTCAGATTTAGCTTTCGACTTATTTCGGGCTATTTGTCTTTCCAGACGTTCAATTGCATCGACGGAATCCGGCAGCGTTTCTGATCCAACCAAGTTCATTGCTTTCGCAAATTCAACGAAGTTCGGAGCGTACTTCTCGAGTGTCTTGATCGCGATATCGCCTAGGTTACGCGGAGTTGAGGCGTTAAACCGGTCTGCTCCACCGTAAACAACATGCACAGGCGAGCGAAGTGGTAAAGGTCGCACGCTATGCTCTTTTGCTTTTTTTAACTTGCGATCTTTTACGATCAGCTTGACGCCCTCGTCACCTTCTTCAATAATTGTCTTACTCATGGATCTAAAAAATTGCGTCTATCGCTTCTTCAAGATTTTTCACTCCGACGACCCTCATTCCAAGCAGTTTCTCTAAACCCTTTTTATTCGACTCCGGCAGGATTAGCTTCTTAAACCCAAGCGTCTGGGCTTCGCGGGCTCGCGCCTGGGCTTGCAAGACTCCACGTACCTCGCCGGTTAGACCGACCTCGCCAAATACGGCCGTTTCCGGCGGAACCTGCAAATTACGAAAGCTTGAAACTATTGCGGCGATGACCCCTAAGTCCGCCGCAGGTTCATCGATCTCAAGGCCACCTGCGACGTTTATAAAAACGTCGTCCCCCGAAAGTTGTAAGCCAAGCCGTTTTTCAATAACGGCGATCAGCAAAGATGCTCGATTCTGATCAAAGCCCTGGGTCATTCGACGACCTGTTCCAAACTTCGAATCACTCACCAACGCTTGAACTTCGACCAACATCGGCCGCGTGCCTTCCATGCAAACTGTCACCACAGAACCGGTTGCGTTTTCCGGCCTTTCCTGTAGAAACAGCTCTGAAGGATTTCCGACAGGTACCAAACCTGTTCCTGTCATTTCAAAAACTCCGATCTCGTTTGCCGCACCAAAGCGATTCTTTGTAGCACGGATGATTCGATGGTTGTGATGGCGGTCGCCTTCGAAATATAGAACTGTATCAACAATATGTTCGAGCGTTTTTGGCCCGGCGATCGAACCTTCTTTTGTGACATGGCCGGTCAGGAAAACGGGAACTCCGGTCTGCTTCGCGAGCATCATGAATTGCGCTGCGACCTCGCGAACCTGCGAAACGCTTCCCGGAGCGGATTCGATCCGTTCGCTGAAAACGGTTTGGATCGAATCGACGATGACGACGCCTGGCTGAAGCTTTTCAATTTCAACTAGTATAGATTGAAGGTTGGTTTCCGGCAGGATGAAGAGTTCGTCGGCATTAACGCCGAGGCGTTCGCCGCGCATCTTGATCTGCCGTTCCGATTCTTCACCAGAAATATAGAGAACCTTCGCTCCGCCAACGACCAATTGCTCCGCCATCTGTAGAACGATCGTAGATTTTCCGATTCCCGGAGCACCGCCGATCAGAACCAACGAACCAGCGACGATTCCGCCACCTAGAACGCGATCGAATTCTTCTATTCCCGATGGAATTCTGGCGTCGTCCTGAGCTTCGATCTTGCCCAAAGCGACGGGTGTCGAATCACGCAAACGGCTAGAAAACGAACCACCGCTCGCCGCTACACCAACCGCCGTCGGTCGAAACCGTTCTTCGACCAGCGTGTTCCATTCATTGCAATCCGGGCATTGACCAAGCCATTTTCGCGCCTGACCGCCGCAATTTTGACAGACAAATATCGTTGCAGGTTGCTTTGCCATAGTTCCGGATTCTGAGATTACTC
Source organism: Pyrinomonadaceae bacterium (assembly GCA_041744555.1). Lineage (GTDB taxonomy): Bacteria > Acidobacteriota > Blastocatellia > Pyrinomonadales > Pyrinomonadaceae > OLB17. Next base: position 9,013 of record JBGTKQ010000186.1, read on the forward strand.
TACGAACCGGAAAAAGTGTAGGCGTCGTGGTGAGGGACACAGCCCGCAAACGAATTATGCACTCCAAATGAAATCCGTTATCTTTGTGAAATGAGCGTGACATCTATCCATTCATTCGCCGAAAAAGTGGCGCTGATCACCGACGGCACAAATCCGTTTGGCCGAGCTGTGGCAATGCAATTGGCACTAAACGGAGCTTATGTAATTGTCGGAATACCGGGAATTGATGCCGATGGAGCGGAACTTATTGACGACCTTTCAAACCTTGGAACATTGGTCAAGGTTTGCAATTGGAGGCCGTCTGATGAGGCGGGTGCGGCTGCGTTCGTGAATTCCGCCGCATCTTTTTTTGGCAGGATCGATCTCCTTGTAAATTGCCTGCCGACGCAGTCCGAGCAAGATAGTCGCGTGCAGATCGACAACTCATTATGGGCCACGCTCTCAGTTACAGAAAATGCCGTTCAGGTGATGGAAGAACGGCCAAAGCCGCGGATCGTTAGCATGGTCACCAATGAACCTGACACTGAGTCGTTGGCCAATGTGGCTATCTCAGTTATTGAGCAGGGAACCATCGGAATGACGCGTGCTCTCGCCAGAGTTTTGCCGGTGAAGTTTAGGGTCAATGCTGTGCGCATCAGCACCGCGTCGGCGAGAGGTGGAGATGGAGATCTTGATCAAGGCGCAATTCGACCGAGAATTAGAGTTGAGCCTGACGACGTTGCTAGGACCGTTCTCTTCCTATTGTCCGGTGAGGCAGTTGCCGTCAACGGACAAGTAATTGACCTTTGATAGAAATAATCGGTTGTTCCAGTCAAATCACTTAATCGGAACATTGCGTTCGTGTTAATATTTATTTAATGAAGTGGGATGTCCTTATTATTCGAATAGGCTTCGTCGGATTGCTGGCAGGGATCGGCTATTTACTTGATCCGTTTCAATCTTGGGCAGATCTTAGAGCGATGGTCGGAACAGACCGTGGTGTCCGTGTCGTATCGGCGATCTTCGGAGCTTTCCTCGGTATTTTAATCGTAGCCTTCGAACTTCGTGCAAGCCGCGCGAGCTTGAGAACGCTTATTGGTGCCGCTATCGGTTCGATCCTTGGGATAATCGGAGCTTATCTGATCGGAATGCTTATTACGGCTCAAGATATCGGGACCGTTCCGGGCCAAATGAAGGTATTTCTGACGATAGCGCTCGGGTTTTTCATGGGCTACATCGGTTTGATGGTCGGTGCTGCCAAGGGCGACTTTCTCGATCTATCCGCTTTGGGTGGTATTTTTAGCGACAAGACGGTCATTCACGACAATAAAGTTCTGGACACTTCGGTGATCATCGATGGCCGAATTGCGGACGTTGCTGAAACCGGTTTCTTAAGTGGAAGCCTGATCATCCCGACCTTTATTCTCGCTGAATTACAACAGGTCGCAGATTCCGCAGATTCTTCGAAACGACAACGCGGCCGCCGCGGGCTCGATATGCTTCAGCGGCTTCGAAATAACACCAAACTTGATATTCAGATCGTCGAAACCGACTTTCCGGCGGTAAAGGAAGTCGATCTAAAACTTATCGAACTCGCGAAGCAGATCGATGGTGTTATCGTCACAAATGATTTCAACCTAAATAAGGTCGCCCAACTTCGTGGCGTTTCCGTTCTAAATATCAATGAGCTGGCGAATGCCGTCAAGCCCGTTGTCTTGCCCGGCGAAGCGATGCGTGTCTTCGTTTTAAAGGAAGGCAAAGAATATAATCAGGGCGTTGCGTATTTGGACGACGGGACGATGGTTGTCATAGACAACGCTCGGCGACTTATCGGAAAGACGGCTGATATCGCCGTCACAAGCGTTTTGCAGACAACCGCCGGCAAAATGATATTTGGCCGGCTTTGGGAAGAAAAGGATGATCAGGGCGATCCGGGAAACGTAGCGATCCACGATTCCCGTTCGATGGGATTTAGAAAAGCTACCCGTGAATTGAGACAAACGACCATAATTGAAGAGCTAGACTAAGTATGTCTTCTTACGAAATTGATCGCCGAAAGTCATGAACACCGCAATAATTGCAGCGGCCGGTAGCGGTCAAAGATTTAACTCAGACATTCCAAAACAGTTTATAGAGATCGCTGGAAAGCAGATCGTCGTCCATTCGATCGAGAGGTTTGCGTCGTGCGAACTCATTGATTCGATAATAGTTATCGTCCCAGCCGAAGACGTGGATCGATTCTCAGAGCAAAGAGCAGTTAAGTCGATCGAAAAAATAACCGCGATAGTTGCCGGTGCTTCTACTCGAGCAGCCTCAGTTTTTGCCGGGCTCGGTGCGGTCGATCCGGCTACTGAGATCGTCGCGGTTCACGACGGAGCGAGGCCACTGGTCACGCTTGAAGAGATCTCTCGAACGATCGAACGCGCCCGCGAAACAGGAGCCGCATGTTTAACGGCTCCCGTCGTCGACACGATCAAAGAGGTCGACGAAGGCTGGATCACCGGAACATTGGACCGCAGAAGGCTTCGCCGGGCGATGACGCCGCAGGCGTTTAAGTACGAACTTTTGATGCGGGCATTCGAAGGCCGCGATCTTGGTGACGATATAACTGACGAATGTTATCTGGTCGAGCAACTTAGTCATGAAATAGCGTCGGTTCCCGGCGGTTCGCGAAATATAAAGATCACACATGCCGAGGACCTTGCCCTCGCCGAATTGTTTCTCGCAGAAGGATATTAAACACTATGTTCCGTATCGGATTTGGTAACGATATTCACAGACTTGTTGCCGATCGGCCGCTGATAATTGGCGGCGTCACGATCGAATCCGAACTGGGTGCTGACGGAAATTCCGATGCGGATGTGCTGCTTCATGCAATAACGGATGCGATCTTTGGAGCATTGGCCCTTGGCGATATCGGCACACATTTTCCAAACAACGATCCGCAGTGGAAGGACGCGGCAAGCTCTTTGTTTCTCAAGAAAGCTACAGAGTCAGCGAATTGGCATGGTTATTCGATAGTAAACATTGATTCCACGATCTCGCTTGAACAGCCAAAACTTAGATCCCACATTGAAGAAATGCGGGTAAATATCGCGAACTTGCTTGAGATAGACGCAAGCTGTGTCAGTGTAAAAGCAAAGACCGGCGAAGGCGTTGATGCAGTCGGCGAAAGCGCAGCGATCAAAGCGGACGCGGTCGTGCTCTTAACGTCCGGATAATCGTTCTGAAAATAGACTTTAAGGCTGTCCGTGTGCGAAACTCGTGGCAGCCTATTCTATGCGTCCACAGGAAATTATCGCCAAAAAACGCGACGGCGGAGAACTGTCGAAGTCAGAGATCGATTCGTTTATCGACGGTGTCTGCGACGATTCGTGGGCAGATTATCAGGTCTCCGCAATGATAATGGCGATGTTCACCCGCGGCCTTTCGCTTGCAGAACAAAACGCTTTGACCTTCGCGATGCTGCATTCCGGTGATGTGCTCGATCTTTCGGGCGTCATATTACCAAAAGCAGACAAACATTCGACAGGCGGCGTCGGCGACAAAACCTCGTTGATCATCGCACCGATCGTCGCAAGCTGCGGCGTCGCTGTGCCAATGATCTCAGGCCGCGGCCTAGGCCACACGGGCGGAACGCTTGATAAGCTCGAATCGATTCCCGGATACAATGTGAATCTCTCGACTAGCAAGTTTCGGCGCATTCTCGACGCTTGCGGATTCGCAATGATGGGCCAAACTGCCGACATTGTTCCGGCTGACAAGAAGCTTTATTCGCTGCGAGACGCTACCGCAACAGTGCCATATATTCCATTGATCGTTGCGTCGATAATGTCGAAGAAACTTGCTGAAGGCCTCGACGCACTGGTCTTGGATGTAAAGACAGGCGGCGGTGCGTTCATGCAGGAACTTGAAGATTCGGTCAAGCTTGCCGAAGCCATGGTTGCGACCGGCGAAGGCTTCGGCGTCAAGACTCATGCGGTCGTTTCGGACATGAGCCAACCGCTTGGTCGAATGGTCGGGAACGCCAACGAGGTAGTCGAATGTGTAAATATCTTGAAAGACCAACGCAATGATCTTAGCGAAGATCTTCGTCTGCTGTCGGTCGATCTCGCGGCTAGGATGCTTGTTCTCGCCGGTGTTGAATCATCACTTGAAACAGCGGTCAGCAACGTCGAGGAAAAGCTTTCGGGCGGTGCGGCTTTTGAGAAATTCGTTGAAAATTGCATGCTCCAGGGTGGCGATGTGAGCTTTTGTGACGATCCGAATAGCCTCTTGAACGACAGTTTGAAAGAGATTCGCATCAAAGCTAAGACCGATGGCTTTGTCGGACGGGTTGACGCGTTAGCTATTGGCGAGGCGGTTGTAGAGATCGGTGGTGGCCGACGGCGTGCCGAAGACCAGATCGATCATGCTGTTGGCTTCTCGTGCGAAGTCAAGATCGGCGATACGGTCAATTCGGGCCAAACACTTGGGGTGCTTTATTGCCGAAACGATTTTCAGGCATCGGCTGTTCGAGAAAAGCTCGAAGGTGCGTATAAAATAGTCAACGAAAAGGTACCTAAACTGGAGTTGATCAAAGCAGTGATCCCATGAACATAAGACACTTAATCGCGTTGTTCTTCGGTTGCGTAGCTATTGCCACGTCGTGCGGCAGCATTAATGCCGAAAGGACAGATTGCACCAAAAAGATCGGTATCGTTTTCGATATTGGTGGGAAGAACGACCGCTCGTTCAATGCGGCCGCATGGGACGGCGTACAGCGTGCCGAGAAAGACCTTGGCATCTGTCTGTACGATATTGAGCCCGGCAATCCTACGTCGATAGAACCCGCGATGCGTGCGTTCGCCGAGCGAAATTTCGATCTGGTGATCGGTGTTGGCTTTGCTCAAGGACCGATCATGCAAAAGGTGGCGACGGATTATCCAAATGCAAAGTTCGCGATAATCGATGGCGTTATCTTTGAGCCTGACGGCAAAACCCCGAAATCCAATGTCGCGTCGCTAGTCTTTCGCGAACACGAGGGCTCGTATCTTGTCGGGATGATCGCAGCTTCGAAATCGCGAACCGGCGTACTTGGTTTTCTTGGCGGAATGGACATTCCGTTGATTCGGCGCTTCAACGAGGGCTACATCGAAGGTGCAAAGTCGGTGAATCCAAACGTCGAGGTCGTGTCAAATTATGTCGGCGTGACGGATCATGCGTGGAACAATCCCGGTAAAGGAAAGGAACTGGCTCTAAATCAGATCGATCGCGGGGCCGATGTAATATTTACGGCCGCCGGGAACTCAGGACTTGGAGCCTTTGACGCAGCGGAACAGTTTGGCAAGAATGCAGAGGGCGAAGCGAAGCGATTTGTGATCGGCGTCGATTCAAACCAGAACGGCGTAAAGCCGGGCTTTGTGCTAACGTCCATGGTTAAGCGTGTTGATAATGCTGTTTATGATGTGATCAAGGAAGTGCTCGGGGGCAAGTTTGCCGGTGGATTTCACGTCTTCGGCCTTGAGAAAGACGGCGTAGCTTATTCACTGGACGAATTCAATAAACCCTTGATATCACAAGAAGTGATCGATCTTACCGAAGCAGCTAAAGCCAAAATAATTTCCGGTGAGATCAAGGTCACCGACGCGATGGCGCCGAAAAATTAGATGCTTGAAGTAAAAAACATCAAGAAAGCCTTTGGCGATTGTGTCGCCAATGAAAACGTTTCGTTGACGGTGAAGAACGGCACGATCCACGCGATCGTCGGCGAGAACGGAGCCGGGAAATCGACGATTATGAAGATCGTTTACGGTTTTTACCGGCCCGATTCGGGTGAGATCTTTTACAACGGAGAGCCGGCGAATATTCGCAGTCCGCACGATGCGATCGCCCTCGGTATCGGCATGGTTCATCAGCATTTTATGTTGGTCGATACGATGACGGTCGCGGAAAATATTATTCTCGGCGCCGAGACGGGTTCTGCCTTTGGTCTCGACATTGCATCCGCGGAACGCGCGATCAAACAGCTCTCCGATGAACTAAAACTCGACGTCGATCCGTCGGCTTTGATCGAAGACCTCTCCGTTGGGGCACAACAACGCGTCGAGCTTCTGAAGGCTCTGTATCGAAACGCTGAGCTCTTGATCCTGGACGAACCGACCGCGGTCTTGACCCCTAAGGAGGTTGAAGACTTTTTTGCGATCCTTCGCCGCATGCGTCTCCAGGGCAAGACGATAATTATAATCACGCATAAGCTCGATGAAGTCCTCGACGTCTCTGATGAGGTAACTGTTATGCGTGACGGAAAGACCGTTGGGCATAAGAAAACTTCTGAAACGTCGGCGTCGGAACTTGCTCGTATGATCGTCGGCCGTGAGGTGTTGCTTCGAGTTGAAAAGACCGAAGCGAGTCCCGCCGAAGCTATACTCGAAGTCGAAGGATTAAGCGTTGATGGTAAACACGGACTTGCGGTCGATGACATTTCGTTCACTGTTCATTCAGGCGAGATCGTCGGTATTGCCGGGATCGAAGGAAACGGACAGACGGAACTGATCGAAGCACTCGCCGGACTGCGACGTTCTAGATCCGGGCGAGTAAGTTTTGCGAACAAGGATGTGACACATCTGAGTTCTCGGAGGACGAAAGAACTTGGAATTGCTCACATTCCCGAAGACCGACACAAACGCGGACTATTACTGGAATCGGATCTCGCCGAGAATGCTATCCTTGGCGTGCATTATCGCGAACCGATCGCTGGATCGGCCGGTATGATGAACCCAGAAGCGATCGCAAAACGCGTTGCAGGCATAATTGAAAAGTTCGATGTACGGCCGACCGATCCAACGCTAACCGCCAAATCGCTTTCAGGAGGCAATCAACAGAAGTTGATCATTGGACGGGAGTTTGAGCTTGACCCGCGGTTGCTTCTAGTATCGCAACCGACACGCGGCGTGGATATAGGTGCGATCGAATTCATCCACAAAAAGATAATCGATCTTCGCGATTCGGGTTCGGGCGTTTTGCTTGTTTCGGCTGAACTTGAAGAGGTTACGTCGCTTGCCGACCGGTTGCTCGTAATGCGTGAAGGAAAGATCGTCGGCGAAGTAGATCCGGCAACAACTTCGAAGGAGGAGATCGGTCTAATGATGACCGGTGGTTAAGATTTAAGCTACGAATTCACCAATAAAGAAGTGTGTGGATTCGTGGTGATTCAATCAAGCCGCCTTAGTTGTGCCGAAGACAGAGGTCATTCCCTCGATCGCCTTCTCCAAGTTTTCCATCGCACTCGCATACGACACACGCAAAAAGCCATCTGCACCGAATCCGGCACCATCAGTAACTACAACATGGGCCTCGGTTAACAATCTGTCGGCGACGTCTGCGGATGTGGCGAACTCATCGCCGAGCAAGCTACGGACGTCTACAAAAGCATAAAATGCACCTTCAGGAACTGAGCATTTGAATCCGCCGACCCGGTTAAGCTCCGGGATCAGCCATTCTTTTCGTCGCTTATATTCGGCGAGCATAGTGTCGATCGCGGCAAGCGTTGGTTCGCTGTCTTTGAGTGCACGAGCACACGCGTATTGCACGAATGACGCCGGGTGTGTTGCCGAATGGCTTTGGAGCTTTACCATCGCTTTTGTCCATTCGGGGTTGGCTACCGTAAACCCGATCCGCCAGCCGGTCATAGCGTAGGTTTTCGAAAAGCTGCCCGCAACACAAACATATTCGAGAAGTTCCGGTGGCAGAGTGGTTGAGGTAAATACTTCTGCAGGCGGATACGCAAAGAACAAGTAGCATTCGTCGGTCAATACGTAAACGCCGCGTTCGGCACAAACTTCGACGATCTGCCGCATTTCGTTAGCTGGAATCACTCGTCCGGTCGGATTGTTCGGCGAATTGATGATCAGAAGTTTTGTTTTGTCCGTGATCGCCGCTCGTACCTGATCGGCGGTCAGAACGAAATCGGTAGATTCAGTTTCAATAAAAACGTTCTTTGCACCGCAAAACGCTCCGATCTCAGGGAACGTAACCCAGTACGGCTTTGGGATCAGCAATTCGTCACCGGGATTCAAAATGCAGCAGGCTGCGTTGAACAAGGCCTGCTTACCGCCGCACGAAGCCGCCACGGCACCGGGCGAAAACGAAGCACCGAATTTGCCGGCGTAAAACTCTGAAACTGCGTCTTGAAACAGATTCATTCCTGCACTCGAGGTGTATTTTGTTAAGCCTTTCTGCAGGCCTTCGATCGCGAAGTCTTTGATGAACGCAGGCGTGTCGAAGTCCGGTTCACCGACCGTGAGGTCGATCACGGCATGACCTTCATCTCTTAGTGCGGCCGCGGTTTGGGCGGCTTTCAAAGTTGACGAGGCATGCATTTGCGCAACATGGTCAGAAACGGGGAAGCTTGCCATACCGATATTTTGCCACAGACTGCCAAAAGGCAGAAACAAGCACCTTTCCAACTTCGACATTCATCGGACGGGTGCAAACAAGAAACTGTTTACTTTCATGGCAAGATAGGCTAAATATGTTTAGTGCAACGCTTTGTTTTCGTTTTGGCATCTTTTCATCGGCTTAGGTTAAACCGCCCGACGCCTTTCCAGGAGTAGATATGTTCAAGATAGACCTTTTTCGTCGCGCATCGCTATTTGTAGTTCTGATATTGTTCGGCGCACCGGCTTTTGCAGATACAGTCCGATTGAAAGACGGAAGCATTATTAAAGGCAAGATCGTCAGTTTTACGGGCGGCAAATTTACCATTGAGGTGGGTGAGGGCAGCCGGAAGCGCGAACTATTATTCGATTCGGGCGAGATCGAGTCGATCGAATTTGAAACGATCATACGGCAAGCATCTTCTGATTCCGCCATCGCTTCGAAGGTGCCGACGAGCACTACGAAGAACGACGTGGTCATCCGAGATACGATCTACCCGAAGATAGGTGAACCGAAAGCGAAACCAGATCCGGTAAGGCCAACTTCAACGGACTCGGTTCAGATCCCTGCGACAACCAACTCATCAGCGGCGAAACCGATCGAACTATCTATCAAGGTTGTTGCTGATAACACATTTAACGGATGGACGAACTCGGGTTGGGTCGTAAAAAAGGGCCAGAGGATCAAGATCACCGGTTCTGGCGAGATCTCGCTCGGTAATGGAAGATCTTCGAATCCAGGCGGGCTTTGGGATCTGGATGATGAAACAAAGTTGCTGAAGGCGGTCCCGACCGGTGCCCTGATCGCAGTCGTCGGCGACAACAACAATGATTTTATCTACATTGGAAACGAGAGGGAGTTCGTCGCAGCTCGCGACGGTGCATTGTTTTTAGGTGTTAACGAGGGAAACTTGAACGACAATACCGGAACCTTTAGCGTTAAGGTAGAGATTTTTCCGGGTTCTTAAGGCGTCAAAATGATCTTACCTGCCGCTTTGTTTTTAATGACCGCATGATGGGCCTCGGCTGCATCGGCGAGTTTGAAATGCGACGAAATGATCGGACGTAGCGATCCCTTTTCCAAGCCGTTGAAAACTGCAGACATGATCTCATCCATCGAACTTGGATCAGCATTGAAAAGTGACATTCCGTAGATCGTGGCGTCCTTGGTCATAGCAAGCCGCGGCGTGAAATTAATACTACCTCGGTTACCCACAACGACGATCCGTCCGAACATCGCCAGGCATTCAAAATCTCGTTCGAGATTTGCGTTAGCAAGCATCTCAATTATCACATCGATACCGTGGCCGCTCGTATATTCCCAGATCTCGCCGAAATGATCTTCATTTGTGTGGTCGAAAACTGCGTCGGCACCATTATTTTCGACAAGCGATTTGCCTTCATCTGAGCTAGCGGTTCCGATCACTCGAATGCCGGCCGATTTTGCCCATTGGACGGCAGCCAGACCGACACCGCCCGACGCTCCGTGGATCAGGACGGTTTCGCCAGCCATTGCTTCAGCCTTTTGAAAAAGAGCTCGATAACTTGTTGCGTAAGGCGTCCAAACTCCGGCTCCTTGTTCGAGATCTACATTCGAAGGAAGTTTACCTAAATGTGATTCATCACTGAGCGAATATTCGGCATATGTTCCCGTTATCGAACCCGCCGTATAGACGCGGTCACCCGTTTCGAAGTGTTTTACGCCTTCGCCGACTGCTTCGACCGTTCCCGAACCATCTTTTCCCGGCGTATATGGCAGTTTTGGGGCATGTGCATGAATACCGGAACGCAGATAAGTATCGACCGGATTTATACCGGCGGCGTGAATTTTCACCAAGACCTGAGAACCGGTCGGTTGCGGCATTTCTACATCCGCAACTGTCATAACCTCGGGCGGGCCATATTCATGTACGACGATCGCTTTCATAATAGGACTATTCTACCGTAACTGACTTCGCAAGATTTCTCGGTTGGTCAACATCGCAGCCGCGGCGAACGGCAATATGATAGGAAAGCAGCTGGAGCGGAACGACCGACAGTACCGGGCCAAGCAGATCTGAGGTTTCCGGTATTTCGATCACGTGATCAGCCACTTTCGAGGTCATACCGTCTCCTTCAGTTACGACAGCTATAACGATTCCATCGCGTGCCTTTACCTCGACGATATTCGAATGCGTCTTTTCGTAACGCAACTCACTGCCGGCGTTTCCGGCCTCTCGGGTGTTCACAACAACGACCGGAAGTTTTTCGTCGATCAAGGCGTTAGGCCCGTGCTTCATTTCGCCGGCCGGATAGCCTTCGGCGTGAATGTAACTGATCTCTTTAAGTTTCAACGCTCCTTCGAGGGCGACGGGGAAGTTTATGCCTCGACCTAGGTACAGAAAATCTTGAACCCGGAAAAATTCTTTAGATAATTCCTCGATCGAATCCGCGTCGTTCAGAAGTTGTTCGATCTTTAGCGGAAGCTCGGCGAGATCCTGAACGAGCTTCTTTCCTCCGTCCGACGAGATCGAGCCGCGCAGCTCACCCAAATAAAGCGAGAACAGGTACAGGGCTATCATCTGCGCCGTAAACGCTTTCGTCGAGGCAACGCCAATCTCGGGCCCAGCATGCGTAAGAATAGTGCCGTCCGCCTCACGATGGATCATCGAGCCTTGCACATTGCATACTGCAAGAACCTTACAACCCTGTAGTTTTGCTTCGCGCATCGCGGCGATAGTGTCGGCAGTCTCACCCGATTGAGAGATCACGATCAATAGATCGGTCTCGCTTAAAACTGGATCACGATATCTAAATTCGGATGCATAGTCGACTTCGACCGGAACCCGCACAAGCTTTTCGAGCATGTATTTGCCAGCGAGTCCTGCGTGCCAGGATGTACCGCAAGCCGCGATCTTGATCGATGTTATCGATCGAAAATCTTCTTCGGAAATATCCATGTCATCGAGATAAACCTTGCCCGTATCCAGTGATACCCGACCCTGAACCGTATCCCGGACAGCTCGTGGCTGCTCATAGATCTCCTTGAGCATAAAGTGCTTAAAGCCGCCTTTCTCAGCCATGATCGGATCCCAAGTTATCCGCTGCACTTTTGGCTCAACAACATTTCCATCGAAATCAGTCACTCGAACGTTTTCCTTCGTAAGCACTGCTATCTCTCGATCACCGAGAAAGAAAACGTCTCGCGTGTGTGCAAGGATCGGCGGAATGTCGGACGCGACGAAAAACTCACCGTCGCCCAGACCGATCACGACCGGCGGGCCTTCCCGGACCGCGATCACGGTGTCAGGCTCATCCACAGAAATTACTGACATCGCAAAGATCCCGCGAAGTTCCGCAACCGCTTTTCTAACGGCAAGCTCAAGCGAAAGCCCTTCGGATTCGACATAATGGCCGATCAGATGTGCGACAACCTCCGTGTCGGTTTCGGTCGAGAACTCGTGGCCTTCGGCCGCCAGACGTTCTTTCAACTGCAGATAGTTTTCGATAATGCCGTTGTGAACAACGACGACCTTGCCCGAACGGTCGCGGTGCGGGTGAGCGTTTTCCTCGGTTGGACGCCCATGCGTCGCCCAACGCGTGTGGCCAATGCCATAGGTCCCGTCAAGCGGCTTTAACCGAATCGCTTCTTCAAGATTACGCAGCTTGCCCTCAGCCCGACGCAACTCAAGATGCTGATTCTCATCAACAACCGCGATCCCCGCTGAATCGTATCCGCGATACTCCAGCTTCCTTAAGCCGTCGATTATCAACGGCACAACCTGTTTATTTCCAACGTATCCAACAATTCCACACATAAATTATGTTGCTCTTACGGCCTCAAGAAAACCGACCGGACTGACGATGCTTAGTTCTGGAAACTTAGTGACAAAATCTGAGTCATCCATTAAATCCAACAGGTCGAGGTCGCGGCTCACGAGGTAATCCGCTCTATTTTCAATGGCGATATTAAGGAATATCTCGTCAGATGGATCGCGGGTAAACGTATATACCGGCAAAGGAGGGTTAACAATCACAGCTTTTTCACGAATCTTACTGAAAACCAGTTGCGGCTTCGATCCGAGAAGTTGAGGATTTTTCCGAATAAGTTTCGGACGCGTCACGACCGATTGAATTTCGAAGATGGCTGCTTCAGATGTTATCAACCTAAACCTGTCATCCGAAAGTAGATCAATGCAAGTTCCAGCCGGCCCGCTCGCGCTAAGTATTCCCTGCAAAATAACATTTGTATCGAAAACCGCCGTTATCATCGGCTCCAAAGCGGGGTTTCCCGACGAACTTCCGCCAATTCGGAGTCGATCAATTCTTCCAACTCTTCCTCGGTAATACCGCTCCTTTTGGTCTCATCGTGAATTGGTTTTAGCAATTCGGCCAACGTCGGCTCAGACTCGCGCACCAGCACGCCTTTAACGTACTCGTCGAACGCTTGTCCCTTGAATCTCGCTCTTTTCCGAAGTCCGGCCTCCGCCTCTGTTGGTAATTCAATCGTTATTGTCATAAACCACGCTACCTTTTCGGGCTATTTTACCATAACTGACAAATCAGCGGACACAACCTGTTTATTTCCAACGTATCCAACAATTCCACACATTTATTTTTCAGCCGACTCCTTCCTAATGTAGTACCAATAGCCTTCGAGTGCGTCGAGTTCTCTAAGATCGTTTTCCTGTTTCTTCGACGAAGTGATAATGCGTAGGTACTTCACAAGGGTATTACCATCCTTACTTTGGAAGTATTCAAAATAGGAAACAGGTTCAACCTTTCGAACATACTCACCATACGAGTAGTTCGTGATTACAAGCTTCTCCCCGATCCACCTGGTTTTCGTTTTCTCAGCATCACCAACTTCATTTATCTCACCTCGACCATCCATAAAAAAAGTTCTTTTGAATTCCTTCATCGCAGGAGGTCTCTTTAATTCATCGAGAAATATGACCTTCTCGATTTCTTTTAGCGTGATCGTTTTGTCGTTATTCTCGATAAGAAGGACAGTAGAAAAAGATTTGATTTGGGATAGGATGGCCTTGCCGATTCCGCTTGGTTTCGGCATCCGTGATTGATCAAGTTCCCACTCGCCGAGGAAAGTCTGAGCCTTCGCGACAGATGTCTGAGACCAACAGATCGTCGTCATCAGTAACGATAGAGCCATAGCGGCACCTAAGATCAAGTAGGTATTTCCGAACCGAATATTACTCAGCATTCTTTTTTATTCTTGCCGGAACTCCAACAACAAGTTCGCCGGGCGCCACATCTTTCGTCACCACACTTCCCGCGCCAGTAGATGCGCCATCGCCGATGGTTACAGGTGCGACGAGCATCGTGTCCGAGCCAATCTTAACATTATCGCCGATGTGCGTTTCGTGTTTGTTAATGCCGTCGTAGTTACAGGTGATAACGCCGGCCCCGACGTTTGTGTTTTCGCCGACGGTCGCGTCGCCAAGATATGTCAGGTGGCTTGCCTTTGAGCCTTCGCCGAGCGTCGTTTTCTTCAGCTCGACAAAATTGCCAACGCGCGAACCTCTTTCCATTACCGCGTGCCCGCGCAGATGAGCCATCGGACCGACAGTTGAATTTCCTTTGATCTCAGAATCGGTAATCAAGCAATTGTCGCGAATTTCAACATTCGTTCCGATCTTTGAATTAACGATCCGAGTGCCCGGCCGGATCGTACATCCGTCGCCGATCTCGGTGTCACCCTCGATCGTAACTCCCGGATAGATAATAGTCTCGCGGCCAATTCTTACTGCGGAGCTAACATAAGTATTTTTCGGATCGATAAAAGAAACACCGTAATCGAGCATCAATCGCGAGATCGTCTGGCGATTCAAAATGCGTTCCAGATCGGCAAGTTGTGCCCGATTATTTACACCTTCAATCTCGCGCGGTTCGTTGTGTTGGAACATCGAAACGGCATCGCTTGATTCACGTAGTAAAGCCGGAACGTCCGTTAGATAATATTCGCCCTGAGCATTATTGTTCTGCACTTTAGCAAGGGCGTCGAACAGCTTGCGGGTGTCGAAACAATAAATTCCGGCGTTTATTTCATGAACATCGCGTTCTTCGTTGCTCGCGTCCTTTTGTTCAATTATCCTCGCAAACATTCCGGCTTCGTCGCGAATGATTCGACCATAGCCGGTAGGATCTTTTAGCTTCACCGTCAAGATCGTTGCAGCCGCACCTCTGCCCCGATGATTTTTGTGGTGCTGGATCAAGCCGCCGAGCGTTTCTGGTCGGATCATCGGAACATCGCCGGAAAGTATCAAGAGTGTTGAATCTTCATTTTCAAGAAAGCTCCGGGCAGAGTTTACTGCGTCGCCGGTTCCGAGCTGTTCTTTTTGCCAAACAAATTGAGCCTGTTCATCGTTGAGCTCGGAGAGCACGGCTTCTTTGACGTCCTCAGCTTGATGACCGATAACCACGTATATTTTTCTCGGTGCGAGGGAAGCCGCCGCCTTGCAAACGTGGTTTATTAGAGGTCTGTCATCGAGCCGATGTAGTACCTTTGCTAAATTTGAACGCATTCGCGTTCCTAGACCAGCTGCCAATATTAAAATATCAAGCGGTTTTTGATCGCTCGAGGTGTCGTCCATAGTCAAATTTTGGCACAAACGGTACGAATATACCGAATCAGGACGGCTGATATCTTACGCATCTGTTCAACTTTTAGAATTTTGACGGGTTGGTACACCCGAGCAAAAGTTCTGCCAATAACATGTTGTCATGTCGAACGAATTCACCAACGGATAATAAGTTCCTGCTAATGACTTGAGTGTTGCCGATAGATGTTCCGTCAATCGATCCGTGAATGCCGATTTGTTCAGCACCGTCGGCGCCGTATTTTCCTTTTTGAACATCAGTGATCAATGAATTATTAAGAACGATGTAATCAAAGTGGATTTTTGGAACATGCTCCCAAATGATTTGAAGATGCTTCCGGGCGGACATGCCTTCTGTTTCCCCGGGCTGTGTCATCAGATTGCATATAAAGACCTTAACAGCTTTTGCTGACCCCAACTCCGCCTCAACTTCGGGAACCAAGAGTGGAGGCAAAAGACTTGTAAAAAGTGAACCGGGACCAACGGTGATCAGGTCCGCATGTCGAATCGCTTCGATCGCGTCAGGATGAGGTTTTGAATAAGCGGGCTCTAAAAAAAGCTTTGCGATCTTAGCACCGACTTTCGATATCTCCGTCTCTCCCTTAGTTATCCTTCCGTCCTTTAACAGAGCTGCGATCGTAATGTTGGAAACACTTGCCGGGTATATGTGGCCCTTGCTGGCAAGAATCTCGGAGGAAAGGCGAACTGCCTCGGCAAAGTCGCCGGTCATTTCCGATAAGGCAGCTAAAAAGAGATTCCCGAAATTATGGCCGCTTAACGGGCCATCCCCCGAAAACCGATATTGAAAAAGACGAGAGAGGAGCAATTCGTCTTCGGAAAGTGCGACCATACAGTTTCGCACATCGCCGGGTGGGGGCATCTGCAATTCCTCACGCAGTCTCCCTGAACTGCCGCCATCATCGGTTACGGCAACGATTGCAGAAAGAGACCCAATACTTTTTCCGACGAATAGTTTTAAGCCCAAAAGCAGATTTGAAAGGCCTGTGCCGCCGCCAATACCAACCACACCTAACCCGTTAAACGATCTATTCTCATTTTCCTGTTTCATTTACATTTGGAATTTAGACAATTGACTCGGCCAAATCAAATTGTGCCTTAGGTCCGGTCGCTATCGAGCCGTTGAGATCGTATAAAAGTATCTCAGAAAAAACTCTTGTAGCGGTTTGTCGATTTATGTTAGTTTATTAGTAACGCTTCGTTCGGAGCGGCCACGTTCAGCATTCCGACCGTTTAATCCAGTTTAAAACGAAACAGATTTCTTTTAGTTGAGTTCACACAATGGCCCACTCGCCCTTTATCCTGCACGAGCAGCAATTCCAAAAGATCAAGGCCATCCTTGCTCGGCTGTGTGTTGAATGTGCTGCCCGAGTCGTATTCCTTGTTGATCGCGACGGTCAAACGATCGCATTTCATGGCGACATTGGGGACATGGATACGACCAGTTTTTCCTCGCTTGCGGCCGGTAATGTAGCCGCCACAAGTAGCATGGCTAGGTTGATAGGTGAAGACGCTTTCCCGGCCGTAGTTCACGAGGGTGAACGTGAAAGCATTTTTATCAGCGTCATCGGTCGAAGTCTTTTAGTTGTCGTTTTCGATGAAAGATCTACAGTCGGACTTGTCAAACTTCGCACCAAGCGTGCAAGCTATGAAGTGGCGGCAACGTTGGAAGAGGCGGCACGAGCAACTGCCGCTTACAGTTTCAGTACTTCAGTTTTTTCGGAGATAACAGACGAAGATATCGACAGCCTTTTTAGTTAAGTAAAAATATCACGTTCCCCAGGCAAGACAATGACCTTCATAAATTACGCATCCCGTGAGATCAACTGCAAGATCGTTTATTACGGTCCCGGCTTGTGCGGCAAGACGACGAATTTACAGCACATTTACGATTCGACTGCGCCACAGGCAAAGGGTAAATTGATCAGTCTAGCAACTGAAACCGATCGAACGCTTTTTTTCGATTTTATGCCCCTTGAGTTGGGTACGGTGCGAGGTTTCAAAACTCGTTTTCACCTTTACACGGTTCCTGGCCAAGTTTACTACGATGCCTCAAGAAAGCTCATTTTGAAGGGAGTTGACGGTGTCGTATTCGTCGCTGACAGCCAAGAAGAAAGGATGGATGCAAACGTAGAATCACTATATAACCTAGAAGAAAATCTTCAGACTCAGGGTTACGATTTGAATCAGCTACCATATGTTTTGCAGTTGAATAAGAGAGACCTACCGAACGTAATACCGATCGATGAATTGACGCACGAACTCCGGAAAAAAGACGAACCGGTTTTCGAGGCTGTCGCGATGGATGGTACGGGCGTGTTCGACACGTTGAAGGCCGTTGCAAAGCAGGTCTTAACGGAGCTTCGAAAGGGTTAGGATCGTCACACATTTCAAACGCCAAAAAGCCGTCAGTTACCTATTGGAACTGACGGCTTTCGGTTACCTTCCCCTTGATCGACTAATGGAGCGATGTATAATCAGGTGATCAAATTAACTTTCAGAAGTGGCATTAATGAAAGCTAATCGATCGCATCACTAACCAAGCATTCGCAAGGGTTTTAACACTAGATTCAAAAAAACAAAAAACTGCCGTGAACCATAATTCCACGACAGCATTTTTCGAAAGTGGCGGAGCCGACGGGACTCGAACCCGCGACCTCCAACGTGACAGGCTGGCGTTCTAACCAACTGAACTACGACTCCGCATTTGCGATCCCAAAGAAATCCGGGACCTTGTATTTGGTGGGCACGAAGGGACTCGAACCCCTAACTTCCTCCTTGTAAGGGAGGCTGTCTACCAATTGACGTACGTGCCCAAAATCTTTATTGAATTACTTTACAGGCGAACGCACCCACTACTTATTGTCAAAAAAACAATTTCCACTTGCCGAAAGCGAACCTAAATCCTACGAAATAGCCGTGGCACGTGTCAAGTAAGTGGCGGTGTGAAGGCGAAACGAAAATAAGGCAGGTGGTAAGACTCGAACTTACGACCTGATAATTAAAAATTCGATTCGGTAAATGGCGTATCGGGCATATTCAAGACTACCAAGCAGTGAGAGGGCCTAGCTAAGGTTGGCGCGATTAGCGTACGAAGGCTCAAAATCGACATTCTCAAACAAGCTAAAGCCTACGCTGCAGAATAAATTATTTTTTCTCCACAGCCGGACATGTTAGATTTGTGAGGCAGGGGACGGCTTCGACCAAACTCGAGGTGTAGCTGGGGTCTGAATGGGAGAGGGGTTAGATGCAATGTTGGAGATGATTCATCCGGACCGCGAGCGCGCGGCTGAGATGTATCTGCGTCTGCGCGAGCGTATCGAACGTTTTTTTGAATGGCGAAACTGTGAGGACACGCAGGAACTCGCGGATATTGTCTTTGACCGAACCATCAAAAAGATAGCCCATGGCGAAACGCTGAAAAATATTGAGGCATACTGCGTTTCGGTCGCCAAATTTGTTTTGCTTGAGGATCGTCGAAAAACCCTTCGTAGCGAGAAACTTAGCGAAAATTTCTCACCAGCTACCGGCCGCAGCAGTCGCGTAGAGCAGGATACCGAGGATTTGGTTGCACTTCGCTATCAGTGTTTGGATTCTTGCCTTGGCGAAATCGCGTTGGACGACCGTGGGCTATTGATCAGCTATTTCGACACGGACCAGCAAACCATGATCCCTAAACGCAAACGGCTTGCAGAGTCGCTAGAAATTACGGCAAATTCATTGCGCATTCGTGTATGTCGTTTGCGATCCCGTGTCGCGGAATGCACCAGAAAATGCTGCGAACGTGCATGACAAATAATGTTGAAACGTTTCTTGTGAATTAAACACTACTAACAGGAAGGATTAACCGATATTGATGGAACTAGAAAATGAAGATCTGATTCGGCGATTCCTGCTAGGCAAAATGTCTGAAAAGGAACGTTTAGAATTCGAGGAGCGTTTCGTTGCGGATACCAACCTGATTGAGCAGATCATCGCCGTCGAGGACGACCTTATCGAAAAATACGTTCGCGGATGGATGCGGCCGGAGGAAAGTGCTGAGTTTGAGACTGTCTTCCTCGTGACCAGAAAACGGCGTGAACGAATAGAATTTGCCCGTACATTTATCGATCAAATAACAGGAACAGGTGTTCCAGTGACGGATACCGTTGGAGAAAATGCTCCTAAGCAACCCTACTTTGCCTCTGTTCGACCTTGGTTTCGCATTCCCAATGTCGCGCTGGCGGGAGCGTTGGGGGTATTGATCGTCTTCGTCGGCGTCTGGATGTTCGTCCAACTTTTTACTCCCAACCGGCCGGAATTGGCAGTTCAGCCGAGCAACGGTGCTCAACCATCACCGGCTTCGACGAGATCGCCGGAGGCCGTTACTGCCGCCTCACCGACAAATCCAACTGAAACGCCCGAACCGACCACCAATACCGACACTCCCGAACCGGTTCCGGCTGCGAAGAAAACGCCTGCTCCAACCAAAAGCCCCGCTGTCGAGCAGCCTGTACAAAACCCCGTTTTAGCACTATTCCCGGGAATTCTTCGATCCGGCGGCTCAAACAACGTTTTGAAGTTGCCAAGCGAGGCAAAAGCCGCGACCTTCCTATTGAACCTGCCGTCGACCGACCATAGCACTTATGCCGCATTGGTTACAGATGCCGACGGGAACACGATCGCGCAGTTCGACAAGCTAAAGGCTTCAAATGGTCGCGTCAGAATAGTTGTCGGTGCTAATCAGCTAAAGAAAGGTGATTACATGATCAAGCTCGACGGTGGTAATGTCTCCGGCGAGCTCGAATCGGTTGCGGATTTTCAATTTCGAGTGAAGCAACAATAATAAAAACAATTGTAACTGCAAACTCAGACGGCTTCGGTTGTCTTTTTTGGCGCCATCAATAAAACAGTGGAATGTATCTGGCAGTAAATACCTAATTGCGCAAGAGGAAGTTGAAAGGCTTGCAGTGGCAGCACCGCAAAATCGGGATAGTAACCGAGCATAGATTCAAGCAGAAGGATTTTTAGGCTTGGTAAGATGCTATTTAACGTTAGTTCAAGAGGTAAAATATTGATTAAAAGGGACTTAAAGCAAGTCGTAATGCTTCTGAACAAATGAAATGTTTTCTTGTGTTTCGACACTACTTTCAGTGAGGGAAAAATCATGAAAACAAACTCTAGTTTTTTATTCAGTGTGTTGGGCGTTTTTTTGTTATGGGGTTTGCTTGTCAATTTACGACGGCAAATTTGAGCGAGATTACATTTTCAGAAGATGAAACGGGCCGCAAGAATTTCATTTCGGCAAAACAGGGCGAGAAAATCTATGTGCTTTCGTCAATCAATAACACAAAAGGCAAACATATCGCACGATGGAAAGTGACCGACAGCAAAGGCGAAGATATCAAACTTCCAGAAAATGAAGTAAGCATCGACGGCGCGAGAAAGATCTGGCTAACGATAACGCTCAAACCAAATGTGTTTCCCGAAGGGAAATATAATTTTCAAGTTACGCTGATTGGCGAAAAAGGTGGCAAAGAGATTGAAACTAAAACAGCAACTTTGGAGGTTAGAAATTGAGCCACCCGCGAATTATCAACTTACATGAGACGACGATCCAACGTAACGGCTTCGGCCGTCTTTTTTATTTCTAGATCATAACGTGAAATGTTTCTTATCACTTCAACACTATCAATGAAAAGCAGAAATAACTTCTGCGAATTAAATGGAGAAACAAACGATGAGAAAAATAACGGTAAGTCTAATAGCGATCCTAGTAATTACAGCAACTATTTTTGCGGGTGAT
>JBGTKQ010000187.1:0-17867 GCA_041744555.1 Pyrinomonadaceae bacterium
GACGTCCTCTCCGGCCTGACCTCTGAGCCAAAGCAGATTTCGTCGCGATACTTTTACGACGATGAAGGCTCGCGGCTGTTTATGGAGATAATGAGTTTGCCGGAATACTACCCGACGCGTGCTGAGTTCAAGATCTTTAATGAGCAGACAAACGACATTTACAAAGCGTTTACGAAAGATGCGAGCGGCATCGACCTGATCGAACTCGGAGCAGGCGACGGTGCGAAGACCGCCGTTTTGATCGAACACTTTCTTGATCAAGGTCTGGATTTCACGTATGAGCCGATCGACATTTCTCAGGAAGCAAATGATGCTCTCGAGTCAAGATTTCACGCGAAATTTCCCGCCTTACAGATCGAACCGCATACTGGCGACTATTTCCAAATACTCGGTTCGTTAAAGCGGGAAGCTAGCCGTCGCAAAGTGTTGTTATTTCTCGGTTCGAACATCGGAAATTTCTCTCGTGAAAAAGCGCTGGAGTTTTTCCGCGAGCTTCGCCGGGTAATGAACGATGACGATCGCCTATTCATCGGCTTCGATATGCAGAAAGATCCGCGCGTTATCGTCGCGGCCTACGATGACGCACAAGGCGTTACCGCCGCATTCAACCTAAATCTTTTGACCCGAATAAATCTCGAACTCGGTGCCGATTTCGATATCTCAAAGTTCTCGCATTACGCCCAATACCGCCCGGTCGAGTGCGCCGCCCGCTCGTTCCTCATCAGCCGGGAAAAACAAAGCGTTTATATCGGTGCGCTAAACCAAACGTTCGAATTCGAACAATGGGAACCGATCTTTATGGAGATCTCGCAAAAATATACGCAATCGATGATCAACGAACTCGCCTCCGAAAGCGGTTTCACAGTCGAGACCCAATTCGCGAACAGCGAAGATTTCTACATCAACTCCCTCTGGCAACCCGCCTAACTTTGCGGCCTTAGCGACTTTTCGTTGAAATTCTTCAGATCTGAACATCGAGCTGACAATTCCAATTGCCCTAACGGCTATCAAATCCTGCATATCGCGCCATGTCCTATTCGCTTTGGACTTCTGTCGAAGGATAATTTGGGTGATCCGGATAAGTTTCCGGTCGGGGTCTTTGACATGTTTGGAGTTCCGGCTTTAGCTGGCTTTCTTTCCGGCTTGGCATCGTTGCAGCTTTGCGTGAATTTATCATCGGTTGAGTTCAAATACCCGATACCGAAGTTGGTTCCGACACGACGAGCGTTCCGAAGTTTGGAGTTCAAGCTTTAGCTTGCTCTTACTCTGCGGCCTTTGTGTCTCGGCGTTGAAAATGCTTCGCTTTGTTTCACGAGGGGTTTCATCGTTTTCACTGAAACCCGCGGCGAGCTCTCAGAAACGAAACACTATTTGCAAAAACCACGATGTTTGCGCCACTCTGAGCCACGCGCGTCATCTCCAAGTGGCGCAAAATAGGCAAAAACGCGGATTTTGTTCAGGCGTGTTCGGCTCGGGCCAATTCGCAACCGAACAAACATCGCACTTTTTCGAACTTGGCGGTATCCCGAGAACGTATTAACCTCTGTTGTGCTGAAGATCAGCTTATGAAGATCACGCTGCAAACCTTTGAAGTAATTGATTCGACCAATACCGAGGCTCTGAAACAGGCTCGGGCCGGAGCGGATGAAGGAACGTGCGTTATGGCTCGGCAGCAGAACGCCGGCCGCGGGCGGCACGGACGTGTTTGGATTTCGGAGAGTGACGCCGGTTTGTATTTCAGCATCGTGCTTCGGCCAAAGCTCGAGCCGCAATTTCTTTCGCTCATCACTTTGATGGCAGGCGTCGCAGTTCACGACACGCTGCAGGAATTCGGCCTGTCGCCGGATATCAAATGGGTAAACGACATTCTGGTTCACGAGAAAAAGATCAGCGGGATCCTTGCCGAAACCACTGAAACCGCGAAAGGCCTTGCGGTTATCGTCGGCATCGGAATAAATATCCGCACATCGAATTTCCCGCCTGAGATCGCCGAAACTGCCACGTCGATCGAAGGTTCGTCGATGCATATTAGCCTAGGTTCCCGCACTGTGCCTTCGCCCGAGCAACTCGCACAGGTTCTGACGAATTACCTGGTTCATTTTTACGATATTTTGAATGCCGAAAATGGCAACGCCACGATCATCGAAGAATGGCGGTCGCGTTCAACCTATTTTTCAGGTAAAGCCATTAGGATCCGGACCGAAACCGAAACGCTCGAAGGCGTAACGGACGGCCTGCAAGATAACGGAGCTCTTCGCGTTCGAACGGTAGACGGAACGGTCACGATAGTTCAGACAGGCGATGTCGAACAGCTTCGTGCAATCGCAAAATGAGAAGACGACTTTCGGAGATTCATCCAATTATCTACAAGACGCGTATCGGGCAAAAGCGCCTTTTTCGCTCGTTGAGTGATATCTCGAAACGGAAACGATTTGCTTCTGTGCTGTCGGCTGATCACCTGCCATTTCGCTGCACCAAACATCAGTCGCTTCTTCGGCGGCGGCTAGGCGATTCAGATCCGCACCTTCAGGAAAACAAGGTCCAAAATCTTCTAATCGCGAAACCGACGATCGATGGTTTACTGATAAAGCCGGGCGAGACGTTTTCGTTCTGGCGGCGACTTGGTGAAGCAACTGCCGAAAAGGGTTATGTCGAAGGTATGCAGCTTTCGCAAGGTCGCGTAGTTCGCGGAGTTGGCGGGGGGCTCTGTCAATTAGCAAATTTGCTCTATTGGATGGCACTGCACACACCGCTTGACGTGCTAGAGCGACATCACCATAGCTTCGATCCGTTCCCTGACGAACATCGTGTTTTGCCGTTCGGTTCGGGTGCCGGGGTTTTCTATAACTACATCGATCTTCGGTTCTTTAACCCGACGGAGCTTACTTTTCAGATCGGTCTCCAGGTAACCGACAAACACTTGAAAGGTACGGTTCATTCGGATATCGAACCGCAATACTCCTATCATGTTTTTGAAAAAGGGCACCGCTTCATACGAAATGACGGGAAAAATTACAGAGAAAACGAGATATGGCGGGAAGTGTATGATCGAAGGTCCGGCGATCTGGTCCGGGACGAACTGGTGGTAAAGAATTTCGCCGAAGTTCTTTACGAACTTCCGGATTGAACTTTAGCGGCGCAAGTTGTAACTTTAGGTACGGATTATGACTGACGAACTAGACCAAGAACCGGATTTTGATCTGGCTGAAGAGTTTGACGATGAATTTGAGGACGAGTTTGCGGCGTTTGATGATTTTGACGCCGAGAACGACAATGTCCGATTGAGGACGGCAATTCTTCAGAAAGAAAACATGGTCGCACTTCTGTGCATCAAAAGTGCTCCTGTCGGTGCTGCTATTTGTCGCGTCGATCCTCGTGAACAGCTTCCGTCAGTTCAGCTTTACGACGATCCAAATGCTGCACTGCATTGGTTCACCCGCAGCTTAAGTTCCAGCAAAACCAACGGATGGCGGATCGTTTACGACGGTCTCCCGCTGCAGGGCTAGAATGTTTCTCGCCATTGACATTGGAAATTCGCTGATCAAGTTTGGCACCTACAAAGGCGCTGAACTCGTCGATCGATTTACGATCTCCACAAAGCTTGATTACACTGTCGAAGAGCTCGCGTTCGATCGTTTCCACGTGCTCGACGATCAGTTTATTCAATTAAAATTTGATGCCGTTTACGTATCTTCTGTCGTACCAAGGCTTAACAAGGTTGTCGAGCAGCTTTGCAATAAGCTATTCAAACTAAATGCGGTTTTTGTTAGCGCCAAGATGGATCTAGGGTTAACGATCAATTACGAACCCAAAACTTCGCTTGGGAACGATCGGTTGGTCGGCCTGTTTTCGGCGTCTCAAAAGTACGGTACTCCCGTTATAGTTTGTAGTTTTGGTACCGCAACGACTATCGATGCTGTCTCTAAAAACCGAGAATTCTTAGGTGGTTTAATTCTGCCGGGAATGGGCACGATGGCAGATTCGCTCAAGCGAAAAACAGCGAAACTACCTGTCGTGCGGATCCAGGAGCCGGAATTTTTGTTGGGAAATTCTACCGCATCGGCTATCGCCTCGGGTATTTTTTTCGGCCAGATCGAGGCCGTAGAAGGCATCGTCAGCCGGATTCGTGATGTGCATTTTCCCAAAGCCAAAAAAGTGAAAGTCATCGCGACCGGCGGCTTTTCACGGCTCATAAGCCAGCATTCTTCGATCTTTGATAACGTAGATGAGAACCTGGTCCTCGATGGGCTCAGGCTGATCTCGGGAAGAGCGTAAATTTATGAATAGGTACTTAGAAGCTTGGGTTTTCGTCTCGCCTTTGTCGCTTGTTCGAACGAGTAAGCCAACTTGATCAGCGTTCCTTCGCTCCATGCTCGGCCGAAGAACGAGATTCCCATCGGGAGTTCGCGTTCGAATCCTGCGGGCACAGTGATGTTGGGGTAGCCGGCAACCGCTGCTAGCGAGGAGCTCGAAACATAACCGCTTCCGCAATCGCCATTTACAGTATCGATCATCCAACTCGGCGCATTGGACGGTCCTATAAGTGCATCCAGCTTTTCCCGATCCATTACAAGATCGATGCCTTCGGCTTGCGTCAGCCGTTTGCTCGCCGCCAGAGCGTCAACGTATTCCTTTGTCGATAGCGGACCTTTTTTCTCGGCGGCCTCAAAGATGCCTTGCCCGAAATATTTGAGTTCGCGGGGCGCATTGTCTTGATTGAATTTCATCAACTCAGCAAGCGTTTCATGCTCAGCCCCGCGTTCGGTCAGATACTTTTCAAGGTCTGCCTTGAACTCGTAAAGCAGAACCTGAAACTCTGCGTCCCCGAATTTTCCGATCGAATCGACAGTTACGTCGACAAGAATCGCACCCGATGCCTTTAGCGCGTCGAGAGCTCCGTTCATTACTCTATCGACTTCCTTACGACGGCCCCAGAAATTTCGCACGACTCCGATCCGGGCGCCTTTCAAACCGTCGGCTTTTAAGTATGTCGTGTAATCAATTCTTTCTCTTTTCTTCGCGCTCGTGACCGCATCTGTTGAGTCAGCAGCATCCAAGACATTTAACATTGCCGCTGCATCCGCCACGGTGCGAGTCATCGGCCCGGCCGTGTCCTGCGAGTGGGCGATAGGAATTATTCCGCTTCGCGAAACCATTCCGATCGTCGGTTTCAACCCAACTATTCCGCAAACGGAAGACGGGCAAACGATCGAACCGTCCGTCTCGGTACCGATACCGATGGCGGCAAGGTTCGCCGAAATTGCGGCACCGGTTCCTGACGATGACCCGCACGGATTTCGATCAAGGACGAAGGGATTCCTGGTCTGTCCGCCGCGGCCGGACCAGCCGCTTATCGAATCGTTGTCACGAAAATTGGCCCATTCGCTTAAATTCGTTTTTGCCAATAGGACGGCTCCGGCTGCTCGGAGTTTTTGAACAATGAACGCATCTTGCTTTGGAATCGGCGCGTTCAGAAGTGCAAGGCTGCCGGCCGTCGTTTTCATCCTATCCGCGGTGTCGATATTGTCTTTGATGACAAACGGAATGCCGTGGAGCGGGCCTCGAACATTGCCGTCTTTTCGCTCGCGATCCATTTCTTCGGCGATCTTGGTGGCGTCTGGATTCACTTCGATTATCGAATTTATTTGCTTATCAACTGAAGAGATACGTTTGAGATACATTTCTACTATCGACTTCGATGACATTTCACCTTTGGTCATCATCGTTTGAAGCTCGGCGACCGTAACCTCTTCAAGTTCAAACGACTGTACTGAATTGCCGAACGAGCGCAATGCAACAAAGCCGACACCGGCAGCCGCTGCCGAACCCAAGAATCCGCGTCTATTTATCGTCATTTTTTCTCACCTCTAAGTTTATCTAAATTCTTCAACGCTTCTGCGTTATTCGGATCACCCTTGATCACTTGCTCAAACCGCCCAATCGCCGATTCTCTTTCCCCGCTTTCGGCAAATATCTTTCCGGATAGCAATAGCACGTCTTGATTCTCAGGCTGCTGTTGTTCCAATAAAGAAATGTGCCCCCGTGCGTTTTCAAGATCTTTTATCGCATATAACGAAGTCGCCATTCTAAGCCGGGCTTCCGCATTTGATCGATCAAGAAATAGCAGCCGAGCTAGGGCTTCGGAAGCCTTTTTATGCTCGCCTTTTGCGGCAAACAAACCGCCCAGATCGGACAGAGAATCGGCAAACGCCTTTGGGGCGATGTAGTTTCGATCTAGATTCGCCGCCCTTTCCAGACTAGTTTCGGCTTCTTCCGGTTTGGCTTGTACAAGCTTCGAAGTGGCAAGGTTAAAATGTCCAAGCGGATCGTTCGGCACCTTTTCGGTGTACCTGAAGAAATAGTTGCCTGCTTGCTCAGCATTACCCTTTTTCATCTCGAGAATTCCAAGAGTATTGTAGATATTAGGGAATTTTTCTCCGCTCTTGATCGCTTGATTGCATACGCTTTCAGCTTCGTCGGTCCTGTCGGCATCCGTTAACAACAAACAGAGATTGTTAGCGGCGATATAACTGCCGGAATCAAGAGACAATGATCTGCGGTAAACAGTTTCGCTATTTCTCCAATAACTTACCTGAGCAAAACTTAAAACCCCGAAACCAGCGGTTGCGATGCCAAGCAGAGCAATTGCCCCGATCGTCACTCGCCTTGTAGTTTGGGCGAACAGATCGGCAGCACCGAACGATATGATCGTGAACAAACCGAGATAGGGAATGTAGGTGTAACGGTCCGCCATCGATTGTGCACCGACCTGAATAAGTCCAATTACCGGGACAAGAGTTCCGAGAAAAAATAACCATCCGAAGAGCAAGTATTTTTGATTCTTGCCGAAGCGAAGAATCGCCAAGGTTATGCCAACCAATATAAAGAGCGATCCGCCGACGTTCACAATTGAAAACCCATCCGGATACGGATAACTAAATGCAAGATCGGCCGGATAGAACATCATTATGATGTACTTGACATACGCGATCATCGCATTCTGCATCCGGTCGATAAAAGGAAGCTCGTCCAGCGTCTGAACAGCATCACCCGAACGCTGTGCCAATACGGTTATGACCGACGAGGCGGCCGTTAATAAAAAGAAAGGCACTTTTTCAAGCACGAGAGCTCGAAGATCCTTAACACTTCGCAAGCGTTCGAACGGCCAATAATCGAGCAGCAGCAAAACGAACGGTAATGTTACCAGCATCGGTTTTGACATCAAGCCCAATGCAAAGAGAGCTACTACCAACCAGTAGGCTGACGCCTTCGGAATACCGAAAACTTTCGTTGCAATCGAGTCCTCATCTCTTATAAATTTCCCGTACGCAAGTAGGGTTAGGAGAAAAAAGAACGTGCTTAGAAGATCTTTCCGCTCAGACACCCAAGCGACCGATTCTACGTGAGCGGGATGAACTGCGAAAAGAATCGCCACCGCTGCACTCGGCCAAAACGTTCCGGTTAAGCTTCGAAAAACGCCAAGTACCAATATCGAATTGAGCAAATGCAGAAGTACGTTTAAAGCATGATGGGAACCCGGATTCAGGCCGAACAACTGTATGTCCAGCATGTGCGACAACCAGGTGATCGGATGCCAGTTCGCGGAATGAAAAGCGTAGAAAGCCCACTTAATGCTCTCCCAATTCAGGCCGCTCAGGACTGCCGGATTACGATAAACGTAAAGATTGTCATCAACGTCGATGAAGTCGAAGCCCGTCGCTTGAAAATAAATTGCCAAAACCGAGATTGCCAGAAACGGCACGATCAGCGTTTCGGCGATCGATCCGGTTAGTTCGTAATTTGTTTTTTTTGGCTCAGATACGGGCATAGAACCAGCTTGTTATGTGCGTTTTCGATCGGCTATGCTCGTTCGGGTTTCGACTACCTTGTAATAATCGGGCAATAGATCCCTCCTGTCGGCCTCGAAGATCGAATCCCGTTTCAAATTTGAACGGTGAAGTCTAAACCGAAGCGAGGTCGCCAAAACTCCAAAACCATATCGAACGGATCGTGCAAAATTGATCGACGAAGCCTCCTCGAAATACCGTGTCGGCGTGGATATCTCACCGAGTCGAAAACGGAAATAGACAATTTGAGCAAGCATTTGATTATCGAACACAAAATCGTCTGAGTTCTTTTCAAGCGGCAACGATCTCAGCACATCCGCGGCGAACGCCCGAAACCCTGTGTGATATTCCGAAAGCTTATAGTTCAAGAAAATGTTTTGAAAAAGCGTCAAAAACCGATTGGAAATGTATTTATAAACCGGCATTCCGCCTTTGAGTGCACCGGTTCCGAGTATGCGGGAACCGATCACCGCGTCGTATTCGCCGTAGGCGATCATTCCGGCCATTGGAACTATCAATTTCGGTGAATATTGGTAATCCGGATGAACCATTACGACTATATTTGCACCAAGCTCTAACGCTTCTCGATAGCACGTTTTTTGGTTGCGTCCATAACCAAAGTTACGATCGTGAAGAAAAACCTTGAGGCCAAGTCGGTTTGCAATCTCGACCGTATCGTCCGAACTTGCATCATCGACCAGCAAGATCTCATCGACGATCTCACGCGGTATCTCCGCAACCGTACGTTCGAGCGTTGCAGCTGCGTTGTACGACGGCATTACGACGACGATCTTCTTTCCGTTTAGCATGCGTTAGATCAAGGAATGGCGAGACTTTCGTAGATGTTAAGCGTCCTGACCCGTTCGGTCAAACCGGCCGCGTCTGCCTGCTTCTTCAGTTCGCTGATCGGATCGCCCGGCGGTTCATCGGAAAGATCAAACGTTCCGTAGTGCATTGGAACGAGAAGTCTGGCACCGCTGTCTTGAAACGCTTTGATCACATCTGCTGGATTGTTATGGTTTGCCTCCATAAACCAACGCGGCTCATATGCACCAATACCCATTAGAAAGTAGTCGATCTTAGGAAACTGTTCGCCGGTTTCACGGTAGTGCCGGCCGTAACCACTGTCGCCGCCGTGATAGATCGTCGTCTCTCCACTTTCGATCACGTAGCCGCCCCACAATCGTATGTTAGTGTCCGACAAACCTCTCCGCGACCAGTGCCGGACGGGGAGAAAGTAGATGCGAACGTCTTCATCGCCGAGCAAAAACTCCTGAAACCAACCTGTTGTTGTCACCTGGTTTAACGGCGTTGACCAATCGCGCAAAATGTCTTCTGAACCTAATCCCGCGAGAAACTTTGCATTCGGGAATTTTTGAGCGATCGACCGTAGCGTGGTTTCATCGGCGTGATCACGATGGTCATGCGAAAGCAAAACATAATCGACCCGGCGGATCTGTTCGAGCGGCGACGGAACTTCGATATACCGCTTAACCAACGATGGTGTGCCGAATATCGGATCTATCAATATCCCACGCCCCTTCAAGCGAATGTAAAACGACGCGTGTCCGAGCCATATGATCCCTTCGCTCTCTGCGGCAAAGAAAGCCGATGGATCAAGCACCTGCGGGCGGAAAGTGTCGTTCTTTTTTTCGTCAGCAAACTTATTTGAAGCTGTTTGCCACTGAAGCAATTCTCGCAATTTCGGAAGAAACGGAAATTCGTGGTTAACAAACCGACCGCGCCGATCGACAGGAGTTCCCTGCCAACCGTCTCGTATTATCGTCGCCTGTTCATTCGAAATGAAACGCGTGGCCTCGGTCGTGTCGGAATCGCTCCAGAAAGCTGCTCCGGCCAAAACCACAAACAATAGAAGAAAGCCTCCGGCAATTCGAACCGCCCACCTTTTCATATTCCTAATATACGAATCGGATAAGGAACCGACAAACAAAACGATCCCTTCGAATGCCGCGCATTTTCTGCGATAATGCATCAATGAATGGCCGTCCTCCAGAGATTCCGCCCCATAAGCTGATATCTGCACTTCGCGGATATAATCTGCTTCCGGCGATAGTTTTCCTTCCGACCCGGCGAAAATGCGACGAAGCAGCCTCTGAAGTCGCTGCTGACAAGACTCAGCGGACCGATAACGAGAAATTCCAATTACGCAAAGATCTATTTGAATCATACGCCGCAGATTTTCCCGAGGTCCGCTCGCACAAACATGCAAGGATCCTTGTAAATTCGGGCATCGCATCCCATCACGCCGGGCACATTCCGTCGTGGAAACTGTTGATCGAGAAAATGATGTCCGGCGGTTTACTTAATGCGATCTTCGCGACTTCCACCGTCGCGGCAGGTGTCGATTTCCCAGCTAGAACTGTGGTCATCAGTAATGCGGACACACGCGGAAACGACGGCTGGCGGCCGATAACGGCAAGCGAACTGCAACAAATGACCGGCCGAGCCGGACGCCGCGGTAAAGACAATGTTGGCTTTGCCGTTCTTGCTCCGGGACAGTTTCAAAATCCAAAAAAGATCGCCGAGTTGCTAAAAGCTCCGCCCGATCCGCTCGAAAGTAAATTCCGGGCGACTTATACAACGCTGCTCAATTTGCTTGATGCTTTCGGCAGTTTCGAACAACTTCGGGAGATCACAGAGAAAAGTTTCGCGTTCCAGGCCACGGTTAAACAAGTCGAGAGACTTAAACGCGACCGAACAGATCTTGAGTTAAAACTCGCCTCAAATGGACTTGGTATTTCGATAGAAGATATCCGCGGATTCGAGCGGCTTACATCGGCCAAACGACGGCTTGACGAACGAATTCCATTTGCGCGTGCCGATCTTCGACAGCGTTGGCTCGAGCAGAATGTGACAGCAGGCCGCGTCATTACACAAGGCCGAAGCGGAAAGCGGCTTTTTATTGTCATTAGCGTAAACGGCGAGAACGTCAGCACAATGCGCGACGACGGCGCCGGCCGCAATGTTCCGATTTCCCGCATCATCCGAGTTTTCGAAAAGACCTATCGTTTGAATGAAAACGATATCGAGAAAGCATTCTTTGACACGTTCGAGGGCAAGAACGCACCGCTCGCCGAACCAAAACTTTCACAAACAAAACCTAGTGGTGACGCGGACGAGATCATTGAAAGGTTAATTGGCAGTTTCAGCGAGAATGGTTCCGACGCAGAGCGTTTTCTTTGGGAATCTGCGGGCGAAGCCGGTGATCTCGAAAAGATCGAGCGGGATATTTCCACGTTACGAACCAATATTTGGGCTCCGTTTGATAGTCGGGCCAAGGTTCTCGATAAATTGGGCTACCTCAATTTCGCGACCGAGAAGGTGACCAGTTCCGGAAAGTGGCTCGCTGATCTTCGTGTCGATCGCCCGCTACTTGTCGGCGAAGCGATGCGACAGGGTATATTTGACGATCTCGAAACCAAAACGCTTGCCGGAATTATGGCCTCTCTTGCTGCCGATTCAGATCGAAATTACGGAGAGCTTTATTTGTCCGATGCACTGCTCGATGTGATCTCGGGTTTCGAGGACGTGATCCATGAAGTGTCACGGGTTGAGTGGCATTTTGGCATCGATCCGAGCGAAGAGATCAACCTCTCAGCCGCTGCTGCCGCCGAACGCTGGGCAGCGGGAATGTCGTGGGACGATCTCGTAAAGCGCACTCAAGCGGAAGAAGGTGACCTTGTCCGTCTGCTTTCACGCACCGGCGAAGCTTTGATGCAGATCGCCCATTTGAAAGATTCAAACCCGGCAATGGCCGGCGACGCTCGCCTGGCAGCCGCGACTTTACTCCGCGAACCGATCCGCTAGATCAATTGAGAGCGTCCCCTTGGCTTGTACAATTCTATTTGACCATCCTATTTGTTAAACTAAATCCAGTTCGCAAAGGGCTGCGAACTAAATGATATGAAGGTCTTACTAGCTGACGAATACGGATTTTGCTTTGGAGTCGAACGTGCGGTCGAGATGGTCGAAGAATCGGTCGGTGCGGGCGAGACCGTTCGGACACTCGGGCCGCTTATTCATAACGAACAGGAAATGAAGCGGCTAGGAACGCAGGGCGTTACTACAGTGAGCGAACCTGTTCAGATCACCCGAAGCGAAACGGCCGTAATTCGTGCTCATGGCGTTACTCCCGAAGTTCAGAAAGAACTTGAAGAGACCGCTGGAAAGGTCGTCGATGCGACTTGCCCGTTCGTTACTCGTGTTCAGCGGCTTGCCTCGCGTGCGGCAGCCCAAGACCGGCACGTTGTTATCGTCGGAAGTGCAGACCATCCGGAGATGATCGGAGTTAAAGGTTACGCTCCGGACCATTCTTTCATTATCAAAGACGAGACTGAAGTTGCGAACCTGCCGTGGCTTAAAAATCCGCTCATCGTTTCGCAAACGACTATCAAAGCAAAGACCTTTTTTGACACTGCGAAAGCGATCAGATCAAAGACCGACGACGAGGTCGAGATCATAAACACGATCTGTTCTGCGACACGCGACCGCCAGGAAGCGGCTCGTGCACTCGCCGGAATGGTTGACGCATTCTACATAATCGGTGCCGCTCATTCGTCAAACAGCGTCAAACTTCATGCAGTCTGCAAGGAATACTGCGAAAAGAGTTTCCTTATCGAAACTGAGGAAGACCTAAACCCGAACGATCTTATCGGACTCGAAACGGTCGGCGTAACCGCAGGAGCATCGACACCGAACTGGTTGATCGAAAAGGTCGTTGCAAGGCTCAAATCTATCGATCATACCGAGCCAAAATTGATGAGCCTTGACTAGACCTTTTAATCTTCCGACACTTCGTCCATTGCTTCATCGGAATCCTTCTCTATATCGGCAACTTCATTTCTAGCTCCGTCGAGCGCCTTGATAAGTTCATCAAGCTTTAGGTTAATCGCCTTGTCGTCATGACGTTGCGATCGCTGAAGGAAAAAGACCGCGACCAAAGCCACAAAGGCCATCGAAAGGTGAAGCCGCAATTCCCAGGAATGTGAAAACCCCGAATAGATTCCCGAAGCGGCGATGCCAGCGACCAAGATCATCACCGACCAAACCGATCCGATAAAATCCGATACACGATTCGCAAATCGTCCATAAACTTTTTCCATCATTTCGTAATCGTAGTTTGAAAGCCCGTGGACGTAAACCGGCGAGAGTAAAGTTCGGCTGATCTATTTCAAGTGCTTGTGCAGGAAACGAATGATCTTATACCCGTCCAGATAGACCCACGGTTTTTCGCCGAGCGTGTAATGCCCGCACGGGATCGCGGCTTTGCTGTGTTTGATCCTGCGGCGGCTAAGTTCGTTCAGCACGTCACGTGAAAGATTCACTGGGAAGCTGAGGTCGTAGAGCGTGTAAATGTAACGTTGTGGGCGATGGGGCAGAGCGGCGAGCTTGTCCATATATGCAAGGGGCGAGATCGGCAGCCAATATTCACGAAGCTCTTCAAGGTCGAGATTATTTCCGATTCCTTGTTTTACGTGATAGGTCGAAAGACCGTGCCACACGACGTCGGCAGGGTAACCGGAAACGTGATTGAAAACCGCCGCGTCTATATCCATATCGTGAACGAACGCGAAAAATCCGACACACGAACCAATGCTTGTCCCTACAACCCCAACCTTTTCATACCCTTGCTGCTTCAACCAACAAACCGCCGCCCGGGTATCGACAACAGATTGACGCAAAGATTGTAGCGTCCGCCCCACATTAGGAGCTACCAAATAATCTGCCCGCTCAAGTTCCGGCGGCATTCGTTCCTCATGATATGGAAGCGTTAGTCTTAACGCTGACAAGCCGACCTTGTTGAAAAACTTGCACAGGTCGAAGTATGTGCCGGCCTTGGCGTTCCAGTGCGGTAACACGACAACTGCGGCTCGTCTGTTCGTCTCGTGCGGAAACCACGTCGCAACGGCGGTATTATTCTCGGGCGATTGTGTTGTGACGGTACTGGTCCACGTGAGAACCTGGCGTTCACCTTGATAGATACGCGTTGGGTCGTGTGAAAAGTCTGGTGCAACCGCAGGCCCTTCAGGACCTAGCGCAAAATCTGCGATATCGGACGTAAAGAAGAACTCTTCACTGTGGTCGACGGTGTGATGTGCGTATTCACTGAAAAGCTCGCGCGGGTCACGTCCGTTCGGATCGTCGGTGATGTATTCCGTTCCCCATTCGAAAGGCCGCACGACGCGATTGTCATTCAGCATCGCAAAGTGCCGCTCTCGGCTGTGCATGTACTTCTTTAGCATTCGAGAAAAACTTCTACCGCAGATAAACGCAGAAAACGCAGATTAGAAAATATCAGCGTTGATCTGCGTGAATCTGCGGTTAGAAAAACTCTAACTTGCCGCTACAGCCTTCGAACGATTAAGAACACTTTCGTAAAACGCGATGTATTGCGGAATTATCTTTTCGGTGCTGTAGCGTTCAACCGCAAGTTCGCGCCCACGTTTGCCGAACGCGCGACGCATGTCGGCATCTTTGACCAATTTAATCGTATCTTCGGCCATCTTTGTGACGTCACCGACATCGCTCAGATAACCTGTTTCGCCTTCGCTGACGACTTCCGGAATCCCCCCGATCCGAGTGGCGATCACCGGCAGTTCGCACGCTTGAGCTTCGAGGGCGGCGAGAC
This sequence comes from Pyrinomonadaceae bacterium, assembly GCA_041744555.1. Taxonomy (GTDB): domain Bacteria; phylum Acidobacteriota; class Blastocatellia; order Pyrinomonadales; family Pyrinomonadaceae; genus OLB17. Next base: position 14,497 of record JBGTKQ010000187.1, read on the forward strand.
CGAATGATTCAAGTTCCGATGGAAGCAGGAATATATCGGAAACTCCAAGATAATCGGCGATGTTAGATTTTTTCCCAACAAATGAAACGTTGGTATTAACGCCAAGTGTTTTTGCCAGATGCTTTACCGATGACAACTCCGGCCCATCCCCGACCATCACAAGCCGAACGTTTTCCTCTTGTTGTCGAGCCTTCGAAAGTATGTCAATGCAATCCGCAGGACGTTTTACGGACCGGAAATTTGAGACGTGGACAAGCAACGTTTCGCCATTTGGTGCAAGTTCTGCTCTGAGCGGTGCGTCGGGTGTTCTAAGGTAATGCTGTGGGCAAATGAAATTTGGAATCACCTCGACCTCATCGAAATCGAAGGTTTCGATCGTCGCCTTTTTCAAGAATTTCGAAACTGCAGTTACGCCATCCGACTGCTGCAAGCCATAACGCGTGATCGGTAAATAACTGCGATCGGCACCGACGAGCGTTATATCGGTACCGTGCAAAGTAGTGATCACCGGAACGTAGCGTTTTTCTTTGATCGATTCGCGTGCAAGTATTGCCGAGATCGAATGCGGTATCGCGTAATGCACGTGCAGAAGATCGAGCTTTTCGGCACGAGCTACCGTCGCCATTTTGGTTGCAAGCGCGAGGTCGTATGGCTGATGTTCGAAGAGCGGATAGGACATCATCTCGACCTCGTGAAAATGGACGCGTTCGTTGAGCTCTGTTACGCGAGTTGGCAAAACTGACGAGATAAAATGAACGTTGTGGCCGCGTGCGGCAAGGTCGCGTCCAAGCTCAGATCCAACAATGCCTGATCCGCCGTAAGTAGGGTAAACCGTGATCCCGATATTCATATTCGTTCGAATGAGTGCAAGCTAATATCCTACCATGCTGAACGTTGGCAAAACGAGGCTAAACGGCAAATCGAACGGCCGCCAGGGTTAAAATGACTAGGAAGGAGAGGCAAGAATCTGGGTCATTGGAAGTTGATGACCCGGATTCTTCGGCAGCCTTGTCGGGCAATTTTACATCGGAGGCATCCGGCGGAACGTCGGCGGCAATCGCTGGCATCGTACCTTTCTCCCGAACGAGATAAACGATTCCAGAATGATCGTCGGTTAATAGAAAGCTGTCGGGACCGAGTTTCAAGATGTCGCACGGCCTGCCATTGACTACTTTATTGCGCAAAAACCCGGTCAAGAAATCCTGCAATTTGTGGCCCTTTCGCATTATCGCGATCTTGTAGCCTTTGGCGGTGGCCTTGTTTGTTGAGCCATGTAGAGCGACGAGAAAAGCGTCGTTTAACACCTCAGGTGACGCTGCATCGTTGAAATAATCAAAACCGAGAGCCGAACTACGTGCCGGGAAAACGGAATACGGTGCTGGAATATTTTTGCATCCGCCACGACGCTTTAACGCGGGGTCGGCGAATATCTTGCCGTTTGAAGAATGGCAATACGGCCAGCCATAATCGGCTCCGTCCTCTACGGCATAAAATGTTTCATCCGGTTTTGTGGTTCCAAGATGATCTGAACCTTGATTGGTAGCAAAAAGGAACGTGCCAATCCAACGTAGGCCAACAGCGTTTCGTAAGCCTTTTGCAAATATGCGGCTTTCGGTTCCGTCGGGGTTCATCTCGAGAATTGTCGCTCGGCTTTCTTCTTTTTCTACACAGGAATTACAGCTCGAACCGACCGAAACGTAGAGCTTGCCGTTATTGCCAAAAGCGAGCGTGCGCGTTAGGTGCCAGCCGCCGTATTTGTAACTCAATCCATAGTCGGGGAATGTTGCCAGAGTCTGCGGGTTGATGTCCGTCGGCTTTTCTTCGCCTTTTGTGAATTTTCGTCGCGTCAACTTCCCGGTCTCGGCGATGTAAAGCCACTCCTGACCTTTCGTGTCGCGGTAAAACTGGACGCTGTTTGGGTTATGCAAACCCGACATGTATTCGATAGTTTTGGCAAACTTGCCCGTCGACGGATTCCAGCCGTCTAGAATATAGATCTTGCCTCGCTTGTTGTCAGTAAGATTATACATATCGGTGACAACAATTCGTCCATCCGGAACTTTCGCGAAGAACCGGGGCCGGTCAAAACCTTCGGCGGCGGGAATTATCTCGAAATCTGATGGCAGGTTGAGGTTGAAACTTTTTCCGTCTTTGAGGGTTACTTTCTGTGAGACGAGCTTTGGCTGACCGTTAGCCGAAGTTACCGTTAAAAGTAACGCAATTAGTACAAACCATTTCCTAAGATCCATGTTCATCTGTGTTAATCTGTGGCTGAAAAATTCTTATGAATACCGAACATTTTCTCGTCAAAGAAGGATCGAAACTCGACCTCGCAAAACACGCGACCGATTTCACGGGCGATTATACCGATAAAAAGGAAGCGGTCCAAGACCTACAGAAAAATGTCGAACGGTTGCGCGAGCTACAAGATGTGCTCTACGCACACGACACTTATTCATTGCTTGTGATCTTTCAGGCGATGGACGCGGCCGGAAAAGACGGAACGATCGAACACGTCATGAGCGGCGTGAATCCGCAAGGCTGCCACGTCGTTTCCTTCAAGCAGCCGTCTAGCGAAGAACGCGATCACGATTATCTTTGGCGGCATCAAAAGGCTCTGCCCGAACGCGGGAAGATCGGGATATTTAATCGTTCGCATTACGAAGAAGTGCTCGTAGTTCGCGTGCATCCTGAAATAATGCAAGGTTCGCAAATGCCGCCCGAAGCAAAAAGCGATAAAGCCATCTGGCAAAAGCGTTTCAAGCACATCCGCGACTGGGAAGATCATTTAACTGAGAACGGTACGCAAATTTTGAAATTCTTCCTCAATTTCTCCAAAGACGAACAAAAAGCCCGTTTCCTTTCACGCATCGACGAACCCGAAAAGAACTGGAAGTTCGCGATGGGCGACGTAAAAGAACGCGGCCATTGGGACGATTATATGAAGGCGTACACCGAAGCGATAGAGGCAACATCGACCGAGAACGCTCCATGGTACATAATCCCGGCGGACAAAAAGTGGTTTACACGGCTTGCGGTCTCCGAAGTGATCGTCAAGAAACTGGAATCAATGAAACTGCATTATCCGATTGTTTCCGACGACCATAAAATAGAGCTTCTCAAAGCCAAGAAACTACTCGAAAGCGAATGATCGGAACACTTAGACCGATTAGTTCGTTATTTAGATCAACAGGAGATATCGTCGATGTTTTGTCCAGGTTGCGGATTAGAGGAATTGCAGAAAAAATTAAATCATTCGCTTTCAAGCAATTTCTTCGCTTCCAAAAGCTCGATCTTGTGTTCTTCCGTCACAATCGGATAATGCAGTTTCATTGATTCCAGTTTCTTGACGATCACTTCGGAGACCGCAA
>JBGTKQ010000188.1:0-8192 GCA_041744555.1 Pyrinomonadaceae bacterium
ATTGGCCCTCGCATTTTTCTCACTCGTTTTTTTGTACGCTTACATCGGCGATTGCCTTGCTCAGCTTCCCGCCGGTCAATCTCCGTTTTGGGACGCCCGCGAGGTCACGATTGCGGCGGATAAGAAAGCGGCAAAGGTTCGAATCGGCGTTTGGGACAGCGGTGTCGACACTTCTCTGTTCGAAGGAAAGCTCGCCGTGGACAAAAAAGGGAACTTTATTCTACGCGGATACGACCCATTCAAGCTTCGAAAGGACACCGCGATGGCGATACTTCCGGAATGGTTCGCCGGGAAGCGGGACGACCTAAATTCCGCGATGATCTTTGAGACCGATATAAACGACAACGCGTTGACCGATGAGATGAAGTTCAAGTCGGATCAATTTAATGAGCGTCTGAAAAAGATGACGGAGGCTGATTACCAGCAATTGATTGATGGCGTTTATCGCTGGGGCGGGTACACGCATGGAACGGCTGTTGCCGACATTTCGGTGCGAGGGAACGAACGTGCAGAGATATTGATTGCGCGCATGGAATGGTGGCACGGGAAGCCGCCTGTGCCATGTTGGACAAAAGAATTGGCCGATCGCGAAGCTGTTTCCATCGCCGACCTGTTGTCTTTTCTGGTAAAGAATGGCGCACGCGTCGTGAATATGTCGTGGGGACGTTTCGAGCGAAGCTATATTAGAAATCTCGAAACGTGTGCTCCGACCATGAAAGCCGAGGAGCGGACCACTCTTGCTCGCTATACAGTTGAAAAAATACGCGAGGTCCTAAAGGCGGGGATGGCCGCTGCTCCCAATGTCCTGTTTGTCGGAGCCTCAGGCAATGACGGCAGCACGGTAACAACTGCTAATCCTGCGACGCGGTTTTCGCTTCCCAACTTTATCCTCGTCGGAGCCGTTGATCACGAGGGGAAACGCACCCATTTTACTAACATAGGTCCCGAAGTAACGATATATGCAAACGGTTACCGCGTTCCGACGCGGCTGCCCGGCGGAGCGATCCTTTTTTCGAGCGGTACTTCGACGGCTGCTCCGAACGTGACCAACACGGCCGCCAAGATGGTTGCCGTAAATCCCAGACTGACTGGGGCCGAAATGCGAACCATTCTCGAACAAACCGCGGACACAAACAATACTGGCGACAGACTATTGCATCCAATGAAAGCGGTAGCTGTCGCGCGTTCCGCAAAAAAAAATGGCGCGTCAAAATGAATAGGTGTAGGTTACGCCTGGCTGCTTTCCGCGGATCATCAAAAATGTCAGCGCGTGGGTGTCATTGAAAGTATATGTCAGCGACGGATGGACCTTCACACCGTCAAATTGGATCAGCGAGGTTAAATTGTTTCTGATCCGAATGTTCAATCCACCGATAGCTCTGAACTTTTTCTCGTAAGTTCCGTACACGACGCCGCCGTAGGGAGCGATCGGAAGGCCAGTCCAATGCTGCAGATCTTTACTCGCCGTCATGTAAAAAGACGTCCCACGAGGCGTACCGATTCGATCGCTGCTGATCCCGAAGATGACGGCCGGGCGATTTACCGTTTCGGTTACGGGAATGAACGTGATCAGCGGATGAACTTCGCCGACCCTTGGATTGTATTCAAGCCCGATATGAAATCGTGGATGGAGCCGATAGATCAGCGTGGAACGCACCGCGGCTCGATCGACCTGTCCGGCTATCAACCTGATTCCTACGGTAAACTTCTTTGGGTTATCGGCCGTCCCCCGGACAGCCTGGCCTTCGCCCGGTCAGACAGGTCAAGCAGGAACAAGCGAAACATTTTTAGACTTTGGTTTCTCTGCCTTTGCGATCTTTTCTGCTTCGTTTATCTTTGGCAACAGAATCTTGTCTAATTCTTTCCGCAGAACGTCCGGCTTGATTATTCCGATCTCTCGCCAAACGATCTTGCCGTTCTTGTCAATAATGACCGTGGCGGGAAGCACCTCGCCTACACCGAAACGCTTCATATCCTCCGTCGACGCGCCGACCCACACCGGGAAGTTTATCTTGACCTCGCGTATGAATTTCAACACCTTGGCGGAATCGTCGGCCTCGTCACCGGCAGCACCGATAACCTGAACGCCGAAAGCCGCATAATCATTTTGGATCGCAGACAGATCGGGCATTTCTTTCTTGCACGGTTCGCACCACGTCGCCCAAAAATTGAGCACAACTACGCGGCCGCGATAGCCTTCGAGCGACTGCGTTGAACCCGTGAGATCTTTTAAAGAAAGCACCGCATCGTCCGAGACAGGCACGGGTTTTACGGGTGCTTCGTTCAAGACCTTTAGCGAATCGACCTTGATGAATTTCTTGTCTTTCTCAGTACGGACGGAGCCCTCAACCTCGACCATCTTGGGTACGATATCAAGGAAATCCTTACCGTTAGGTTTGAAACTCCCCACTTCAATTGTATAAAGCGTGAATCCCTTGGCGTCCTCTACGGCGAGGGCCTGCGGAAGACCTTCTTCTGAGCAGTCTTTTGCACAACTTATGTCAGCTGCATTACCGTATGGGGTTTTCGTACGATCCGGCGCCTCGAACCAACAAACCGAGCAAACCACCTGGCCTTTTAGTTTGACTGACTGGGTCGACTGAGAAAGGCATGTGAGAGAAAGCACGGTAAACACCGCGACGAAGACGAAAAATCTCATAAAGCTTTAATGATTTCGAAACTCTACTAATTAACTGAACCAGTGTTTCAGCGACAAACTACTTCAGAATTTCGGGCCACGACGTTACGACCTGTATATTGCGTTCCACGGCAAGATGCTCGCAAATGCCTAAATTTCGATCGAGTTTGAACGCTCCGACGTCGAAAAATATCGCATCGGCCGTCTCGATCCGTAGTCGAAGGGGCGACCGCATTCGGCGAACCATCGCCGAATCCGTCTTTTCAGTCTTGCGGTCGGTCAGGTTATTAGTTCGCATGCAGAAATTCTATCATCTGCAACTGTTGCCGCGAAAACTAAACATTGAATCGGAAATCCACTACATCTCCGTCCTGCATGATGTACTCCTTGCCTTCAAGCCTTGCGAGGCCTTTTTCGCTTGCCGCTTTTCGCGAACCACAGGCAACAAGGTCGTCGTAGCCGATGATCTCGGCGCGTATAAAGCCGCGTTCGATGTCTGTGTGGATCTCGCCCGCGGCGGCAGGGGCTTTTGTGCCGACGGGAATCGTCCATGCACGCACTTCTTTCTCACCGGCGGTCAAAAAGCTCATCAACCCGAGCATGTGATAGGCGGCCTTGATCATCTTATCGACGCCGCTCGATTCCAGGCCAAGATCTTTCAAATACTCGTCACGCTCGGCCTCATCAAGTGCGACAAGTTCAGCTTCGAGCTTTGCACAAATAGGAACCACATAAGCATTCTCTTTGGCCGCGTGTTCCATAACCTTTTGAACATGTGGATTCAATGAAGGATCGGCGAGCGTTGCTTCATCGACGTTGGCGGCATAGATCGTCGGCTTGCTGGTTAACAAAAACCACTTCTTAACGATCTCGCGATCGTCTTCCGTTAGCTGTGCCGAACGAACCGGCAGTCCCTCTTCGAGCGCGGGCATGATCTTTTCGATTATCTCCAGCTCGCGTTTTGCGTCTTTATCGCCGCTAGATTTAGCGGCACGAGCAGCCTTATCGCGGCGTTTTTCAACCGATGCAAGATCGGCAAGGGCGAGTTCGATCTGGATCGTCTCAATATCGCGCATCGGATCGACCGAACCTTCAACGTGAATGATATTGTCGTCGTCAAAACACCGAACGACTTGGATCACAGCGTGGGTTTCGCGAATATTTGCGAGGAATTGATTGCCCAAGCCTTCACCTTTTGAAGCTCCGCGAACAAGACCGGCAATATCGACAAATTCGACCGTCGCGGGCACGACCTTTTGAGCTTTGTTCAGTTTTTCAAGCACCACGAGGCGTTCGTCCGGTACAGCGACAATGCCGACGTTCGGTTCGATCGTCGCAAATGGATAGTTAGCCGCCAGAGCCGCTTCCTGCGCGGTCAGAGCGTTAAATAGAGTTGATTTTCCGACGTTCGGCAATCCAACGATTCCTGCTTGAAGCATAGGTAGAATAAGTCCTTTTCCAAAAACCTCTATTCTACCTTTAGCCGTCGGATTTAGAAAACCCCGCTATTGAGGTAAGTAAGCGCTTGGCACGGACTTGTCGGTTGAAAATCCGAACTGAGCGATGCTTACGCCGTTCGTACTTTGGAGCAAATACCAAGTCGCGGTCGATGGACGGAACACCGCAACATCAGTCTTTCCATCGCCGTCGTAATCGCCAACCGATGGAATATCTTCCGCAATTCCGAACTGCAGCCCGGCAGAACCTTCGGTCGTTCGGTATAGGAACCAAAGCCCTTCGGACGGACGGTAAACTGCCAGATCGGTCTTGCCGTCACCATCATAATCGCCTTGGGCCGGACGATCGGTAGGAAGGCCGAACGGATCTAACGAATAACCGCCGTCCGAACTGCGGTAAACGAACCAAACGCCGTCCGACGGCCGAAACACCGCAATGTCCGTTTTTCCATCGCCATCGTAATCGGCAGCGACCGGCTTGTCGCCGTTCAGGCCAAACTGCACGACTCTGTATGTGCCGAGGCTGTCGCTGTTGGCGATATACCAGACTCCAGTAGATGGCCGGAATATCGCGAAATCCGTCTTGCCGTCGCCATTGAAATCGCCCGGAGCTGGGATGTCACCGTTCGAACCAAACTGTACCGCTCGATAGTTGCCGCCTTTCAAAAGCATGTGCCAGGTGCCATCCGCCGGACGAAAGACCGCGTGATCAGTTTTGCCGTCGCCGTCGAAATCGCCGGGTGAAACAATATCAGTCGGGTTCCCGAACTGGACGACCCCAAAGGTCGAGGTGGCGCTGAACACGACGTACCAGACGCCGGTTTCGGGCCGGTAAACGCTTATGTCTGTTTTGCCGTCGCCGTCAAAATCCGCATTCTTGTTCTTTGCGACCGCGAGTCCGGCGACCGGTGCGTCAGAGATATTTCCGTCGATATTAAAAGTGAAGCCGCCCCACGTTTCGTTATGCGGAGCCTGCCATTGCTTGATCCGCTGGTGATTGTTCCAAACATTCGTCGGGAAATTTGCGAAGGTAAGGTACGTCCACACCGTCATTACGTTGTCCCAACGAGCCATCCAAATGGCGTCCATGCGGCTCTGCGGCGACATCGTCTGCCAGTCTTCGATCGCGTTCTTTGGCGAACCGTACGTCCCTGAAATGTAGCCGAGTTCGCGAACGCGTTCCGTCCAGCCCTTCAAAAACGCGACGGTCGCTGTGCGGCAACCGGACGTTTGAGCCGTTTCGTCGTACCGCTCCATATCGTAATAAAGAACGGTTCCCTGCGTCAGGCCAAGTGCGTTGGCGTCGGCGATCGCGATGTCTGCTTCGCCGCGGCCTTGTGTTTCCGCGACGGACGGATCGTTGCTGTGTTTTTGTATCGTCTGGCTCGTTGAATTAATGCACGGCGATTGGTAACCGACGATCGTCGGTATCAAGCCCCAGCCTTGTACAGAAACCTGATTTACCCAAGTCGCGGTGAGTTGTGCCTGAGTACATCCGCGGTTGCGGCCGCTGATATAAATATTCGAATCGTAGAACCATGACGTGTTCCACCATGCCTGCATTTGCGAAACCGGTGCGGCGGTACATTTATCGAATCCACGATTCAGGCTGATACGGGTCGTTCCGCCCGGCGGTGCGGCAAACATCGGTGTGGCTTCCGCCGAAACGTCCGTTCTGGCCTTTTCGAAATTTTGCTTTACTTGGGGCGGCGTTATATCGTTCCCTTCAAACGTGACCTTGCTTTCCTGTACGCAGCCCGTCTTATAGCCGACGCAGCTTCCGTTCGTTTCGAGCCGAATGCCGTCAATCTCGATCGTCGAATCAGCCTCATCGTTAGACCTAATGTCCATCTCGCGTTCGGAAAGTTGCCACGAATTGCCCTTTTTGGAAGAGACATATCTTAAAAAGCCTGTAAAATTCGAGCTTGTCGGAAGTATGAAAGTTAGTTCAAGCTCACCGCTTGCAAGTTGTGCGACTCGCCCGCCGATAAGATCGGCACCAAGCATCTCGATGCCCGGAAGAACGAGTTCCTTCTTTGTCCATGACGTAGCGTTCTGATCGGAAATCATGAGTTCCAGCGATCGCAGCTCCGACCCGCCGGTCAGCACCACCATCGATCCGCTTATTGATATAGCCGACGCAATCGTCTGATCGACGCCAAGCGGAAGATCAAGCTTTTGCCACGATGTTCCGTTGTCACTCGAACGCATCAGCGACGCTTCTGTGAAGACTACGACCGAATTATCGGCCAATTTAAAAAGGCCGCGAATTTCGTGGTCGTTCTTGCCTTGGCGGATAACGATCGGCCTGCTGAACGAACTGACTAATTCCATTTTCCTAAATGGCGATTGACCTGCGGCGCCGATTGTGAAAGCTATTGAGGCAATTGCAATAGAAATTAATTTAATGGTTTTCATGCAGTTTATCTCAGTCGGCAAGGAGCTGGACTGGTATTCGTTTGCTGGATGGAAAACGACGAAAGTATATACGAAACTAATGGCATCTGTCACCATCCCGGATTCAGCTTTGCCGCAAAAGTTAGATTAAGATAACTTGGAGAAGTTTGCAGCTTCACCGATAAGACATGTTACTTTCCTTTTTACTAGTTGCGGCGATCACGTCAGGTGGTTTGGCACTGACGTATTTGATCTCCGATGAAGATCCGCTGATGTTCCGGATCGCTTCCGGATGCGTCATCGGATCTGCTATGTTTGGAACACTTGGTTTCGTCGTTGCGTCGATCTTTGGGCTAACGCCTATGTCCGCAGCGGTTGTGTTTGTCGTCGCCTTATCGCCGTTGCTTCTTTTTCGAGATCTGAAGCGAAAAAAGGCATTTGCCGCCGACCGCAACCGGGCGAAAAACCTGGTTCAAGGCGAAAGCTTTAGTCGGCTTTGGCCATTCGCTTATTACGCCTTTTTCTTTCTTTTATTCCTTTTCTTTTTTGAACGAGCGATGTTCGTCCGAGACGGAGCGATCGTGACCGGCGGATCGAACAATCTCGGCGATCTGCCGTTCCATCTGGGTGCAATATATTCATTTACCGAAGGCGGTAATTTTCCACCGATCAATCCAAATTTCGACGGTGCGAAATTCTCTTATCCATTCATTGCGGATCTGATCACTGCCTACTTTGTAAAACTTGGGGCCGATTTACGCGATGCGATGCTTGTTCAAAACATCGCGTGGGCGTTTTCATTACTGGTCATACTTGAACGATTCGTGTTCAAGCTCGCTAAGGATAAGCTGGCCGCCCGCCTCGCGCCGTTTCTGCTTTTTTTCAGCGGCGGGCTCGGGTTCATCTGGTTCTTTTCGGACTGGGCGGCGCAATCGCAAGGTTTCTTTGAGTTTTTGTTTGCCCTGCCAAGGGATTATACGATCGGCCCCGACATGCGTTGGGGCAACTCGCTAATTACGTTGTTCCTGACGCAGCGAAGCCTTCTTCTCGGAATGCCAATAACATTGATCGTTCTCGGCCAATTGTGGCGGACATTTACGCAGCAGAAAGAAGAGAATGAAACTAGGCGAAAATTTCGATTGTCGTGGACTAAGTTCTTGATCGGTTTGATCGCGGGCATGCTTCCACTTATTCATCTTCATAGTCTCTTCGTACTGTTTGTCGTTACGGTGTTCGTGTTTCGGCGCGATCAGTGGGCTACGTGGTTCTCGTTTGGTATCGGCGTTTGCTTGGTAGCCGTGCCCGAACTTATCTGGTCAATGTCCGGTAGCGCGACGCGACCGAGTGAATTTATCGGTCGGCATTTTGGATGGGATTCGGGCGAAACCAACGTAATCTGGTTCTGGATCAAGAACACGGGCATTTTTATCCCTCTGATCGCAGCCGGAATTTATTTGACACATGTCGCTCGTTCGGACAATGAACCAAAGGCAGAACCGGTTAAGAAGGGAAAGAAGAGTTCTAAAAAGCGGGATGAACCTTCGGCCCTCATCCCTCATCCTTCATCCCTCATCCTTTTCTATGTTCCGTTCGCTCTGCTTTTTGTTGTCTCAAACTTGTTCAAATTCGCACCGTGGGAATGGGACAACATAAAGATCTTGATCTATTGGTGGGTCGGGTCGATACCGCTCGTTGTCTAT
>JBGTKQ010000189.1:0-12858 GCA_041744555.1 Pyrinomonadaceae bacterium
CAATTGCCGATCGGATAACCGGTGATCTCAATATCGCCTTCTAGATCAGTTACTCGAATTTTCTCAAGTTTAAGGGCTTCGGCTAAGGTCGCGGCCCCTTTTCCACTGATCGCCGCTGGAGCCTCGCTCCCTCCGATCACAATTGGTGCAATGATAAAGCTGGCTTTATCGACCAATCTCGCATCTATGAAGGCACCGGCAACCGCCGAACCACCTTCAACCAACACGCTTTGAATGTCCCGCCTTTTTAGTTCGTCCAAAACGCCGATCACATTTCTTGCGCCCATTTCGACCGGTACAATTTCGACGCCGCACTCAGTTAACGGGATCGTGGTCTCCGGATCAATGCAGTTCGTCATGACCAGTGTCGGAGCCTCTTCGGTCGTTGTCGCCAATATAGATTCACACGGGAGTCGAAGCCTATTGTCGAGAATTACCCGCATAAGTGGACGCCGCCGCGGCAAACCGCTGCGATCGGTAAGTGATGGATTGTCCACAGCCGCTGTCGTGCCTCCGATCAAAATTGCGTCATGCTCATGCCGTAGTTCGTGCACACGAGTTCGTGCCTTAACACCGGATAGTGCGGTTGAAACGCTATTCTTTAGCGAAATTCGGCCGTCTAACGACATCGCCAATTTCAAATGAACGAATGGCCGTTGATTCTTATGCCAGAAGATGAATTTTTCGTTTAACAGCGATGCTTCCTTAGCAAGAATTCCTGTGACGACTTCAATCCCAGCCTGTCGCAAGCGTTCAAAACCTTTTCCCGAAACCAGGGGGTTGGGATCTTCGATAGGACACACAACACGCTTTATCCCTGCATTGATAAGAGCCTCGGTACACGGCGATGTCATGCCGTGATGATCGTGCGGCTCAAGTGAAACATATGCAGTTCCGCCGCGAGCATTTTCTCCGGCGTGTGCCAAGGCAATAACCTCCGCGTGCGTTACATTATCTTTAATATATGTGCCTTCGCCGACAACCTCGCCGGACGGGGAGAGAATGACGCATCCGACAAGCGGATTCGGCGAGACAAGGCCGATGCCCTTCGCCGCCAACTCTAAGGAGTGCGACGTGAATAAAATGTCATTTTGGTTGAATTCTAACAAGTTGGTTCCTTCCTAATTGAATAATCCGTTGACATAATTTTCTGCGTCGAAAACCATCAGATCGTCAACTTGTTCTCCGATGCCGACGTATCTGATAGGCAGATTTAGTTCTTTTGAGATCGCAACCGCGATCCCGCCTTTCGCTGTACCGTCTAGTTTAGTTAAAACGATGCCGGTAACCCCCGCGACCTTCATAAACTGCCGAGCTTGTTCCAGACCATTTTGGCCAGTGACGGCGTCGATCACAAGCAGAGTTTCGTGCGGCGCCTGTGGCACCTCGCGGCCGGCGATGCGTTTCATCTTGTCGAGCTCAGCCATCAGGTTGGCCTTGTTGTGCAAACGCCCTGCCGTATCAACTATCAGCACATCTGAGTTTCGGGCCTTGGCCGATTGCAGTGCGTCGAACAAAACTGCCGCCGGGTCGGTCCCCTGTTTTTGCTGTACGATCGGCACGCCGGCGCGTTCGGCCCAGATCTCTAACTGATCAGACGCTGCGGCACGAAAAGTATCTGCCGCGCATATTAATACATCATTGCCTTCATTCTTGATACGCTGGGCAAGTTTTCCAATTGTTGTTGTTTTCCCGACTCCGTTGACACCGACAACCATTAACACATAAGGCTTGATCGATTCGTCAACCGCGGTTTCCGATGCGATGCCAACTTCCTTGGAATGCTGAAGAATATCGAGCAACTCGTTCTTCATCACCGATTTCAGAGCAGCGATGTCATTGATCTCTTGTCGGGTGACTCCCCTGCGAACTGCTTCAAGTACTTGCATTGTCGTGACAACGCCTATATCGGTCGAGATAAGCATCTCTTCAAGTTCATCAAGCAAGGATTCATCGATCTGCTTGCGTCCTTCAAAGATCGTGTCGAGCCGAGTGTTTATGGAATCACGTGTTTTGGCGATCGCATTCGTAAACCGTATGCCGATCTCCTTTTCGACCGCTTCTTCCTGTGCTTTCAATTCTTCAAAGGACTTATCAAGTCCAAGAATTGACGAACTAAATTTGTCTTCTTTTTTCCGACGCCAAAATAATGCCATATTAACTCGTTGCCGATATGAAACTACCGAGTATAAAAAAATATCGCACGCTGAACAACGTGCGACATCCAAGAGGACTGATCTGTATTCTTTCAGTGATGGATCAACTGCGTCTTATTGTGCTGTAACGTCCATGATTTGGTCGTTGACGGTAGATATCTCGAGCGGCTCTTCCGGATTGTAATTTACCCGTAGGGCCTGTGCTACGCCTACGTTTACCTGCTTGCCGCCTGTCCTTTCCGAATTTGCCATTGACTGAACAACTCCGCGACCGATCTCGCCCGAACCGCATCCACGAACCAAGGCTTCGACAACTGCTCCATCATACCGGGTGCCGATAAGCTGGCGAATGCGGTCCAGAGCGTCGTCCATCATCATTCCCTTTGAATACGGACGATCGATCGTCATCGCGTCAAAAGTATCGGCAACCGACACGATCTTTGCTTGAAGAGGTATCTGTTCGCCCGATAAACCTTGTGGATAGCCTTGGCCGTTTACCATCTCATGATGCATGTACATTCCGGGAAGGAAATCCCGCATTGCCGGGATCTGCGACATTATCTTATAGCCTCTCACGGGATGCGTCTTCATTATTTCGTATTCTTCGTCCGTTAAGGCGGCCGGTTTCTTGAGGATGCTGTCATCGATCGCTATCTTTCCAACGTCGTGCAACAAAGCACTGATCCTGAGAGTTTCAAGTTCGTCCTCCGCCATATTCAGTTGCTTTCCGATCGCTAGCGAGATGCGCGCAACCCTTTCTGAATGACCTCGCGTGTATTTGTCTTTACCGTCGATCGCTGCCGCTAAAGCCTTTACAGTGCCTACAAACAACTCTCGGTTTTCAGTCGCTGCTTTCGCTAGTCTCGCGATGTGTTCCTCGAGATTATCGGCCATCGTATTAAATGATCTACCCAATGTGCCGATCTCAGTAATATTTCTCGTTTCAACTCTCGTGCCTAGATCGCCGCCCGCTATCTGTTCGGCCGCAGAGGACAAATTGAGTATAGGCGACGTCAGACTTCGGGCCGCGATAGAACCGATCAAGAGTGCAGCCAAGGCAAACGCGAGGCTGATGAGCCAGGTCTGGGTCTTCATTTCAGCGACCGAGGCAAGGGCCTTTGCCTCGTCCTGCATTGTTACTACACCGAATTGACGATCAGGGCCGATCGCTACGGTCGAATAGGCTCCGATCATCTCATGATCGACGCCGTCAAACTCGGCGGCGAATGGGACAAGTCCGGATTGAAATTGTGCGAATGAACTCTGCCACTCATCGACGATCTTCAGACTTGTAAGCGTACGCCGATCTCGTGCGAGAGCATTATCCGGATGAAACACGGTCCGTCCGTTCGTGTCGACCACGAACACGATCGGTAAGCCGGATCTCCACAGTTCAGCCTCTGAAGTTTGCTCCATTCCGACGACATCTCGCCCGATCCGTCTAAGCGAAACTATAGCTATCACCGAGGCTATCTTTACATCGGTGACAATCACTGGTGCGGCAATAGTGAGTACAGGTTCACCAGCCGAGCCGATTATCTGCGGTTCACCGACCGACACATCCGCGCTCGATAGCGATTCAACCATCTTAAGGGCGATCGAATCGACTTCGGTCTTCGCAATATTTCCGGGCCTATAAAGTGACAAGGAATCAAGGCCCTCCGGTTTTACGAAAAGGGCGATCACGTCTGGGTTTTCGCGAAGTGTTGAACTAAGTTGAATGTCCGTTCGGGGCGACGTGAAAATTCCGGGATCGTTTGATAGGGCAAACGCGTCGGCAAGACCGGTCACCATGTCGCGATAACGCTGACCGAACATTTCGATCTGACGTGCCTTTTCCTGAACCAATTGAATCTGGTAACGGTTCTCAACTGCACGTAATTCCGTTGCACTCCTTCCCGAAAGGAACCAGCCAACGAGAACGATCGGTACCATGCCTACGAAAAGTAGTGCAAATACCGTGAAGTATATCAGGCTTATCTTTAAGGGTTTCTGGGGCATTTCCGGCAGGAGTGTGCGTTCACACCAAGGATAAGTATATCCGCATCAAACTGCTTTGGTCAACAGGTTTTAACACGACACAAAATGGTCACTATTGAGGGTTGCATCTAACTATTCGATATTTCCGAATCTGATTCAATGCGTAAACACATTGTTTTGGTCGGCGGCAGTTATGGCATCGGAAAGGCATTGGCCTCGAAATTGGTTGGCGAAGGTCATCGTGTAACTGTGATGAGCCGAACGAAAGGCGATCTGGCAGGCGTTACGTATTTGACCCACGACGCGGCTTCGACCATGGAATTTCCGACGATCGAAGGCGCGATCGACGGGCTTGCATATATTCCGGGAACGATCAATCTAAAGCCATTTCACCGGTTGACCAACGAGGACTTTCTCACGGATCTAAACACCAACGTGCTTGGCGCGGTCGCCGCGATCCGAACTTATTTGCCTAATCTGAAGGAAGGCTCGTCCGCCTCGATCGTTCTTTTCAGCACTGTGGCGGTCCAGACCGGAATGACATTTCATTCATCGGTCGCGATTTCAAAAGGAGCTGTCGAGGGACTTTCCCGCGCTCTTGCAGCCGAATTCGCGCCGAAGATACGGGTCAATTGCATCGCTCCTTCGCTGACCGAAACACCGCTTGCCGGCAAACTATTGAATACGCCTCAAAAGCAGGAGGCTGCAGCAGAAAGGCATCCATTGAAGCGTATCGGTAAACCTGAAGACGTCGCGGATGCCGCTGCCTTTCTCTTGACTGGAAACTCTGGCTTCATCACCGGTGCGATCATTCCGGTCGATGGCGGACTCGGCTCGATCAAGTAAACATATAAGGATTCTTCTTTGATCCTTAAATTCTTTTTGCTATTACCAATGTAATGTCATCATTGGCCGGAGCTGTTTGGGTGAACGCTGAGAGAGCCGATTCGACCTTATCACGCATACCGGATGCGGATGCGGAGCGATTTGTGTGAACCACCTGAGTTAGACGCTCCATCCCAAACTCTTCATCAAGCGGATTCACCGCTTCGGAAACACCATCCGAATAGACAACAAGCATGTCGCCTGTACCAAGGTACAATTCACCCTCTTCATATTGCGACATCGGCATCAACCCAAGCGGAAGGCCGCCGGCATCAAGCTGTGACATCGCCCCGTTCGCATTCGCAACAAGCGGTGGGTTATGGCCAGCGTTTATATATCGTACAAGACCTGTTTCCGGATCAAGTTCGCCTAAAAAGAGCGTCACAAAGCGGTTTGCAGGCGTGTTTTCGGCCAGATATTCATTGACCGACGTGACGGTCTGCCAAAGCGAACTCTTGGCGGCGATCTGTGCATGTACGGCAGCGTGAAGGCTCGACATCAACAAAGCAGCAGCAGTTCCCTTTCCGGAAACGTCGCCGAGAGCGATCATCATCTTGCCATCAGGCCTGCGGATAAAGTCATAGTAATCGCCACCGATCTCGTAACACGAGAAAGAAATTCCTTGAAATTCGTAACCCGGAACTATTGGCGGGCCCGCGGGCTGAAAGCGTTGCTGGATCTCCGTCGCCAGCTCAAGCTCGCGTTCCATTCGCTCTCGTTCCATACGCTCTTCGAGCAAGGTCGCATTCTCAACACGGATCGAAGCGACTGAAGCAAGAGTCGTAAGAATGTTCAAATGTTCTTCGCTGAACGTGGTTTCGTACGTCGGTGAATCGGCATAGATCAAGCCGAAGATGTTGCGTTCGTCAACTGAAAGCGGAACGGCCAAGACCGAACGAATTCCCTGCAGCATCACAGTCTGGGTCGAAAAGCGTGGGTCTTGTTGGGCATCAGCGGTCAAAACGGACTTGCCGTTCTTGAGCACTTCGTTCATCACGCTGTGGCTGATGCGCACTTCGCTGAGCTGCTCTTTCTGATTGCGGATACGGGCAACCACGATCTTCATACCGTCGGCAGCCGTGTCGTCGCGGAGCATAATGACGCAGCGTTCGGCAGGAACGGCTTCGAATACGAGCGAAGCGACCTGATCAAGCGTTTCATCCAAATTGCTCGCAGACAGCAGAGCGACACCCACTTTACTGATCAAACCAAGCAGGTCGTTTCGCGAGGAGAACTGCCCTTTTAACAACTCAGTTGTTGGAATGCGTCGGCTTTGGAACGAGATCGTCTTTGATGGATCAAGAGCTTCGGTGCGATCTGCGATCAGCGTTGCTCCACCGGCGATCTGCTGAATATCATCGTCAAAGACCATCACGCTTTCGCCGATCTGGATCTCATCTCCATTCGAAAGCGGAACAGCATGTTTAAGAACTACGTTGTTATAACGGGTTCCATTAGCCGAACCGAGATCCTGAAGCCAAAAAGAATCGCCTTCTTGTCGGACCTCAGCATGAAGCCGGGACGCGAAAGCGTCAGGAATACAAACGTCGCTGCGGGCCGAACGCCCGATCGTCGTCCGAAGACGAGATAATTCGATAGTTTCGGGAAGTCCATTTCCGTTCTTTAAGATCAGCCGTGCCATAAAATTCGGGGGAAATTATCTTGTGCTCTTGTTTGCGTAAATAACGATCGTACCTGCCAAATAGTCGTGTAAGGCTCTGCCCCTTGGGCTTACGGCAGACGAGAAAAAAGAAATACCGAGCGTTAAGGGGAAAAGAAGCAAGGCAAGCAACTGCCTGACCAGCATCCTTCCAACAGAAGGCTCACTACCATCAATGGATATGACGCGTAATCCGGTGACCATTTTGCCAATGGTCCTACCTGTCGCCAGCGGAAGCAATATCACGCTAACAAAACCGACCAGTATCCCTGTAACCCAACCAATATCATTTAATCCACTTGTTAATAATCCCGGACCATCGTTGCCATAAACTCGGCTAAGAAGCAAAAAGCTTGCGGGTAAAATAACAAAAAGTAGATAATCGAGGATAAGGCCACCACATCGCAATGCAAATGGAGCCGCGAGAAGATTCGGTTCGAAATTTACTAGCTTTTCTCGAACATTAACTAACTTGATGTTAGTAGTAGATGGATCCACTGCCTTTATAGACATAGTAAAGCGATTTAATTAACTACGAAATGAAGGATCGTATCGCCGATCTTGATCTTGTCCCCGCTCGAAAGTCCATAAGGCTTATGCGGCGGAAGTCTGAACGAATCGTTCATTGCAGAGGTAAGCAAAGTTCCGTTTGAAGAGCCAAGATCTTCGACATGAAAGACCTGCCCATCTCGCCATATCCGTGCGTGCCGACGCGATATTTTCGTCTGAGGGTCGTACTTTGAGAGGTCAACTTCAGGAAAGATATTTGACATTGGATCACGCCGGCCAACAAGATTCTCGTCCTTTTGAAGTAGGTATGACGGTGCGTTCAGTTCGGTCGTGCCTTCAACAAGCAACCGCGCAGTCATCGGTGCCGCGCTGTAGATCTCGGCGTGAACGCCTTGTTGAGCCATTGGCTGTTTCGCACCACAGAAGGCACAGAACATATCGGTTGCAACGATCTTTTGTCCGCAGAAACCGCAGAATACCTGTTGGCTCGAAAGGCTGACGGATTCCGGTGCTACGCTTGCTCCATGCGAAACATCGCCCTTGTTCAACATATCCAGATGTTCTTGCAGAACCGAGCGAAACTCACCAGCGGTTCTGTACCTTGAATCGGCGTTGTATTCGACCGACTTCATTAGGATGCGCTCGATCTGATCCGAAAGCCGCGGGTTGATCTGCCGCGGACGCGGATTCTTTTGGAAATCGAAGATGAGCAACGGATTGCTTTGCGGATCGGCGCCTGTCAGCAAGTGGAACATTGTCGAGCCAAGACTGTAAATATCTGATCGCGGTTCAACGTTTCCGCTGAACAATTCCGGTGGGGCATAGCCCATGGTCCCAACCGCTGTAACACCTTTTTCTTCCTTTTGGCTTATCGACCGAGCAATACCAAAATCGATCAACATCACCTTTCCGGTATTACCATCGATCATAATGTTAGAAGGTTTGAGGTCGCGATAAACTATCGTCGAGGGTTGGTTATGAAGATATTCCAGAACTTCAGTGATCTGGATCGCCCAATCAACGACCGTTTTTTCGTCAACCTTTCCTTCCGGTGTGGCCCGCAAACGCGACGAAAGGTCGCCGCCCGAAATGTATTTCATTACGAGATAGAAACGGCCTTCCGCTTCGTCGTAAAAGTAGTCAAAGATGGTCGGTATCGATTGATGATCTAGAGTTGACAGAATCATCGATTCCCGCTTGAAATCAGCGATCGCCTTTTCCTGTTGGTCATCCTCGATGTGCGATTGGACCATCTCCTTTACGGCACGAAGCACACCGCCGAGATTTGCATCGCTCGCCAGATAGACCGCACCCATTCCGCCGCCACCGATCTTCCGCACGATCTCGTAACGCCCATAAAGGACCGTTCCTTCAGAAAGCGGCTTCAATTTTGAAGATTTTCGGCCATCGGTATCCGAACCAATATTCCCGGGAGTCGTCTGTGGTCGTTCTTCGACGAGACCGGCGGAAGCGGACGGAGGCGGAATTAGTTCAATACTGGCACCCGGAACGCGCGTGGCGATGTCTTCCTGAGCAAACGGAAGCTGGCCTTCGATGATCCTTACCGAATCGAACATCGATTGAGATACGAACGGATCCTTCAGATCAAGGGATTCATTAGGCATGCCGATCATCATTTCTTCGACAGGCTTCTCTGCCGTTATGATCTGTTCCGCATCTACCGGTGGCACGGGTTCGACGACCGATTCTTCGACTTCCGTTTCTTCGAAAACCGAATCGGCCTCATTTTTCGATTCGGGAGGGGCTGAAAAGAAATCCGGATCCGAGCGTAGATCGACGACCTCGCCCGGCTTTCCGAGAGTCTCAGGTTCGCTGACGACTTCGGACACGTCCGGTTCTCTAACAGAATCTTCGACTACTTCGTCATTTGAATGCACAAGGACCGGATCTGCACCCGAGATGTGGACGACTTCGGCTTCATCTTCAACAATCGGTACTTCGTCGTAAGTAAATTCGACCGACTCAACCGCAGCGTACTCAGAAGTAGTCCTTGGGCTGATATTTCCGCTGGTTTTCGGCGGCTCACTGACATTGTTTGAAGCAGCGACAACCTCATTCGCAAGCTTCCTTGCCTCTTCGGGTGTCATCATCAGCGTGCTGGCCATTTCGTCGTCGACCGGGCTTGCATCGCTGCTAACTTCGACGGGAACCGGAGCTTCCGCCTGCTGCAGGCTTATCCCGCAGTAAGGACAGAAAATATCGTGTTCCGCGACGTCAGAGCCGCATTCGTGACATAAAAGCATCGTTTGATTTAACTGATCTTGAACCTTAAAAATGTTTTGCCGACAATGATCTCGTCACCGTCCGTAAGCACTTGCGGCGAGCCAGGTAAAAGCCGTCGTCCGCGGTTTACAAAAGTACCGTTCGTCGAACCAAGATCCTCGATATAGTAAGACGCCTCTCGATTAAGTATCCGTGCATGACGCCTCGAGATCTTCGCGTCCGGATCAAAGGCATCGAGATCGACGTCAGGGAAGATCCCGTTATCTGCGTCCCATCTGCCAATGTTTGATTCCGTAGCAGAAAGATCAAATTCAGTATTCGCCGCATCACCGCGTTCGATAATCAGCTTTGCGATCGGGCCATCGGGTTTCTCTAATTGTGACTGTTCAGGAGAGCTGGGTGCCTTTCCTTCTTGTACAAGCGGCGGAATCCCGATGGATGTCACTTGAGCACTGACGACCTTACTTACTGACGAAGGCACCTGGAAATTCGGTTCCGATGGCGGCATAACAACAGCTGGCCGTGGTTCGGCAACAAGACGCGTTCCGCATTCATTGCAAAATCGCGAAGTATCCAAATTTTGGTTACCGCAAGACGGACAATTTATCATCTCTAATTTTTTCCGGGTATCGGTACAGTCTGTACAACCCTGTCAGTTTACCTTTAACCGAGCCGTTCGTAAATCCTAGAACGGCTACAGTTGAACGTCAACCTATTAACGAAAGGAACGCGCGAAAACGTTCAGTTTTTTGAAACAATGGATAAAACGGTGTCGTATAACGGGCTTGATGTAATCGAGCCGATGATTTTGCTGTATCATTGGCAATGTATCCAACTTTCGCAAACGAGGAAAACTTAAAGTTATGGCAATGAGCCGTAAGAAAAAAATTATCATCGGGGCCGTTGCCGCCGTTGTACTTCTTGCCGTCGTTATCGGCGGAGTTTTAGCAACACGAAAGGATGTTCCCGAGGTGACGACCGTTAAGATCGAAATGCGGCCCGAACTGCGATCGACGGTAACGTCTTCCGGCGAGGTACGCCCGATCCAGTTCATGAACCTCACGAGTGAAGTCCAGGGCCGGATCGAGGACATCATGGTTAAGGAGGGTGATAAGGTCGAAAAAGGCCAGCCGCTTGTTAGACTCGATCCAAATCAGCTTGAGTCTAGCACAGATGCTCAATTGGCTTCCTTTCAGGCCGCCCAGACTCAGATCGCTTCGGCAGAAAACCAACGAGCACAGGCTAACCAGCAGCTAAATGTTGCTCAGATCGCCGTTGAATCTGCCCGACAAGGCGTAGTTACAGCACAAACGGAAGTTGATCGCGCTCAGGTGGAATTGAATGCTGCAAATCGTGAATTAAAACGGGTTGAAACTCTGCTCGAAAGCGGCGTGGTCGCACGGCAGGAATTCGATACAGCGCAGGATCGTGTTTCAAATGCCGAAGTCTCAGTAAAGACATCAAAAGAACGTCTTGAGTCGCAGCGAATTGCCGTCCGCGATGCGTCGGCACGAGTAAAGCAGCAAGAGGTTGTGATCCGCGACGCCGCCAATGCCATTGCCCGGGCGAATGATAACGTAAATCAGCAATCAGCTATCCTTCGCGGCCAGCGAAGTCAGCTCGAAAAGACACTACAAGTGGCACCGATCAGCGGCATTGTTGCTGAGATCCCTTCAAAGGTCGGTACTTTCGCAGTGGCGAGCCTTTCATCAACGGCTTTGATGACCATTGCGGATATGTCGACCGTTAACATCGAAGTAAAGGTTGACGAGACCGAGATCGACAAAGTAGCTGTTGGGCAGAAAGCAAAGATCAAGGTCGATGCCTTGGGCGAACAGGAGATCGAAGGCGAGGTGAGACAAAAGACGCCGCTTGCTCTGGGAAAATCAGCAACGACCGGCGGACTCTCAACGCAGATAAATGTTCAGGAGGCTAAGGAGTTTCGGGTAGTTATTGAACTGACAAACCTTTCAGAAGAAATTAGAGCCTCGCTTCGGCCAGGTATGAGTGCAACGGCGACCATAACAACGAATATCGTTCAAAACGTTATCGCGGTTCCGCTTCAAGCGATCGTGACTAAGAAACCGGATGCTTCACCATCACCAACTTTACAGGGAAATTCACCGGAAACAGCCGATAAGCCAAAACCCATCGAAGGCGTTTATGTCCTCGAAGGAAATAAAGTGAAGTTCATACCGGTTGAAAAAGGGATCACCGGTGAATCTGATATTCAGATCATTTCCGGCCTTTCCCCTGATCAAGAGGTGATCATCGGCCCTAGTCGAATATTGAACACATTGAAAGACGACACGATCGTGAAGAAGCAGACCAAGAAGGAAGGCGGCGGAGCCTAGACGATCTGAATATGTACAGATTCATGGAAAACGAAAATGGAAACGGCACGGAAGTCGCAGAAGAAGTTCAGATCACAACCGGGGCACCGCCAAAGGCCCTTATCTCGATGTCCGATATCTGGAAAACATACCAGATGGGCGTCGAAGAACTTCACGCTCTTCAGGGTGTTTCGTTCGAGGTTGAGAAAGGTGAGTATTTGGCCATTATCGGGCCTTCGGGTTCAGGAAAATCTACTTTAATGAACTTGATCGGTTGTCTCGATTCACCGACCAAAGGGCAATATTGGATCAACGGCAATCGAGTCTCTGAAATGACGGACGACGAACTTGCCCGTATCCGAAACAAAGAGATCGGTTTTGTTTTTCAAACGTTTAATCTATTGGCAAGAGCCACGGCGCTGCATAATGTCGAACTGCCGCTGATCTATGCGGGAATGCGTGCCGGTGAACGCCATGACAAGGCACAAGCGGCCCTTGCTTCCGTTGAACTCGGCGACCGCGTGATGCACAAGCCAAATGAGCTTTCGGGCGGACAGCGTCAACGTGTCGCTATAGCCAGAGCACTCGTAAATCATCCATCGATCTTGCTTGCTGACGAGCCGACCGGAGCTCTCGATTCGAAGACAAGCGCTGAGATCATGGCTCTTTTTGAAAAACTACACGCCGAAGGAAATACGATAATCGTCGTTACACACGAACACGAGGTCGCCGAACGTGCCCACCGTATTATCTCGATCCGAGATGGAAATATCGAGAAAGACGAACGGATAAAGTAGCTTAAGTGTTGGTCTGGGGAGAGTTATAGGCGGCTGCTCACGGGGCAGCCGCTTTTGTTTGCAAATCTTTACGTACGGAAGTTCAACCATTTAGCGGCCCATGCCGTATAATTTGTCTATGAATTGACATGAACTTTGCCGAAACGATCAGACTTGCAATTGCATCGATAATGTCGCACAAGCTGCGGTCGTTTTTGACGTTGCTTGGAATGATCATCGGGATGACGGCGTTCATGGTAGTGCTGTCGCTCCTACAAGGTTTCAACGGTTACGTTGATGAAAAGATCGCGGGT
>JBGTKQ010000190.1:0-8003 GCA_041744555.1 Pyrinomonadaceae bacterium
GTTGCCAACAAGGCTGCTGAGGTCTTTCAGAAAAAAGACCAGGAGCGCGAACTTCAGGGCTCGACGAGAGCCGTAGCGGATCTTAGAACTTCGATCGACGAGCTTGAACGGACGATCAATAGCGACGAAACCCTGCTTATCGCCGACCAGAAAGCGTTCGGTCTTCCGCTTGCTGAAAAGGGGAACGACTTGGCGGCGGCCAGGCTTGGAAGCTTGAGCGAAACGTGGCTCAAGGCGATGGAATCACGCCGCCAGCTTGAAAGCCGTTACAACGCGGCTGTTTCGGCCAGCGCACGGGGCGAAGGCGCGAACATGCCGGATCTTTACGAGAACAAGATCTATCAGGACACGGTCCGATTAAACACAGAACGGCGTGCGAAATTGCAGGACGACATTCGATCTCTAGACAAACAGCTTCAGGAACTCGAAGCAAAACGTCAGTCTGACGGAACAAAATTTACTGACGAGCATCCGACGATGAAGGCTTTGCTCGCACAGATCGAATCGATCAAAGAGACTCGCGTTAAGACTGAAAAAGAAGTTTCGGAGACGATCGCCCGCGACGAAAATAAGATCAAAAAAGATGCCGTATCAGGTGCCTTAGTTGCGCTTCGTTCGCAGATGGAAGCGAAACGCCGAGAAGAAGCTCAGTCACAAGCAGCCTACGACCGTGAATTCGCTATCACTAATATCCAGGGCCAGAACCAGACGCAGCTTACCTCGCTTCGGCAAAAGATCGACACGAATCGAAGTTTGCTTGGAACGCTGACCCAGCGTCTCCAGGAACAACAACTAGCTCTAAATGCTGACGCTCCGAACAACATCAAGACGGTAACTGAAGCATTCAACGCCGGAGCCGTCGGGCCCAACAGAACGCGGAATATTATGGTCGCGTTCCTTGTCGCGTTGGCTGCTGGGATCGGACTCGCGTTCCTGCTTGATTACCTCGATGATTCGGTTAAGACATCAGACGACATCGGCCGCCAACTTGGCTTGCCGACCCTTGCACTTATTCCGCATTACCTCAGCTCGGATAAACGTCTGGGGAAAAGTTTAGCCGCAAACGGCAATGGAAATGGAAATGGGATCGGGGCCGGAACCAGCCTGGTGACGCTCGACGAGCGCCATTCGCCGATGGCTGAAGCGTACAGGCATTTGCGGACCTCGTTACTATTTTCGTCAGCAGGCAAGCCGCCGCAAACGATCCTCGTTACGTCGTCGCAGCCGAGCGAGGGTAAGACGACGACAGCGATCAATACCGCGATCACGCTTGCTCAGGCCGATGCTGAGGTTGTGATCATCGATTGCGATCTTCGCCGTCCGCGTCTGCACAATCACTTCGGCCTCGATAACATGCAG
This sequence comes from Pyrinomonadaceae bacterium, assembly GCA_041744555.1. Classification (GTDB taxonomy): domain Bacteria; phylum Acidobacteriota; class Blastocatellia; order Pyrinomonadales; family Pyrinomonadaceae; genus OLB17. The sequence continues at coordinate 1,360 of JBGTKQ010000190.1, forward strand.
GGCCTTACGAATTATCTTTCGGGCGAACGTAAGACCGAGAATTTGATAAAGGCGTATCCTGGATTGCCGCGACTGAAGGTAATCACAAGTGGCCCGATTCCGCCGAATCCGGCAGAACTCTTAAGCTCGAACGAGATGAAGAATCTGCTGCAATTTCTTCGCGGACGCTACAAGCACATCGTGATCGATTCTCCGCCGGCGATCTCATTTACTGACGCGGCAATTCTTTCGACGCTTGTCGATGGAGTCGTATTGGTCGCAATGTCCGGTAAGAGCTCGATGCACCTGATGCGCCGCTTTAAACAGCGACTTGCAGGAATGGGCGCCCGCATTTACGGCGTCGTGCTGAACGGTATTAAATCCGGATCGGTTGAATATGAATACTACGGTTCGGGATATTACGATTATTATCGCAACGCCGAAGACGATCCGACGACGCCGATAATGGAAGACGTAAGTTCAGTAAAGCGTTCGAACGACTAGAGCGAAAGATAAAGCTTGAGAGATTCGGCCCACTCCGGCATAGGTGTGAGGCCGAATTCTTTTTCACGCTCGGACGTGATCATCGAATGCGGCGGGCGTTTTGCGGGACGATTTAAATCAGCATCTGTAACCGCTTTTAGCTTACTTGCGTCAAGCCCGCGAACTCGGCAGATCTCGCCGGCGAAGCCGTAGTAAGTAGTGCCTGTTCCGCTATTCGCCGCGTGAAATATGCCGCTCGCATCTTTTTCGATCAGCTCGCGAATTCGCGATACCAGATCGCCCGCGTAAGTCGGCGTTCCGCGCGAATCGCTTACAACTGTGATGGCAGTATCCTTCGAAAGCAAGCCCGGCATCACGCTCAAAAAATTTGTGCCGCCCGGACCGTAGATCCAGCCTGACCGCAAGACGATCGCATCCGGATTTGCTGCAGCTGTCCGCAACTCACCTTCGTACTTCGATTTAGCGTAAACGCTGAGCGGATTTGGTTTGTCTGATTCAACATAGAAACCATCTTTCGCGCCATCAAAGACGTAATCGGTAGAAATCGTCAAAAACTTTACGCCGTATTCTCGGCAGGCCACAGCCAGATTCTCCGGCCCATCCGCATTTGCGGCGTAGCAAGCGGCTTCGTTCTTTTCGGCACCGTCAACGTTCGTAAAGGCCGCGCAGTTTACAACTGCGTCAGGCTTAATTTGGTCGATCGTGGCTGTCACCGCATCGCGATCAGCGATATCAAGCTCAGAGCGGGAGTAACTTATTACCTCATCATTGATAGAACTAAAGTGTGAAGCTCCCGACTTCGCGACCATCCCGTTCGAGCCGGTTATTAGTATCTTCATTTAGTGTCAGTTAGATTTGGCGGAAGTTTCTAGCCGGGCTGAGTACATTGATTCGTAATAATCGCGATACGCGCCGTTGCGGATGTGCTCGACCCAATCCTGATTATCGCGGTACCAATTGATCGTGCCCGCGAGCCCGGCTTCCCAAGTAACCTGCGGCTTCCAGCCAAGTTCGGTCTCGGCCTTGGTCGGATCGATCGCATAGCGGCGGTCGTGGCCCAAGCGGTCTTCTACATATTTGATCAAGCTGTGCGGCTTGCCAAGCGAATCGAGCAGGGAACGAACAACGTCGATATTGTACTGCTCGTTGCGAGCGCCGATGTTGTAAGCCTCGCCGCTTCGGCCATTGTCGTATGCAAGCCAGATCGCCCGAACGTGATCGTCAACATAGATCCAGTCGCGCACGTTTCGCCCGTCGCCGTAAACCGGCAGCGGTTCGTCGTTCATCGCGTTTGCGATCATCAGCGGGACCAGCTTTTCGGGAAACTGCCGCGGACCGTAATTATTGCCGCACCGTGTTATTACCGTATCGACACCGTGAGTTTCGCGTGCGGCACGGACGACAAACTCGGCCGCTGCTTTCGAAGCGGCATAAGGTGAATTCGGTTGGAGCAAGGAATCTTCGGTGAAATAATCGTCACTTTCGTCGGCGAGGCTGCCCATCACTTCGTCGGTCGAAACCTGCACAAATCGCCGCACGCCTCTCGCCCTCGCGGCATCGAGCAACACCTGTGTCCCGATCACGTTCGTTCGCAAAAACTCGTCGGCCGAACTGATGCTACGGTCAACATGCGATTCGGCGGCGAAATTGAACACCGCATCACAGCCCTCGGGCATTGCCGCGAGAACCGCTTCCCGATCGCAAATATTACCTTTGATGAACGTGTGCCGTTCCGGATCAACGCCCGCCAAGTTCTCGAGATTGCCGGCGTAGGTCAACGCGTCAAGATCAACTATCCGGGCGTCCGGCTGCTCATCCAGCACCAACCGCACGAACGCCGACCCAATAAACCCGGCACCACCTGTTACAAAAATCTTCATAGGTAAAGGCTAAAAGCGAAAAACTAAAAACGAAACTTCCGGCTCCTTAAACTAATCGCTATTAGTTTTTAGTTATTCGTTATCTGTCGAGCTGCCGCATTTGCCGCAGTATCAACTCCGAATATTTCTTGGGCGAATCGATGTCGTCGAGAACGATCTTGTCCTGGTTTTCGCTGGCATTGTCGATCTCTATATCTCCGTAGCCCAGCATCCGCTGAAAAACGCCCGCTGTAACGGTCACGTCCTGCACACGCCGTAGCGGAATATTTTGCGTCGTTCGCGAGATCAGGCCCCGGTCGATCTCGATCATTGTGTCGGTCAACGTATATCGCACGAGCTTTTTTCTAATGTGATAAAACCCCGGGATCAGCAACAATGCCAACCCGACTATCACCGCCGGAACAGTTCCGACAACCGGCAAAAACAGGCTGACAAGTGCGACCAGAACAAACGCCGCAACGACCGTGGCCGCATAACCGACCACTACGAACTTAACCGTCGGCGTGATCGAAAAGATCTTTTCACTTTCAAGCTCCCCTCCTTGATTAGGAGGGGTGGCCACGAATCGTGGACGGGGTGGTAGAGATCCCTCATCCCTTTTCGCGACGCGTGTCTCAACCTCCGCCCCGATCGAAGTACCGCAACGCTTGCAGTAATCCGCATCGTCCGCATTATCAGTTCCACAATTGCTGCAATACATAAGTTTGCCTTCTACGCTTGAATAATAACTTACAACCGCCTGCCACCGCACCTCACAGCGGAAAAACATTGGCATTCCGGAGGATCATCGCATACAATTCTGGGGATCGAAATGAAGTCATGAAAACGCTTGCACAATTTTCCATTCTATTCGTGGTAATTTTTCTCGCCGCTACGTCGGAGGTGTTCGCGTGCGCATGCCAGGAAACCTACACAATACCGCAGGCTGTCGAACGGTCGAGCATGGTATTTGTCGGCACGGTCGAATCAGTAGTTGATGATCCGAAACGGGACGGTATCTGGTACACACGAGTTGGAGTAGAAAGAGCGTTTAAAGGCGTCAATGCGGGAACCAAAACTGTCGATCTTTTGGCCTTAAGTGCGTCGGGCGATTGCACCTATACCCTCGGCAAAGAATATATCGGATCGAAATGGCTCTTTTATATTGAACAGCCGAAGCGCAAAGAATTCTACGACGCTAATACAAAGAATTATGAATTGAGCGTCGAGCAATTTGTATGGGCGAGTCCATGTAGCCGAGCTCGTCTAGTTGCCGAAGCAGACGATGACCTCGACCTTTTAGACAATCCTGACAGATACAAAGGAAAGACGCGTTTCTCCGGAACTATCCGCTACAAATCGGCGGGCCAAGACGTTGTTTTGCGGCTATTCGGGAAAGATGGAATTTATTCACCGAAAATGCATCGGTCAGGATATTTTGAATTCTTCGACATTCCTCCCGGGAGGTACGTGTTCGAGATCGAGCTACCACCCGGATTTGCTGCAAGCACACGCTTTATGGGTGGCTCCCGTCAGCTCGACAAGTTCGAAGGCCCAAATGGCGTCATTCACCGCGAAGTGTTATCTATTCAACCTGACAAACACTCGGGGATGGATCTTCACCTTTACCAGTTGCGATGACGCCAAGTTTTTGCGAGAAAATTAAACGATAAAAGGATTTAGCGGTCAATCGGCGTCGAAAAGTTTCTTTTCGCTACGGCATAAATGTGAGATTATGGGGCTATGAACGACCAACTTCTATTGGAACGGATCACGCTAAATACGAACGTTATGGCCGGGAAACCGGTGATCAAGGGAACTCGCTTGACGGTTGAGTTCATCCTGAATCTTCTGGCCCACGGCGCGACTACCGCCGAGATCCTTGAGGAGTACGACGGGCTGAAACCCGAAGATGTTCAGGCATGCTTACTCTTTGCGGGCGAATCGCTTAGCCGGACTGAGTTTATGCCGCTTGTGATGGAGACTGCGTAAATGCGGTTTTTGGTCGACGAATGCACCGGTCCGAAGGTGGCCGAATGGCTGCGGGCAGAAGGCCACGAGGTATTTTCTGTATTCGATGAGGCCCGTGGGATGCCCGATCCCGACGTGTTGGCAAAAGCGGTTTCCGAAGACTGGATACTGATAACCAATGACAAAGATTTTGGCGAGATGGTCTTTCGCGAACAAAGAGAGCATCACGGAATTATCTTTCTTCGTCTCTCCAACGAACGGCCGATGAACAAGATCGAAGTATTGTAACAATTGCTCTCGAACTACGCACACAAAATTCCGGAACAATTTGTTGTCGTAACTGAAACTAGAGTGCGTTTTGCGTATGAATAATGCCGCCGAACGCTGCCTGACCGCCGCCTGAGTAATGTAAAAAATCCTGATAGGCGTCTCCAAAGCCGGCGAGTTTAGTACCGCCCCGACGAAGTCCCCTGAAGGGTGTTAAGAAGTTTTTATGGGTTTCCACTCTGCAACTTGTCCAAATTGTGCCGGAGCACTACGGTTGCCCGACGATCAAGCCACGGTAAAGTGCGTGTACTGCGGTTCAGAAATTGTCGTAGCTGAATCGCTGCAAATAACGGCAGGAAGGGTTAGAATCTTTACCGAGGCGGTTGCGGTCGAGAAGCGATCAAGTGCGGTGGGCCTGGCATTGATTCTGTTTGGTGCGGCTTGCCTACTTGTAATTTTTGGGGTCACATTCTCTGCGAGCGAGGGCGAATATAGCAAACTTCAATTTTCGCTGGGGTTTGGTGCAATTCTGGTCGTTGTTGGAGCCGTTATTTTAATAGTAGCTCGGCCGTCCAGTCAGGTAGTCGGCTTCCGCGGAAATTGTCCATACTGTGAGACTGAAATTGATTTCCCCGCGCATGCTGCCGGGCTTGACTGTTTTGCGTGTAACAAGCGCATCGTATTTCGCGACATGAAGTTTTTCTCGGTCGATACGCCAGTATCCAGAGCGCAGCCGAGATGAAATTGAGGCTATTCGATTGTAAACGAAAGTGTATTCGCGTGGGGGCGTCTTTCCGCATTATGTGGCGAAGGTCGCAATGAAAGGCCGAACCAAGGTCGACGAAAGTATTTGCTGGCTGACGGATCGTTTAAAGTCGCTGTCCGCATTCGTGGCGATGCTTCATGTTAAGAAATGACGAATCTCAAAAGATACAGACTCGACTACGCGCTAATTATCGGTGCGATGGTTTTGAGCGTTGGCGGCTTTTGGAAATACTTCTTCGGCCCCGAGGGGCCTACCTCGTACCATTTCTATCACTTGATCACAGTCTTTGTCTGGCTGTTTCTTCTCCTTTATCAGCTCAGCCTGATCGGAAAGAAGCAAGCTTTGGGTCACAAACAGATCGGCCTCTCAATTCTATTTTTTGCGCCTTTGCTCGTGGCGACTACGGCGGTCATGACGGTACATTCCGCCAATAAGGGCATGACCTCTGCCACGGGCGACGCTTTGTTTGTGCAAAATGTGATGGGGACGCTTGAATTGGCGGTCTTGATCATGCTTGCTTTTGTTGTGAGGAAACGAAGGGCGTTGCATGGAGCTTTTCTCTTGAGTACGGTGCTGGCATTCGTGAACGTTGCTCTGTTTTTCTTGCTTCTCGCGTTCGTCCCTCAATTCAAGATCGAAGGCCCGGAAACCTTTCACCGTTTCGCATATGCCGGGATTACAGGTCTCGTTATTCGCATTATTATCGGGATCCTGTTTTTCCTCAAAGACCGGAGGAACAATTGGCCATTGCTGGTGACTGGCTTGATGCCGTTATCGAGTATTTTTGTCGGTGCAATTCTTGAGAAAAACGAACTTATACCTTCATCAACCGCCTTCGTAGGCTCGCTAAATGAAATTGTCACCTTTGGCGTAAGCTTTGTGATCATGCTCGTTTTATTGCTATTAACGGGAATTCTGGATAAAAAAGAAGTTGTGATTCAAGGTCAAGCTTGAACTGAGTTATTCACTCCGGTTCGGAGGTTCGTGTATATGAAAGAGACGAAGAACCCAGTCGCTACCGCTCCCGGTTCTGACAAGAAAGATAGAGTATTTGCGATGAGTTTTGCGGGGGTTTATCCGCATTATGTGGCGAAGGCGGAGAAGAAGGGCCGGACGAAGGACGAGGTTGACGAGTGTATTCGGTGGCTGACGGGATACACGCAAAAGGGCCTGGAAAAGGTGATCGAGAATAAGACCAGCTTTCGCGAATTCTTCGACAAGGCCCCGAAACTAAACCCGAATGCCCCGATGATCACGGGCGTCGTCTGCGGCATCCGCGTCGAAAACATCGAAGACCC
>JBGTKQ010000191.1:0-11525 GCA_041744555.1 Pyrinomonadaceae bacterium
CCCGGCAAACCAAACTGGATCGTCTCGACCTGATTGTCGCTCGATCGAGTGATGAACCATAATCCAACCGAATCACGAAAAACCGTCGGATCGTCCTTGCCGTCGCCGTCGTAATCGGCAGTCATCGGAACATCGCCGGTTGTCCCAAACGGGAAACCGTAAAACGAATTGTCTTCGCTTCGCAAGATAAACCAAAAACCGTCCGAAGGCCGCCAAACCGTAATATCCAGTTTTCCATCGCCCGTGAAATCACCCGGTGCGATCACGTCCGTCGGAGAACCGAACGGCAGAACAGGAACCTGATTATCACTAGACCTCTGCCACCACCACTCACCGCCAGTCGGAGCCGGCCTAAAGATCGCTATATCCGTCTTCCCGTCCCCGTCGAAATCAAAGGGCGCCGAAGTCGTCGGTGCGGTGAGAAAACGCGCGACAGTGAAACTTATATTGGATTGAGAAGCGCCGTCGCCAATCGCAACGACCCTGCCCGCAGAATCTAGAACTGCTCGCGAGGCCGAACTATTAACGGGAGCAACACTTACAGCAACCTTTCCGCCAATTCCGAAATTGTTGTCGAGCGAACCGTTGATGTTAAGCCTGATGAGGATATGGTTGCCGCCGCTTGCTCCTACACCGATTATTTTTCCGTCCGGTTGGATCAGTACCGACCGTATTAGATCTGAGTCTGATGGCCGGACATCCACTGTCAACTTTCCATCGCCGTCAAACGAGCCATCGAGAGTGCCGTCCGAATTATAACGAACGAAGGCAGCCTCATCGCCCGAACCGCTGTTGGATGTTCCGGCCGCAACTATCTTTCCGTCGGCCTGTACCGCGACGGCATTTGCCTGATCGAACTGTGTGCCGATCGCGGTTTGCCTGAATCCCAATTGCGAGAAGCTAAAATCGGGTAAGCCATTTGTAGTCAATCTGATAGCGAGGAAGTAGCCTCGGCTAGGATCACGAGTAAATCCTAAAATAACGATCTTCCCGTCCGGCTGAAGTGCGAGCGATGTACCCGCGTCATTGTTGCCCTGGCCGATACCAATGTTGAACTTTCCACCATTGAAACTGCTGTCAAGCAAACCGCCTGCAGTGAGCCGTGCAACGGCGACGTCCGTGTTTGGTGTCGGCCGCGTTGTGCCTGTAAGTACTATCTTGTCGTCTGGTTGTACCAACATATCGAACAGAAAATCATCGCCGCCCACGTTGATCTTGGTCTTACCATTCGTTCCAAAAGTGGTATCAAGTGTGCCGTTCGAATTAAGCCTGGCGGTTCCGAGATCCCAGGCGGGAGCGCCAAATTGCACGTGTCCCGCGACAATTATTTTACCGTCAGATTGTAGGCCGACGGCGATCGCGTATTCATTTGCGAAGGCGTCGAATGGAATTGTAACGAGGCCGTTCGTACCAAAACCTGTATCCGTCGTTCCGTCTGAGTTCAGCCGGGCTACCGCGAAATCTTGTGTCGAATCCGGGCCAAAGACAGTTCCGGCGATCAAGATCTTGCCGTCGGACTGAATGGCGATCCCCTTTACATCGGGGTTCAAAGAACTGATCGTGCCAAAGATAGAACCATTCGTTCCGAACGATGGGTCAAGGCCGCCAGGGTCTGCGAGCCCCGTAACGACGGCTACGGTGAACAGAAAAGCTAATAATGACGGCTTGAACAACAAACTTCTCAAAAACAAATTCATTTCCTTAATATTAAATTGATTTGGGTGTTAGGCCTTTTGAAAACCGGTGCAAACTGCCGCTGACGAAACACCAAGGGTTCTTGGGCACTTTTATGCCGAATTTTTAATCCTAACCCACCGAATGACTGAACTGCAAGAAAATGTCCGAACAGCTTGGATGGGACGCCGAATTGACGATGCGGATTTTCATCCGGCAATCGCTCAATCGAGTAGATCGTCCAGGTCGCGAGCCGAGTGAACGACGCGGACGATCGCTATTTTGCCGGCCCATTTTCGGTAGAAGATGACGTAGTTTCCTTCGGGGAAACTACGGAGGTCTTCTTTGAGTTCGGGGCGTTCGCGACCGGCGTTTGGGTTGAGGCTTAGCATACGGAATTGGTCGGTGAATTTATCCACTAAACGGATCGCGGCGCCGATACTATCTGAGGCAATATAGATCAAGATCTCATCGATATCCGTTTGGCCCTGGCGGGTTATGATGAATTTAGACATTCTGGTTTTTCAGAACGGAGAGCTTTTCGGCAAAAGAAGCCATAACCGATTCGCCATCAGAAAAACGCCCGTTTTCGAGATCATCGATGCCTTTTTGGATCTCGGTTCGAAGGGCATTAAGTTTTAGTTCCCGCATCTCATCGCGCTCGTACAAAAGCCGCAAACCATCACGAACGACCTCACTGGCGGAGTTATAAAGGCCGCTTTCGACCTTTGAATTTACGAGCTTTTCGAGTTCCGCCGTTAAAGAAACATTCATCAGTTTTTACCTCGCATCTGACGAAATGCTAACAGTTTTCGTTACCAATAACAATTTTTGGCATTAGGTTAAAAACCGGGCTGGTGAGGCAGATGGGCTGGAATTAACATCAAACGGGGCGGACATAACAGAAAAAGCGGCCTAAATACCAGGATCCGGGGCTGAGATAACGTGGTTTTTCGGGTTGATAATTTCCAGCCCCGCCGAAAAGGATCGCGTCAATAATTGTGCGTGCGGAATGAGGGGAACGTGTCATTATTTCGTCAATAAGTGCACGGCAAATTGCGGGCATGATTGCATCGACTCCAGCCCCGATCGCGTTTGCTAATAGAGTCCGGCATGCAGGCCCGATCATGGCCTGCATTTCTGTTTTTAACTTGCAACTGAATTTTATCTTTGCAACAGTGTTTCATGTTTGATATAACTGTTTCGCTAGGAGGAACAGGAGTTTTATGAATGAAGTTTGGACAAAATGCCCTCGGGACGATGCCTTTGGCCGTTGGGCGAAACCTTATGTGACGATGAATAAGCGCGGATATATCGTGATGAGCCGGAAAACCTATGAGAACATCAAAGAACCGGCGGCCGTGCATCTATATTTCGATAAGGTAAATAGCCGTATCGGAATAAAGCCAACCGACCCGCGAACCCGTGACGCATATCCCGTGGCAAAACAGGGTCGCCATGGCGGACGGCTGATCCGTGCATTTCGGCTAATGACCGAATTCGGGATCGAGATACCCGGAACGCTGAAGTTCCACGACATCGCCCAAAACAACGACAGCATTCTGGTCTTGGATCTCCGCACTGCAAAAATAGTCCGTTAGCTACGCAGGCAAGGGTGCCCGCGTTCCGGCGTTTAGAGTTCAAGCTTTAGCTTGCAATTTTGCTCCATCGCTCAAGTTTCCCGTCGGCTAAGTTTAACCACCCGTTACCGCAGGTGGTTCCGACAGGGCGGGCAAGGGTGCCCGCGTTCGGCCGGGTTTTGCTATGATATTGGAACTTTATGAAATACGTTCTAAAAATCGCCGCTGTTGGTTTGTTTCTTTTTGCCGTTCAGGCTTCGGCCCAGGTTGTGCCGCGGGTACCGATCGCGACTGAGGTTGCGATTCTAAGGGCGGAAGATGCGCGGGATTATAAGGCACTGAAGCCTTTTTTGTTCAACAAGAATCTTGCGGTGCAAAAGCGTGCCGTGCTTGCGGCGGGGCGGATCGGTAATGCGGCGGCGATTCCGGATCTTACGGAAATGCTAGAGGCGAACGTGAAGACGCCGAGCGTATTGCCTTCGATAGTGTTTGCGATCGGCGAGATCGAATCGATCGCTGGCGCGGACGTCATAATGTTGGTCTTGCAGTCAGAATCTGGATTTGGAAAGAGAGATCGGGCGTTGCTTGCACGAGCCGTTGAAGCCGCGGGCAAGATCGCCGCCGCTAATCCGACTGAGGCCGCTTCGAAAGAGCTGGCGCTCGCGATAGTGAGGGTCATCAATGATGAACGGGGGGAACGCGCAGGTTCGGCTTCGCCCGAGGTTGTCCGTCCGGGCGCAACGGCAATTCTCCGAACGCGGCCCGAAGGCGGCGCCGAAGCGGTAGCTGCATTATTGGGTTATTCGGACAATGCGCTGATCGCCGACGCGCTAAACACGTTGTCGCGGCTGCGTTATAAGGGTTCGAACACAAAGGCGCGCGAATTATTGAGATCGGTAGATCCGGTCGTGCGTGCGAACGCAGCGAGGTTGCTCGGAGCGGCAGGCGACAAAGAATCGGCTGAGCTGCTCATTGCCGCCGCCACGACGGATAAAGACAGTCGTGTACGTGTTTCTGCGATCCGCTCGCTCGGCGCATTGAAGATTGCCGCGACCGCCGAGCCGCTTATCAAACACGGCGAGACGTTGATGAGCACCTACGCAAAGTCGGCAAAAGCTAATTACATTCCGGCGGAGCACAGCGAATTCATCGAGATCGCAACCGCGATCGGACAGATAATTCCAGATACTTACAACGAAGGAGCAGTAAAGCTCTTTCGCGAATTCGGAAAGATCGACAACGGTTTTACATCGGAAATTTACGTTGCCCGGCTTCGTGTTGCTCCGGGCCGCGGCGAAGACCCAACACCGAATCTCGTCAGTTGGAAACAGTATCGAACGCTTGCTCTCTTGGGCGGTGAATGGGCGTCTTTAGAGGTTACCCGTGAAGATGCCGTCAAGATGAAAGCCGAGGCGCCGGGAATAATGAGAATCTTGGCTAAGGCATACGCTGAAGCCGATCCCGCAGTAGAGGCCGGAACAATTCTAGCCGCACCGGACGTTCTTCGTTCGTATGCTCGGTTCAAAACTGAAGATCTTGCCTCGCTATTGAGGACCGCTTTGCAGAATAAGAACGTGCAGATGCGTTCGACCGCTGCGAACCTGATAGCGGATCTCCCGCCGACAAAAGAGAACGCAGACGCCGTAAAGGCAGCCTTTGGGCGTTCGCTGATCGATGACAAAACGGAGAATGATGCAACGCTTTCGCTGCTTTCAGCGGCTGTGAAACTCGACAAGCCGGGCTCGTTCGACGCACTTCGGCTTGCCCTAAATTCGCCGGATCACCTTGTTCGAAAGCGTGCCTATGAGCTGATCAAAACGAACAAGCTTGAAGACGATTTCGAAGATGCGGGTGAACGTGTCGAACCTTTGCGTCTTCGCAATCCGCGCGGCGGTTCGCGGCTTGGTGTGATACTAAATAATGATACTGATTATCGCCGTGCGGCCTTGCGAAGGAACGGAACCGTTCGAGCAGTTTTTACGACGCAGAAAGGAAACTTTGCGATCGAACTGCTTCCCGATGACGCTCCGCTAACGGTCGATTATTTTATCAAGCTTGCTCGAGCCAAGTACTTCGACGGGCTCGAGGTTCACCGCGTAGTGCCGAATTTTGTGATGCAGGACGGCGACCCACGCGGCGACGGCTCGGGCGGGCCGGGTTACTCGATCCGTTGCGAGATGAACATGGTGCCGTTCGAACGCGGTGCGGTCGGAATGGCTCTTAGCGGGAAGGACAGCGGCGGTTCGCAATGGTTCGTGACCCACGCCCCGCAACCGCACCTCGACGGCGGCTACACGGTCTTTGGCAAAGTGAACGAAACGGGCATGAAGGTCGTAGATAATATCGTCCGCGGGGACAAGATCTTGACGGTCCGGATAGTAGGAAGATGATCGACGTCTATTCACCACAGAGATCACGGACACCACTGAGTTTATGAATGCTCTGTGACTTCTGTGACCTCTGTGGTAAAGATTTCTTATGAACGATACAAAACTCGAACACCGACAGATTCAGATAGATGAAGGGCTGGATAATCTTTCGCTTTATCTCGACGGGTTGTTTCGCGTTCCGGGCACAACCTGGCGGTTTGGGCTTGATTCGCTGATCGGGCTTGTTCCTAACGTCGGCGATACGATCACGTCTTTTGCCTCGTTCTACATTTTGTTTGCCGGTGTGCGATACGGTGTGCCGAAGATAACGCTGCTGCGGATGGCGTTCAATATCGCGTTAGATTACGTAGTCGGGATAATTCCGTTCTTCGGCGACGCTTTCGATTTCTTCTGGAAGTCAAACAAGCAGAACATGGATCTGATTCGCTCACGGGCTACAGGGAAAGCGGGAACGAGTTCAGACTATATCTTTGTTTTTGCGATCATCGGCGGGCTGATCGTTTTGCTGCTAGGCTCGATCTTCCTCAGCGTTTACATAATCACCGTGGTCTTTTGGGAGATATTTTCAGGAAATATCTAAGTTCGAGAAGGCGCTTGTACATTTGACTCTTTCATTTAATTCGACCATTCTGTTACGCTCCGACAAATAAGTATAGTATTAACAACAATTAGCTTTATTGGCCTAGTGTACTTTCTCATCGTGGAACATTTCACAACGCAACCACAGATGTCCTGACCTTGGGTCGAGGCTTTCGCCATCTGTAAGGCTTTAGCAATGTCGGCTGGGTCGACATGAAGCGGGGAGGCTCCATTAGCCGTAGTCGTAAGCACTTTGTTATCACCTGATCGCCTAGAAAGCGGAAAATTGAGTTCACGTCCGAAAAAGAGGTGCTATTTTGCAAGCCGAATGAAGCGTCGTTTTGCCTGAACTATGAGTCCCGGGCGTTTTGATGTAACCGTGATCGTCCGTTCGGCCACGCCTTCGCCTATCGCGATCTTGGGAACGTATGTGACAACGTAGCTCGAATCGATGAACGCGGCGACCCGGGACGCTTGGTTGATCATTTCCTCGCCATCAACCGGAATTATCACGGTCCCGTTGGTGTTCTCTGCGAGAGTCATAAGTGCGACTTCGCTCGATTCCAGTTCTTTCTTTCGTTCACGCATCTTCCTAAGATGTTTGCGGTCAACAATTATGGTTGGCCCGATCTTTGGTGCACGAGCAATGTCGCGTGCTCCGTTTGGAAGCGTTGCGGCTATTTCATCCGGCATCGCTTTTGGCGGCGGCGATTTCGTAATGCCCTTGGTACGCGGCTCGATGTCGTTTGATTCCATCCGAGTATAACTAATCACGTGGACGCTAATGTCGGTCGAAAGCAGCCGTTTCATCGCCGCAGCCCGTTCCGAATCCCCGTAAAAGCTGTCCGTCCCGTCCGTGATCAGCACCAAGTGTCTGTTATCACGCGGCTGTTCGGTGAGCAATTCGGTCGCCCTTGTGACGGCATCAACAAAAACCGAGCGTCGCCCAAACTTGGTCCGCCCGATCGAGGCCCGTAGATCATCGCGCGAAGTTGTCCAGTCAGCGACGATCTCGGCTTTGTCGCTGTACTGCATAATTGATATTTGATCGTCGGGTGCAAGGGCATCGATCACAGCGGCGACGGTTCTTCGTGTTTGGTCAAGACTCTTTTTAAATCGCATCTCGCCGCCCGTATCCATAACGATCAGAACATTTGCAGGCGTTCGGCGGACACTCGCGGGTTGATGAAGAATATTATTGTCGGTGATGACGAGATCTGAATCCAACACATCTCGGAAGAATTTTCCGCTTTCGTCAGTCGCCAAAATGTTGAGCTTGATCTCTTCGGTTTCGACCTTTACGGTCTCTTCGGGAGTGGGTGTAGGCGTTGGTTGGACGCGTCCGCTCTGCGCCGGTGCTAACGTGGCAAAACAAAGGAATAAAATGGCTAAGAAGCTAGCTCGCATAATGATCAGGTGTAAGAGAATAGGATGTGCGGCTCAGAGTTTCGGATGCTTTTTAACGAAATCGATTAGATTTCCAACGTACGAATCGAATCTCGGACACTTTAATCCATACGGCTTAAGCATTTCTTCCGCGACCGCCGTGTCGTAGGTCTGAGAAATGAAGAAATATGGAACTGCGGATAGCGGAAGGCCGGTCGTCGGCGGCGATATAGGCGATTTCAGGAACAGTTCGACAACCTGTATCGGAGGCGTAAGCACAGAGTGCTTACCGACAAGCTTTTCGGCGATCTTATCGAATAACTCTGCCGTTGCAAGCGGATTCGGATCGGCAAGAGCGATCGTTTTTCCGATAGTACGCTCGTCGCCCGCGAGCGCAGCTACCGCTTCGACCACAAAATTAACAGGCACAAGGTTTAACTTAACAAGTTCATTCCCAACGTTTACCAATCGCAAGAGCCCCGGAGCCATCATTAAGTATTGGATCAAATAATAGATGCCGTCGTATTTAGCGGTTTCTCCCGTTTCAGAATCACCGACCACAACAGATGGCCGATAGATCGTTACCGGAAACTCGACTTTTAGCCTCTCTACCTCCATCTCCGCCAAATGCTTTGTCTCTTCGTAGAAATTGCGAAATCCTTCGGAATGTTTTAGTTCGCTTTCCAAAATTCGGCCAGTGCGCTTTCCGGCGACATAACACGTAGATACATAGTAATAACGAGAAAGGCTCTCGATCGATCTTGCGAACTCGTTAACATTCTTTGTGCCTTCAACGTTGATACTAAAGGCGATATCTTTCTCGACACCGAGGTCATAGACAGCCGCCAAGTGATAGATCTCATTCACACTCTCTCGAATCTGTGCGACGTGTTCAGGCGAAATGCCCAATTGCGGCTTTGTAATGTCGCCCTCGACGATCTGGAAATGGGCGGTTGATATACCGCGAGCTTCGGCGATCCGTTTGATCTCGCTAGCTGCTTGTTCAATAAATACGGGCTGCACCAAAAGGCACATTACCGTCTCAGCAGACGCTAAGCGCTCGACAAGTTTTCCGGCGATGAAGCCAGGAAAGCCCGTGATGAATATTGTGTGTTTCTGCCCCACTATCTAATTTTCAACATGTGGAAAAGCGATCAGAACCTTACCGATGTTCTCGTCCGCCTCGACCCGTCCGTGTGCTTCTGATATCTGTTCTAGCGGAAAGACCGAATCGATCACCGGATAAAGTTCTCCGTTCTTTAGATGCGGTAAAAGATCTTTTCGAAATGCCGCGATCGCCGCCGCTTTTTCCTCCGTCGAACGGGAACGAAGAACAGTTCCTTTGACCGTCAGACGTTTACCGAGCATCAATCCCATATCCAGTTCTGCTTTTCTGCCAGCGGTTAGCCCAACTAAAATTATTCGCCCTTTGGGCGCCATCGCTCGTAGTTCTTCTGGGAAATATTCGCCGCCGACAAGGTCGATCACGACATCAGCTCCGCGGCCATCTGTTAATCGAAACACTTCGTCCGCGAACACCGGTCCGTCGCTTGTCACAACAACGTGATCAACGAACGCGGAAAACTCAGCTAATTTTTCGGCCTTTTCGGCGTTTCGAGTGGTTCCGATAACCGTTGCGCCACTCAGCTTCGCTATCTGTGCCGCGGCAAGCCCCACGCCAGACGCGATCGCGTGGATCAAAACAGTTTCGCCCGCTGCCACGTTGGCCTGCGAAACAAGCGCATCGTGCGCGGTAACAAAGATCTCGGGAATTGCTCCGGCGGCTTCGGCTTCGATACCTTCGCTTGAAAAAATGAGGCGTTGATCTACAACCACTAATTCCGATTGAGCCTCGCCCGATGTAATTCCGGCAACGCTATCACCGATCGAAAACGAATTAACGCCATCGCCGATCGCAATCACCCCTCCGGCAAATTCAAGCCCGGGCTGATGCGGATCGAAACCTTCGGGCGGTGGATAAAGTCCGCGACGCTGCAATATATCCGCACGGTTAATTCCGGCGAGTGAAACTCGCACCAAGACCTCACCCCACTGCGGCGGGTTTGGCTCAGCGATCTCGCGGATCTCTAAATTTTCACGCCCGCCAAATTCTTTGATGAAGACTGTTTTCACTCTTACTTTAGCTTTGCCTCCACGTTATTTGCCGCTAGTGTATTTCCGGTCGCTCGCTGGAGCTCCGCGATCGCCTTGTTCAGCTCGGTTCGGGCGCGAAGTTCGTTCGAGCGTGCGGCCGTCAACGCCGTTTGGCGTTCGAGAACGCGATATACATCCGATTGCCCTTCGTCCAACTTGCGTTGTTCCGATTCGTACTGCTTCTGCGTATTCTCGCGTGCGACCGACGCAGTTCGCAACCGTGCTTCAGACGTTCGCACCGATTGGATCGCGTTACGAACCTCGACCTGGATCACCTGCTCAAGCGATTCACGTTGAACATTTAGCCGCTCTGCTTCGACACGTGCCCGACCCAAATTCGCCTTTGATGTCTTATCACCAAACAGCGGCAGATTGAACTGAACGCCGACGCGATAGGTCGGGTACTTATTTGCGAAAATATCTGAATATGCCGAACCGCTGCCGCCGATCGAGTTCAACAAAAGCTGTAGCTGGGCTTGCTGTTGCTGCTGCCGTAAAATGCATGCCGTATCTGCCGGATCGCAAGTTACCTGAAATGGGCTCGAAAAATTCGGATTCTGGCTTCCGCCGATTCCCGCCGAATTGTAGCTCGCGATCAGGTCGATCTGCGGCTTCGATTGGTTCTTGAAAAACTTTTGATCGACGTCGTTGATGTCACGTTGGAATTTGTTTATCTCGATCTCAGCTCGATTGTTTAGAGCAAGACTCAAAGCGTCGTCTAGCGTCGTCGCGGGCACGACACGTTCGACCGATTCGACCGGAACGATGGCCTCGTTCCAAAGCGGCGCGTTGCGGTTTGGTGAGATCAGATTCTTGAGCAGATTTTCGGCTATATTCACGATGTTGAGAGCGTCGTAAACCGCCTGTTCATAATTCGCCACCTGCGTTTCCGATGCGACGATATCGATCGGCGCAAGCTGTCCCTCTTCGACAAGGCGTCGATTGTGTTCAAGCTGTTGCTTCGCGTCGCCAACACCATCGCGTTGGACCTGCAAATTTCTGAGCGCGTACGTCAGGTCCCAATACGAACGCTCGACTGCCGCAACTATCTCGATCGAACGCTGCTTAAACTGCGAATCAGAAATGTCGATATTGCGTTTTGCTATCTCGATCACGCGCCGCGGCTGATCGATCGAGCGGCCCCGAAGCAGCGGCTGCGTGAGGCTGAACCCGAGGCTCGAATTGAGTTGCGGGCTGAGGATCGAGATCTGATTATTGGTCGTTGCCCGCTGGTTGTTAAACGTTCCGGTCAGCACGGTTCCGAAACGCGGAACATAACCTGTCAGGCCCGCATTGCCGACAAATGCTCCTTGCGTCGTCGTCTGATTACTACTAAAAATACTCACGTTCGGCACGGTCGAGCGGTCGTAATATGCCTGGCCGCTGAAACGCGGTTCGTAAAAGCCACGCGCCGCCCTTAGCTCAAATTCCGCAATCGAATTCGTCTTTCGCGAGACCTCAATGTCGCGGTTGTTTTCAAGCGCCAGAGCGATGGTTTCGCTTAGTGAAAGCGGACGCTGACTAGCCGTCTCAACGCCAACGCGTTCAAGATTCGGAAGGCTTCGGTCCGTTGCGGCGTAGTTCGGAGCTATCGCGGGAACCGCCGGAACGTTCTCCGGAAAAATTCCTTTCGGATCGGCAACGAACGGTGTCGGCGACTGAACCGGCGACGGTGGCTCGCCTTGTGCGGCAGCCGCCGCGGCAAATATCAACCCGACGATTATTGTTAAAATGTATGATCGCGAACTCATATAAAATAAAA
>JBGTKQ010000192.1:0-20998 GCA_041744555.1 Pyrinomonadaceae bacterium
CCTTCGGGCGGCGGCGGCAACCAAGCCTCAGCGACCGACATCACGACAGCTTCTGCATCTGCCGGCAACCCTGCCGCTTGCAGATCGTCAAAAGCCGCGTCCGAGTCGGCAGAGCCGTCAAAACCGATCAAGATCTTCATAATTTTCAAATCGTCCGGCAGCCGGCACGTTTCTCCGATTATACCTGCTTACTTAGTTTTACGTGACCTCGATCATTTTCAACTTGAACTACTGCGAAACTCCACCTCAGCGAACGATCGCGGCATTGATCAGCGTGATCAGATCATTGATCTTGCCGTTCTCGATCCAGCGGGCGACGATAACGATGTCGTTGTCCGGGTCGATATAAACAATATTGGTTCCATTACCTACGTGAACGAATGCCGAAGCCGGGGCAGCCGGATAATACTTGCGGTCGGTATTGAGAAACCAGTTCATGAAGCCGTACGTCGGCTGAACTGCGGTCGGCATTTTTGCCTGACGGATGAATTCTTCTGACAAGATCCTTTTGTTACCCCATTTGCCGTTCCGCAACGTAAGCAAGCCAAAGCGTGCCATGTCGAATGCGTTGATGAACAAACCGCCGCCCCAATGCCCACCGCCGCTAACGGATTGAACGATCTTGCCGTCGATCACAACAAACGAATTTTCGTAGCCAAACCATCGCCAGGTGTTCGACGCGCCGATCTCGTCCATCAGGCATTCTCTGAGCACCTCAGGCAATGGCCGCCGCCAAACATTGAGCGCCGCAAGAGCGAGAACGTTCACACGAACATCGTTGTATTCGTAAACGCTTCCAGGTTCGTTGCGTTTGCGTGTGAGCCAGGTAGCAGTGTCACGGTCCGGGCGGTCTGCCCATTCCGGCTTGCCCCACAGCGTGCCCTCCCAATCGCTCGTCTGCCGAAGCAAATGTTCCCAGGTGATCTTTCGATTATGCTCGGTGGCGAAGAGGTCGATGTACTGCACCTTGCCAAATTGTTCAGCGACATCATAACGCCGCCCCGGTGTGTATGGTTCTGTCACCGTTGAATAATCGGAAGCCTTATCCTGAAGCGAGAGGATCAGCTTGCGATCGAACGCAAGACCGACCGTTGCTGAAAGAAAGCTCTTTGTAACGCTATGCGTCATATCGACGCGGTCAGGTGCGCCCCATTCGGCAACAATGTACCCGTTGCGGATAACGATTCCGGTCGCGTCACCCCGATCTTTGAAAAGCCCAATGCCTTCGCCGAACGGTTCGCGACCGAAACTTTGCGTTTGGCCCAGCTCCTGACTACGGGGTGACTTTGCCTCATTTGCAACAGCGAAGTCCACCGCTAACTTAAGCTTTGCGGCGTCTAACTTTGTTTGTTCGGGTGTACGTCGATCCCAAGTCCCGGCAGGCGGAACGTAGGAAACCTGAGCAGAAGCGGAGATCGCAAAAACGATTGCGACGAGGGTGGATAGGCATAATCTTTTCTTTGACATATGGTTCATCGGGCGGCACGAATGATATCAGCAAAAACGCCGGCGGCGGTGACATCCGCTCCGGCACCTGCACCTTTGATCACCAGCGGCTGATCAGCGTAGCGGTTGGTATAGAACAGTACTGCATTGTCCTTTCCCGATAAGTTTGCGAAGTTGTGCTCCGGGCCGATCTGTTCAAGCCCGACGCTAGCCGTGCCTTCTTTCAGTGACGCGATGTACTTCAGGAACTTATCAGAGTTACGAGCCTCGTCAAACATTTTACGGAAGTGATACTCGTGACGGTTAAGCTCAAAGTAAAAATCATCAACGCTGCCAGCAAGGCAAGATTCCGGAAGAAATCCAGTGTTTTCTATATCGGGCATTTCTAATCTGTAACCGGCCTCGCGGGCGAGTATTAAGATCTTTCGGGCCACATCTGTTCCGCTGAGATCTAATCGTGGATCCGGTTCGGTGTAGCCCTCGTCCTGTGCTTGCCGAACAACTTCGGCAAAATTACGCGAGCCATCGTAGTTATTGAAAACAAAATTGAGCGTACCGCTCAAGACAGCTTCGATCCGGTTCACACGATCGCCGCTGCGGATCAGATCGTTCAAGGTGTTAATCACCGGGAGGCCGGCACCGACATTGGTTTCGTAAAGGAAATTAGAATTGTATTCACGGGCAAGATCTTTGAAAAATTTGTAGCGTCCATAATTTGACGAAGCCGCGATCTTGTTACAGGCGATCACAGAAACACTTTTTCTTAGTAGCGTCGGATACGTTTCGACAACATCTGGGCTCGCTGTGAGATCAACAAAGATCGTGTTCCTTAGGTTTAGTTCAACGATCTTGTCGATGAATGGTTCGATACTAAGGGCTTCTGAAGAATTCAGATTATCAACGGCCGTTGTGAGTTCGAGACCATCCGCCGATATAAGTCTTCGCTTGCTGTTGGCAATTCCAATTATACGAAGGTTGAGTCGAAGCGCTTCAGAAATTTGTTCGTTTTGTGTTCGGATCTGTTCAAGCAACTTGCGTCCAACGTTCCCGACGCCGGCGATGAACAGATTTATTTGCTTGTTTCCGTCCGAAAAGAACTCTTCATGAAGAACGTTCACAGCTTTGCGGACATCGCTCGATCGAATAGCGGCCGAAATGTTGCGTTCAGACGAACCCTGGGCGATCGCCGAAATATTTATTCCGTTGTGGCCGAGAGTGGAAAACATTCGTCCGCTCACGCCCGTGTGTGATTTCATGTTATCGCCGACTAGCGCAAGTATAGATAACCCGCTTTCGGTTCGAAGCGGATCGATCTTGCCGACCGCTATTTCGTTCTCAAACTCACGATCGACAACTTGTTTGGCCAAGGCTGAGTGTTTGTCGTCTACCGCAACACAGATCGAATGCTCTGACGAGCTCTGTGTGATCAAAATTACGTTTATCTGCGAACGAGAAAGTGCGTCAAACAAACGACGAGAAAAGCCCGGAATGCCTACCATGCCGCTGCCTTCAAGACTAAGCATTGCGATGTTGTCGATGCTAGTGATCCCGCGAATGATTCCCTCCGCGGTCGAACTCTCTGCTTCTATCAGCGTTCCTTCATTTCCAGATGCAAAAGTATTCCTTATCCAAAGCGGAATACCCTTTGCCATTACCGGTTGAATCGTCGGTGGATAAATTACTTTCGCACCGAAATGCGAAAGCTCTAGCGCCTCACGATAGGTGATCCTTGCAATATGACGTGCTTTTCGTACCAGACGCGGATCAGCAGTCATCATTCCGTCAACATCCGTCCAGATCTCAAGCGAGTCAGCTCCGACAGCGGCGGCAATTATCGAAGCTGTATAATCCGATCCACCGCGTCCGAGCGTTGTCGTCGAATCATCCGCTGTACAACCAATGAATCCTGGAAGAACTAAAATTGCGGCCTTCGAATTATTAACAGATTCACCAATTCTCTTATTCGTCTCTGTAAAATCAATTGCCGCGAACCCATAATTCTGGTCTGTTTTTATGATCTTTCGGCTATCGAGCCATTCAACGTTAAGTCCGTTCGTTGACAGCAAGGAAGCAATTATGTTTGATGACAGCAACTCGCCGAAACTAAGAATTCTGTCGAGCGTTCGCCCCGAAAGTTCTCGTACTCGGTAGACACCTTCGCAAACACTTTCAAGTTCGGACAATTCACTTTGCACGTATCTGATCAGGTCGTCCGGGACTGCGTCCGAAAACAGGGTTTGAATAGTTTGAAGATGTTGTTCACGAATCGACTGAATTGACTGTATATAACTCCTGCCGCCGATGGCTGCACGGTTGCCCGATTCGATGAGTTTGTCCGTGATGCCCTGCATCGCAGAAAACACCAGGATACGGCGGGCACCGTCGGAATTGCCCACGATTGCAACAACTTTCTTAATGTTTGCCGCACTTCCGATGGAAGATCCGCCGAATTTTAGAACTTTCATTTTAGTTGCAGAATATGCTCTTTCACGTCTTCGTAATTTGCGGGAATTTCCAGCACCAGCTTTTTTCTGCTTTCAAGCTTCTTGATCGCGTTGGGAATTACAATGTGATTACCGATGATCGTTTCAACACAGTCAAACTTTACCGGATGGGCCGTCTCTAGAAATATGCCCTTTTGGTCCGACATATCTTTCAAATGAACGGCAAGTGCCGCAAATGCAACTGCTCCGTGTGGATCAAGAATGTATGAATGTTCCTTAAAAACTGATCTCATCACTTCCGATGTTTGCTCGTCAGTAACACTTACGGCGTTCAACTTTTCCGAGATCTCGAACGAATTATCCTTAAACAGCTCAAGAATTCTGACAAAATTACTTGGATCACCGACATCCATCGCAGTCGATAGTGTTGATACTGACGGTTTTGGTTCGTAATTGCCGGTTCTGAAGTATTCGGGTACCGTATCGTTCGCATTACACGCGGCAATGAACTGTTTAATTTTGAGGCCAGACCGATTGATCAACATTCCGGCGGCCAAATTGCCGAAATTGCCACTGGGCACGCTAATTACTGGAGGTGCACCAACCCATTGTTTCAATGCAAATGCATAATAAAACTGTTGGGGTAACCATCGTGCGACGTTTATAGAATTTGCTGACGTTAAAAAGACCTGCTTTCTCAATTCGCTGTCCGCGAGAGCTTGTTTTGCTAATAATTGGCAATCATCAAACGTGCCGTGTACCTCCAATGTAGTTACATTTCCACCCAATGTTGTAAGCTGTAGTTCTTGAATCCGGCTAACCTTATCCTTCGGATAGAGAATGACGACTTCAATGCCTTCAACGTTGTGAAATCCGTTTGACACCGCGCCGCCGGTATCACCGGAGGTCGCAA
This sequence comes from Pyrinomonadaceae bacterium, assembly GCA_041744555.1. Taxonomy (GTDB): domain Bacteria; phylum Acidobacteriota; class Blastocatellia; order Pyrinomonadales; family Pyrinomonadaceae; genus OLB17. Next base: position 4,804 of record JBGTKQ010000192.1, read on the forward strand.
CAACCACGATGGCTTTTTGACTTGAATCTCCTACAAATTTTTTCAGGCAGCGGCTCATAAATCGAGCACCGACGTCCTTAAACGCTAAGGTAGGTCCGTGAAAAAGTTCTAGCGCGGATATCTGGTCGCTGATCTCTACAACGGGGATATCGAAATTTACGGTATCCGAGCAGATTTCTTCCAAATCGTCGTCCCGTATTGACTTGGAAACGTATGGCTGAATGATCTGAAAAGCGATATCTGCATTGGAAAGATGTCGCAAACCGGAAGTAAAGCCGGCGTTGAAGCGTGGAACGGTTTCTGGGAAATAAAGCCCATTATCATCCGGTTGACCGTTTAATACGGCATCTCTGAATGACACCGGTTCGGATCTTTGGTTTGTGCTAAAGTATTGCATCGGCGGCCATCGACGCGTTAAAACGCTTGCTAATGATATTACGCTTTGTATAGCTTTGCGAAATATGGAACGAGTAACTGTAAGTGCGCCGGCAACGGTTTCCAATGTGGTTTGTGGTTTCGACTGTCTTGGTTTTGCGCTTAGTGAACCGCGTGATGAGATCGTCGTCCAAAAGATCGATGAGCCGGTTATTCGTATACACAATAGAGACAATTTCGGGTTGCCTACGGATCCTGCCGCAAATGTAATAGGCGTTGCCGTGCAGGCAATCTTAGACGCCGCCGGTGCTGGATTCGGCATCGAGCTAACTTCGACAAAGACTATTAAGCCCGGAAGTGGTATCGGATCGAGCTCTGCAAGTTCATGCGCAGCGGTCGTTGGCGTGAACGAGTTGCTTGGAAATCCCTACGATAGAAGCGAACTGGTACGGTTCGCCATGGAGGGTGAAAATCTTGCTTCGGGTTCGCGGCACGCTGACAATGTCGCTCCATGCGTCTATGGAGGGTTTGTACTCGTTAGATCGATCGATCCGCTGGACATTGTAAAGCTCGTATATCCTGCGCTTTGGGTAACTGTTGTTCATCCGCAAATTGAGATACGAACCAGCGAAGCTCGTTGGATGCTCCCAACGAAAGTACCTTTATCTGACGCAGTAAAGAACTGGAGCAACCTCGGAGCATTCGTCGCCGGTCTTTCGAACGGTGACCTAGAACTGATCGGTCGTTCGATGAAAGACCACATCGTGGAGCCAATACGCGAATCCTTAATACCTCATTTTCGTAAAGCCATGAACGCAGGTTGCGAAACCGACGCGATCGGCGGAGGAATTTCGGGCTCCGGGCCTTCGATATTTTTTATTTCGGCCGATTTGGAAACGGCGACGGCCGTCGGACGCGAGGTATCGGAAGTATATTTGGATGCCAGAATGCCCTTCAAGATGTACGTGTCAGAGGTGGATCCGAATGGGGTTCTGATAATGGATTCCGTTTGAGTGTTTCGATCAAACCAAAAGCTGATAGAATGAAATTCAAATGCTTACTCGCGAATTAGAAGAATCTTTAAGCTTTGCCGTCGATCAGGCCGTCAAGCATCGGCATGAATACGTAACACTCGAGCATCTCCTTTACGCATTACTTCAGGATTCAGCAGCGAGAGATATTTTATTCAATTGCGGCGCACGCATCGATGAACTTGCTGTCGAACTAGAAGAATATTTCGTCAGCGTACTCGAAAAGCTTCCGGAAGACGTGAAGCTGATGCCTGAACTTACTGCGACGTTTCAGTCGACGATCAACTATGCAGTACTTCAGGCGGAAGGTAGTGGGCAGCATGCCGTGGACGGTGGAAACATTCTTGCAGCCTTTTACCAGGCAGAGCAAAGTTTTGCGGTTTATCTTCTTTTGCAACAGGGCGTAACCCGACTAGATATTCTTAACTACATTGCACACGGAATTTCCAAGGTCGATCTCGGTGAATCCTTTCCAGAAGGCTTTGATGAAGACGACGAATTCCCAGGGTTTCCAGGAGGTCGGACACCAGGTAAACCGTTGGAAAGTTTTACCGTCGAACTTGTCGCTCGCGCCAAAGAGGGCTTTATCGATCCGATCGTCGGGCGAACCGGAGAGATCGAGCGAACTATACAGGTGCTCTGTCGGCGGAAAAAGAACAATCCGCTTTATGTCGGTGAGCCAGGAGTAGGTAAAACAGCTTTAGCTGAGGGCCTTGCACTCAAGATCGCTAACGATGAAGTGCCTGACGTTTTGATCGGCGCAAAGGTTTTTGCTTTGGACATGGGAGCAGTTCTTGCCGGTACTCGATACCGGGGTGATTTCGAACAGCGTTTCAAGTCGATAATCGGCGACCTAAAAAAGGAAGAGAATGCCATTCTTTTTATTGATGAGATCCACACGGTGGTAGGCGCCGGTTCTGTTTCCGGTGGGTCGATGGATGCATCGAACATTCTCAAGCCCGCACTCGCAGCGGGTGAACTTCGATGTATTGGATCGACGACGCATGCCGAGTACAAGGCGGCATTTGACCGAGATCGAGCACTAGCGCGACGGTTTCAACGTATAGATATTAGCGAGCCAACTATCGACGAGACATTTCTAATCCTAAACGGCCTAAAGAAATTCTACGAAGATCATCATGGAGTGAAATACTCGACCGAGGCACTTCGAACCGCGGCAGAACTAGCCGGCAAATATATTAATGACCGATTCCTACCAGACAAGGCGATCGACGTAATCGATGAAGTTGGAGCGTCGGTCAAACTATTACCGGTTGGAAAGCGACCGAAAAGGATCACCGTTCAGATGGTGGAAAACACGATCGCCAGAATGGCAAAGGTGCCGCCAAAAACGGTTGTTTCTGATGAACGCGAAAGATTACGATCGCTGCGGGAAGACTTAAAGAAGTTCATCTTTGGCCAAGACGAGGCGATCGACAAAGTGGTCGATGCAATTCAGATATCGCGCGCGGGTTTAGGCCACCAATCGAAACCGGTTGGTTCGTTCCTTTTCTCGGGTCCGACTGGTGTCGGAAAAACTGAGGTATCAAAGCAGCTAGCAGAAATTCTAGGCATCGAGTTCCTAAGATTTGATATGAGCGAGTATGCCGAATCGCATACGGTTTCTCGCTTGATAGGTGCGCCCCCGGGATATGTCGGGTTTGATCAAGGCGGCTTGCTTACGGAGGCAATTATGCGCACGCCGCATGCGGTACTAGCACTAGACGAGATCGAAAAAGCGCATCCGAATCTATTCAACCTGCTTTTGCAGGTAATGGACTCAGCGACCTTGACCGATAACAACGGAAAGAAGGCCGACTTTCGGAACGTCATTCTGATCATGACGACTAACGCAGGCGCACGAGAGCTGTCTTCGGGCGGCGTAGGTTTTCGAAATTCTGCAGACACTAAGGGAAATGCCAAGGGTGTGATCGAGCGAACATTCTCTCCGGAATTTCGAAATCGGCTTGACGCTTGGATACCGTTCAAGGCGCTCGATCTTGAAGTTATTCAGTCAATCGTAGACAAATTTATCAACGAACTAAACGGCCAGTTGGCAGAAAAGCGAGTACTCGTGAAACTCACCGATGAGGCACGACGGTGGCTCGCGATAAATGGATTTGATGCAAGGTACGGAGCTCGACCAATGGCTCGGTTGATCCATGAAAAGATAAAACAACCGCTTGCAAAAGAGATCCTCTTTGGGAAGCTTGTGGAAGGCGGAACCGTAACTGGGGAAATTGAAGAAAATGAGATCAAACTCTTATTCTGACTGAACGCCGATACCGCGTGGCCTGTGCCCTTTCTTCAAACTCTTAAATTCAACTATAACTGATATGGAAAAACGCCCGACAACAAGTGCCGAGCGTTTTTACTGACCCATCGAAAAAATCGGGTCAGGCTACTTCTTCTTTGGAGCCGCTTTCTTAGGAGCTGCCTTCTTTGCCGGAGCTGCCTTTTTAGGAGCTGCTGCCTTCTTTGCCGGAGCCGCTTTTTTAGGAGCTGCTGCCTTTTTTGCCGGAGCTGCTTTTTTAGGAGCTGCTGCCTTCTTTGCCGGAGCTGCCTTTTTAGGAGCTGCTGCCTTCTTTGCCGGAGCTGCTTTTTTAGGAGCTACTGTTTTCTTGGCCGGAGCCGCCTTCTTCGGGGCCGCTGCTTTCTTAGCAGGGGCTGCTTTTTTTGCTGCTGGTTTTTTTGCTGCCATATTTTTATTCTTTCTCTTTTTGGTTTTTTGGTAGAGCGTACTAACCGAGAACAAACGTATCACAGAATTATTAATTTGTGTAAAGTTTTTCTTTAACTTTTATCATCTATGTATATGAAAAGATGGGCGCTTACCGTTGACGCTATTTTGTTTCACCGATTGCGCCGGCATCGTAACTGATACCAAAGGTCAGTATCAAAAGTATTTCAGAGAAACTTTCTTAACTTGGCGCACTCTTCTGAGAATTTCGCTCTTTCCACAAGATCGCCGACCAATGATAATGAAGAGCCTGTTCACGGTCGCACCTATACCTGTAAACTATTCTCTCGCATACAGTTTCGGTGTTAGGGTGATCAGTAACTAATGATATCATCATATGATATCAGCCGATTCTGGGCTGCCTAAAAAGTCGTCATCGGTTCTAGGTTGTTTTCACGGAAGAAGCTGAGATAGCTTTCATACCGGCGAAGATCGCTCCGTGCGAAGCAGCCTCGAAGAAAAGTTAGTCGGTCGATGCATCCAACACAGAAGGCAATGAGAATTTTTTATATTGAAAGAAAAAAATTTCGAGAGCCCTTAGTTTCGTGTTTCTTTACCGTGCTCGACGTTTCGCTTGGGCGATGGACTTTAACTTAAACGATTTCTAAACTCATCAATGAGATGGAAGAAAAGGGTTCCCATAAAGAAACACTTACAGGACTAGCGGCTAAGCTCGGTCGGTTGTCAGCGGACAAGCGACGCGTTGCAGTAGAGTTGAGTGCCGCTCTCGCCGGAGTGAGTCTTCGCGTAAGCCGTGATTTTGTCGAGGCTGTTCCAAAGGCCGCCAAAATTCTTTCTAGTGACGACCTTCGTCTCTGGGGTGAGCTTGGTCGTCGATTGGCAATGGGCAATGTTGAGACGGGATCAATGTTTCTGAGCGAGGCGGCGGCTTCGATGGAAGCTGTTCCTGAGGTCGCTAGAAGCTATGCGCTTCAAATATGCACAAGGCAATTGGTTCTTTCCAGTTCAACTTCCCTCGAAACGTTTAGGATGGTTCCGCAACTGGCGCAAACGATCGACGACGATGAACTTCTGATGGAAATGCTGAGGCTCGCAGCAGAGATCGCAAACCGTTCGGCAAAGCACAGTTCTGATTTTCTCAAACACACGCCTGTCGTTGCGAATGCTATCAAAGCAGTTGATCAGGTGAAAACTGACACTCCAAATGATCCGGAAGGGCATAGGTTAGTTGCGGAATCCATCGTGGCGCTGGGCTTTCTGTTTGCAAATCGAACGGGTGGAATGACCGCTGATCTTTGGGCTATCGTGCCGGAGTCCTTAGTCGGGTTGAACACGACAAATGCGGTCGTTCTGGCCAATAGTGCTTCCAAGTTTCTCGAACACGGCGGAAGCGTCACACTTCATTTTGTAGCTTCTGGCGGAGCGGTAATGCGTTATGAGGCTGGTGTTTTCATCGACTGGTGTGATGTGCTTGACGTAATAGCCCCCCACGGAAACGCAACTCTTATCGCATTTCTAAAGGCGACTCCAAAGTTCTTGAATCAGATCGCCGGGATAAAATTGGACGGAGCAAACAGCGGCGACGTAAAGCGACTTGCGATCTGTCGAATTTTTAAGCTTGTAGCCGATATTGCGCGGACAGATGGCGAAAGTGCCCTTGCTGCATTTAGATCATCGGCGTCTGCATTGAGGGTTGTGTCGCTAGACCAGTACGAAGAATGGATACTGACCGGCCTCCGTGAAATGCAGGATGAATCGATCAGGGCCAGACGAAGTTACTTTTCGCTTGAGACCCGCCATTCAAACGACCGCCTTCGCAAGACACGCACAGGGCTCCATTTGGAAGACGTCCAACATGTTCTTCGAATGTATATCGAAGGATTGACGGGTCGCGATATCGAGATCGCCCCTCAGTCCTCGATGCCACAGGAATCACGAATTGGCGACGGGAAAACGATCTACTTGCCCAACACGATAGCCGAATTCAATACCGAAGAGATGGATTTCCGACTGTTCAAAGTGCTCTCGGCTTACGGCGCCGGGCAGATAGAATTCGGCACGTTTCTTAAGGACACGATCGAACTCAAAGCCGCATTCGATGATCTTGCACAAATCTACTCGGCTACTGCCGATCAGATCGACGCTTTCTCTTTGGCCGGTTATATAGAAGATGTGCAAAAAGGAGAACGTGCTCTTTCGGATCAAGAACTGCAGCACGAAAAGACCAAACGAACAAGTTCACTCCCAAAAGGTTCCGATTACAAAGCGATTCTGAATGCATTTCCTGAACCCAGACTTGCGCGTAAGATCTTCACGACGATGGAGAATGCCAGGATCGATGGACTCCTTCGATCGACATATCGGGGCTTGCGCAAAGACCTTGATCTAATGCAACAATTTCTTCGCAAAAGCCGGCCCTTTATTTTCGATGTCCCATTTCACCAAGTTCCGTTCGAACTCCTTTTTCAGATCACGCTCTGCGGCGGAGCAACTGAGGACGCCAGAAGTTTTTATAGCCAAATAGTTTCAGAGATACAGAGCGTCGTCGAAAACCATCTGCAAAGCGACCTGAATAAGAACAAACTCCCGAATGTTGCGGATTCTCTTTTTGCGACAAGCCGAGTCTACAACCTTTTCCAAAATATCACGCCCGAACAAACAGATGAGATCGAGAGCGACGAACTCGAAGACAAGAGTGAATTTTCCTACGACGACAATCATTCAGATGAGGCCGCGACCGATGATAAAGCGAAACGAGAAGAACGGCCACAATCGATGCAGGACTTAAGAGATCTGTTCAACGCCTGGAACGCCGACGAAGAGGAAGACGACCCGGACGATCTTCAAGGTTCAGAGTCGTGGTCACATAATGAGGTTACCGAACAGGCGATCGAATTAGGTGAAGAAGCGTTTGCTTACGACGAATGGGACCGAGAACTTAACGATTATCGCGTCGGTTGGAGCCGTGTCGTTGAGAAGCGCGTGAAGCATGGCGACCGAACATTCGTTGAACTAACCCGCTCCCGATACCGCGGTGTTATCTCTTCGATCCGTCATCAGTTTCAACTGATGAAGCCTGAGAATTTATCGAAGATCAACCGCGAGTTGGACGGCGAGGATTACGACCTGAATGCACTTATCGATTTTGTCGTCGATCGCAAAGCGGATGGTCGGCAATCTGAAAATATCTATACGAAACGGCTTCGACGGCAACGGGATGTTTCGGTTTCACTGCTGCTTGACCAATCATCATCGACGGCTCGGACGATCACACGTAATCCGCTGCAGCCCTATACATTTCCCGGTCGGCGGATAATTGAGATCGAAAAGGAAGGCCTTGTCCTGATGAGCGAAGCACTCGAAGCCGTAGGCGACATTTACTCTCTCAACGGATTTACGAGCGAGGGCCGGCGAAACGTAAAGTTTTACGTCTTTAAGGACTTCGACGAAAAATATTCGGAAGAAACTGAGAGGCGTATCGGCGGTATTACGTTCCAAAATAACACACGGCTTGGTGCCGCGATCCGCCACGCTGCCCACAAACTACTTATACAGGAAAGCCGAACCAAGCTTTTAATCATTCTTACCGACGGACGGCCCTACGATCATGATTATGGCGACGCCCGTTATGCTCGCGAGGACGTTCGTGAAGCGTTGATCGAAGCGAAGACAAACGGTATTACGCCATTTTGCATTACTATCGACCGCGAATCCGAAGCCGAGCTACGAGACCTATACGGGGATGTTGGCTACACGATCATCGACGATGTGCTTTCGCTTCCCGAAAGGCTTCCAAATATCTACCGTCGGCTGACGAGCTGATCGACCAAATGAAAAAGACAGTCCGTTGGAACTGCCTTCAGCAAACTGTGGTGGCGGGGGGGAGACTTGAACTCCCGACCTCGGGGTTATGAATCCCGCGCTCTAACCAGCTGAGCTACCCAGCCACAGAAACTTGATTATAGTTTGCATGTTAAAAAAATCAAGTTTCAATTACGGCTGGGCAAACGACTTTTGATATTGTCGGTTTCCGATCAATAACATCCTGGTTTTCGTAATAATGGTCATTACTGAGAAACGTTGGATGGCTCAAATGCATCAATAGAATTGTGAAGATTAGTCAAATAAAGTCAATTCTGCGAACATCGCTCGCGGTTCCAACAATTTTGCTGCTGGCATCTATTTCCTTTTCACAGGCAAGCACCCAAGTGACGCGAAACGAGATAATTATCATTTCCGAACCTAATGCTACGGTTTGGATCAACGACGTTAGATATGGCGCGACCGACGAATCAGGGACCTTTAAGGTTCGGCGAGTTCCGGTCGGTCGCAAGACGATACGGGTTCGCGCGTATGGCTTTAAAGAAGCGACCGCGCCATTGACGGCGACGAGAACAGGCGAGATAAAGATCGCGTTGTCAAAGACCGACGATCAAGCTGAGCTTACCTATCAAAATGCTGAAAGATCAGCACCGATCGACCGCGGAAAAGCGGCTGAACTTTACCGGAAAGCTATCGAGTTCCGTCCAACATTTGCGGAAGCTTATGTTGGGCTGGCCCGGACCGAATCGGAACGGGGAAATATAGAAGCAGCTTTCAGTGCAATAAACTCTGCTCTCAAATTACGGCCGTCGTATGCCGAGGCTTCGGCGGTAAAGGGCCGTCTGCATAAAGATACTAACGAAGAAGCACGCGCCATAGCTGAATTCAAACGAGCTATAACGCTTGGCCGGGGCTTTCAGCCCGAAGCTCACACCGGCCTTGGGATTCTCTATCAGGAGCGGGCCGAGATGAAACTCGGCGAAGGCGAGGTCGCGGCGGCGGATCGCGATTACGAGGAAGCCGCCAAGAATTTTTCTGAAGCAATAGAACAACTCGGCGGATCGCCGGATGCCGGTATCATATTTCAAATTCTTGGCCGAATTCTTGAACACCAACAGAAGTTCATGGAAGCGATCGCTCTTTACAAAGAGTTTCTCGCTGACTTCCCCGATTCGGTCGATGCACCCGCCGTCCGTTCCTTCATCGTTCAACTTCAAAAACAGATCGACGAGCAGTAAGCCGTGGCGGCCCGATTCAAAGACCCCGATCGAAACCCATTCCGGATCACCCGAATGATCCTTGGCTCGATCTGCGGGAGAGTTGGCAAAAGGAACGAACTATAAGATCCGAAACAATGGCTCTTAGTTCGGTAAAGAATTCCTTACTCCGACTAATCTTGCCGGGTCGTTGGTTATCAAGGCCTTGATGCCTAGCTTGATCGCACGTCTCACCCAACGCGGATGGTCGGTCGTCCAAACAACGACATTCATCCCGCGGCGTTCAGCCTTTCTCAGTAGTTTACGAGTGGCGAGCGAATAATGAACCGATATTTCCTCGGCACCAAGTTCTTCAGCGATCTTTACCAGGTACTTTTCTTTACGGAGAATATTCCGTATCTTCGGAGCGAAAAGGGCGGCGGTTTTAATTCCCGGGCAAAGCATTTTGATTCGCGGGATCGCCGAAAGCTTAAAGCTCTTGACGATAACTCGCCCGCACATTTGTCGTTCATTCAAACAAGTTGCCACTCGATCGGTAAGCCGCCCGATGTGGTGTTCTTTGCCCTTGAGTTCGATGTAGACAGAGCCCGGGAATTCACGCAGAAAATCGAGAGTCGCAGAAAGCGTCGGAATAGTCTCGCCGGTGTAGTTGGTCGGTTCATTCGAATCGTTTGCCCGGTCAAACCATTTGCCGACATCGATCCCAACGAGTTCCTCTACGCTTGTGTCGATGACCTCCTCTTCCTGCCCGGCTGTTCGTTGCAATGTTCGGTCGTGAAATACGACGGCGTCACCGTCTTTTGTAAGTCGAACGTCAAATTCTATCCCATCGGCGCCGTCATCGATCGCACGCCGAAATGCTGCAAGTGTGTTTTCCGGCGCATGAGCACTGGAACCGCGATGTGCAATTATTTCCAGGCTCATTTCTTTGGCTGGGCCGGCTTTTTAAGGAGAAAGATCGTTTTAGACCACCCGATGGGCTCGTTCAGCGGAAATTCATGGTTTCCTTCGATGTCGAAAAATTGCTCGGCGATCCTTCGTACATTGCCAGGTTGATGGATCTTGAACTTGTAAAGAAATTCGAGAACCGAGCCAACGATCGATGGCTTGACGGGTATTAAAACAAGCTTGCCGCCCGGTCTGATGACGCGGGCTAGCTCACGAAGCCCGTCGTCCAAGGAAACGTATTCGAGCACACCGCACGAGATCACTACTTGGAACGTATCGTCGGCAAAGGGAAGCTGGAGAACATTGCCCTGAACCGGGATCACATTCTTTGTGCCCTTTTTTCGTTCTTTTGTGAATTGCTCGGTCGCTAACCGAAGGGATTTGTGCGAAAGGTCGAATGCAATAAGCTGCTTTGGGCTAAAACCTGCATCCGCAAAACCAAGGGTTACAATGCCGGTTCCGCTACCGGCATCAAGAACGTTCGAATCGGCGTCAATCCCGAGGTCGAGCGATCGCATAAATTTCGCAACAGAAATGCGATAGCCATTAACTTTGAGCGCGAGGTTATGAACCTCAGCAATGCGGTCATAAAACGTCTGTGTCTTTGTCCCATTCCTTTTCGGCTGGGGCTTCGGCTTTGCCATTCGTTATCTTTCGTCAAGCAGCTTCAATACCATTGACCGCATTTCTTCGAGCCGGCTCGGGCTGGAGCCGGTTTCAAGATACCTGACGCGGCCCCGGCGGTCGATCAGTGCCGCCGTCGGCAGGTTCGACGCGCCATACAGTTGCTGCAGCTTTTGATCTTTCGATACGACAAAATCATACGGCAAAGCATGTTTTTCACGAAACCGCTCTAGGAAAATGATCTCGTTCGATTCATCGACGGTAAGACCGTTGGCCCGTCCGTAGTAGCGGGTGACACCGAGAATAACAAGACCATTGTCGGACAGATCAGCGTTCCATTCCCGAAGATGCGGAAAGGCATCGAAACACGGTCCGCACCAAGTTGCCCAAAAATCGAGCAAAATCACCTTCCCTTTCATCGAACCCAGCGTCTGCGTTTTACCAGGAAACCATTTATCAACGCCGATCAACTCGGGGGCAGGCTCACCGAGCAAGTCGTAATGCTTTTTACGGTTCTTTAGCCTTTGGATCGATTCGTTCAAGCCATCGGCGGCCGGAATGTCTTTGCCGGCCTGGATCAGCGATTCTAGATATGTTTCCATCGCCAGCGGCTTCCGACCCGTTTCAATGCGATGTTTGATCAGCTTGTCAGCGGCATAAAAGTAGAATGAATGGTTTTTTATCTTTGCCGCCGTTTGACGCATATCATCGAGCGCCGCATCGGCTTCTGAGGTTTTGCCGGACAAATTGCGAGCGTCGAAAAGAAGCATGCCCGAATCGAGAGCGGCGTCGAGCGGATTGATATTGGACGCAGGATCGAGGATCAATTTCTTCGCGGCAGTGTAAGCAGCCGACGCATTTGTCTCGGCTTTTGCGAATTCCTTTTTCGCGAGAAATGCCTTTGCGACCTCGGCATTCATTCGCCAGATCTCGCTCATTTTTACGGGTTCCGTATTCTCGTATTCACCAAGACGGGAAATGGCCGCGTCAGTCTTTCCTTGTTTCGAATAGACAAAAACGAGAACAGCACGAGCATTCTGTCGGCGAGCGGCTTCGGTTCCATCGGCTGCAAGATAGCGGATCAACGCGGCCGCGGTGCCGTCCATATTTTCGGCTACCCAATGGAGCATTCCTATGAAATACGTCTCTTCGGTATCGGTCAGTGTTCGAGCCGAAGCGATCGCAGCATATTTAGCGGCCAGCTGCTTTCGCTCGTTTTCAGTTTTGATCCGAAGTTGTTCGCTGTAGGGAACTTTCTTCTCTTGATATTCAGCAAATTTTACGCGGTTGTATTCATTTACCTCGTCAAACATTTGCCTTACCGTGCGTTCGTTTGCCTCAGTATTTGCCGGAACTTGCCCGGTCGCACGCCGCGATTGACCGTCCGCAAACGCACAGAACAGAACGAAACAGAATAGAGGAAATAGAAATAACTTCATTAATTATCTGTAGCTGGCCCCTGAATTTTGCAAGAACCGTTGGGGGCGAAAAGCTCTAATAAACGGTGACTCAATATCTCTCACGATCTTGTCCGCAATTATCCTTGCGGTCAGCGGAGCAAGCAAAATGCCGTTCCGAAAATGAGCAGTTGCGATGAAAAGATCCTTCAATCCATTGATTTCTCCGATTATCGGCAATCCATCACCCGCAAATGGACGAAAACCGCACCATGTCTCCACTGGTTCGATACGTTCGAGCATCGGCATAGTTCGCCTCGCCGCGGTTTTTAGGCCACTAATAGCATCGTCGTCGATTCTTCGGTCGAAGCCGACATCTTCGACCGTTGCACCGACCAAAATTCGTCCGTCATCGCGCGGAGTTAAATATGCTCCCTGAGCAATGACAACTTTTCGCAGATTCAACGACGGATGTGCAAAAATACTCATCTGGCCCTTGATCGGCTTGACGTTGAACGGCAACGGCCGAACTCCGATTTTGATGAGCGACGACCAGGCTCCTGTTGCAAGTATAGTTACATCGGCATCGTAGGTTCGGTTGCTGGCGATCGCTCCAGTGATCCGATCGCCTTCAACAATAAGCGATTCGACCAAATGATCTTCAATATCTATACCGTTAAGGCGCAAATAAACGGTTAGGGCTTCAAGCAGCTTGCGGTTATCAATATAGCCGTCATCCGGATAATGGACACCACAAACGACGCTTTGCGAAACATTTGGCTCAAGGCTCAAGATGCCGCCCGAATCCATCGCCTCAAGTTTGAATCCCTGACTTCTTTGCTGTTCGATCTTCGCTGAAAGCGATGCCGCTTCATCGTCAGATAAAGCAACTTCGATCGTTCCGCACTTGCGATAGTCCACATCAACCCCCGACTCCTCAGCAAGTCGACGAACGAAATCAGCATAAATCGCATTCGAAGCTGCACAAAAGTTATAGAACGCACCGGCTTTTTCTGCCTCAGCATTCGGCGCCAGCATTCCGGCGGCCGCCCACGAAGCCTGAGTTCCGGCCGTAGAATTTTCGATCACCCTTATTTTCGTTATTCCGGACAGACGAAGCTCGCGAGCGATCGAAAGCCCAATAATGCCGCCACCGATTACAAGTACGTTCATAAAACCATGGAAGTATTATAAGATATTCGTTCAAACGAAAGAATTTATGAAACACACGATCACTTTAATTCCGGGCGATGGCATTGGGCCGGAAATAGTTGCGGCAACGGTTCGGATCATTGAGGCGACGGGAATTGACGTCGAATGGGAAACACAGATATTGGGAGCGCAAGCGCTTGAAAAATTTGGCTCGACGTTACCCGATAGTGCTATCGAGGCGATGCGGCGCAACAAGGTGTCTCTTAAAGGGCCGATAATGACGCCAATCGGCAAGGGATTCACATCGGTCAATGTCGGGCTTCGGAAGGCACTAGATCTCTATGCAAATGTTCGCCCGATCAAGGCGCTTCCAAACGTTGAATGCCGCTATCCGGGGCTCGACCTCGTGATCGTTCGCGAGAATACCGAGGACCTTTATGCGGGGCTTGAGCACATCGTGGTGCCGGGCGTTGTTGAAAGCCTAAAGATCATCACCGAGAAAGCTTCTACTCGTATCGCAAAATATGCATTTGAATACGCGAAGGCGAACGGTCGCAAAAAGGTGACCGCTGTTCACAAAGCGAACATAATGAAGCTTTCGGACGGGCTTTTCCTCGAATGTTTTTACAACGTTGCGAAGGATTTCCCTGAAATAACGGCTGATGACAAGATCATCGATAACTGCTGTATGCAGCTCGTTATGCGGCCGGAGCAGTTCGATGTGATGGTGATGGAGAATCTTTACGGAGACATCCTTTCAGATCTTTGCGCGGGCCTGATCGGGGGTTTGGGATTGGCCCCGGGCGCGAACATCGGCGAACAGGGAGCCGTTTTTGAAGCGGTTCACGGTTCAGCTCCCGACATCGCAGGTCAAGGCATTGCCAATCCGACAGCGTTGTTGATATCGGCGGTGTTGATGCTGCGACACATCGGCGAAACGGATGCGGCCGACGCGATCGACAAAGCGATGCTTGCGGTTTTTGCGGACGGCAAATCGATAACGAAAGATCTAGGTGGAACGGCGAAGACCGAAGAATTCGCGAGTGCGATCATTGAGAAGTTAAAATCAAATTGGAAGGTGGCGGCTTGAGCAGTATGCGACATTATATTCTTACGATTCCGGCAGTTTTAGTGGTTCTTTGCTCTGTAATGAATGCTCAGGGTAAAGAAGAATTCAAGGTAAAATTAGGCGAAGTTAAGGCCAATATATTGTCGGTGTTAAGTGTGAATTTCGTCGAAGTGATCGAGGATTCAAGATGTCCTACTCAGGCGAATTGTATATGGGCAGGCCGCGCACGGATCAAAGTAATTCTGGAGCACCAGAACGGAGATGCAGTGACCGTCGAGTTCTCGACCGAACCGGACCACAACAACGTGACCTTCGGCGGATATCGTATTCATTTGGTTAAACTTGAACCGTATCCTTCCGCGGAAAAGGCCCCTGCTGAAAAGGAAGTTACTGCTATATTTTCTTTCCAAAAGGCATGATCAACCAGCGCTTTTGTGAGGCCGAACTTTGATTAATTTAGCTACACTTTTGCGAGTGTAGCGAGCGAATGCTGGTAAGGGTTCGTCAATATGATCGTGATCAGCAGAAGAATGAAATAAGGAACGAGAACAGCGGCTCCGGGATAATCTTTTGCGAGCCGCTGTCCGAAAAATAGCCCGATGATCGTTATTGCTCCGAGAATTGACGCGTAAAAGATAACGATCGTCGATCCGGTGAAGAGAAAATAAAGAATGCCTCCCGCATTCAAAAGACCAGTCGCCAGTTCGAGAAAAGTAAGCTGAGCGAGCATTATCGGAACCATTCCGCTTAGGAACGTCTTCGAAAAATGACCGGTTAGCCATTCGAGATTACCTTTCCAATCAAAGACCTTGTCGAGCCCCGATTGAATGAAGAGTATCGCGACGAATAACGCGGCGAGCAGAGCCGGCAGATTTTTACCGAGCAGGGTTAGATCCATCTAAATTATTTCTTCCCCTTCTGCATTATCGCTTCGATCTCGTCGGCCTCTTTTGTAACTTTTTCAGTAAGGTTTCGGTTGCCGTTTTCAGTAACCAGAACGTCGTCTTCGATACGAATTCCGATGCCGCGGTATTTTGCCGGAGCTGCTTTGTCGTCGAACGGAACGTAGATTCCGGGTTCAACGGTGAGCACCATTCCAGGCGCAAACGGTTTCGAATTCTTCGCACCTTGGTCGGTGAAATACCTGCCGGCATCGTGCACATCAAGCCCGAGATAGTGCCCTACGCCGTGCATGTAGTACCGAAGGTATTCTTTCTTCTTGATCAGATCTTTCGTCTTGCCTTTTAACAGTCCGAGCTTGACCATTCCTTCCGTCAAAAGCTCGACCGAATGTTCCTGTCGGGCTTTGACGGTGTTCCCTTTCACTGTGTAATCGATACACTTTTTCTGTACGTCGAGCACAACGTCGTAAACCTCACGCTGAGCGGGTGAAAATTTTCCATTGACCGGATAGGTTCGCGTGATGTCGCTGGCGTAGCCTTTATACTCTGCACCGGCGTCGATCAGTATCAGATCGCCATCGTTCAGCGGCATATTGTTCTCAACATAATGAAGAATGGTCGCGTTTGCACCGCCGCCGACAATTGAATTGTATGCAACGCCGCTAGCACCTTTGTCCTTCATGTAGGCTTCCATCAAGGACTCGACCTGGCCTTCATTCATTCCCGGCTTTACCTTTTTCATCGCTAGAATGTGAGCCTCGGCGGCGATGCTTGCGGCGGTCTGCATAGTTGCTACTTCTTCGTTCGTTTTGTGCCGACGCATTTCGCCGGTAATGATCGTTGGATCGATTATAGTGTGAGGCGGATACGCCGTCTTCAGTCGGCGCACCCGCTGTTCGGTCAGATAACCGAGCACCTTTTGATCGAGCTCGGCATCGGTAGCAAACCGATAGTAAA